>NZ_BAABAB010000007.1:0-66447 GCF_039537205.1 Microlunatus ginsengisoli | reverse complement strand
CCGCGTTGCCCGGTGGAGGAAGTGAGAGTCTCGGGGCGCGGAGCGGGCGCGAAGCGGCCGGGAACACGCCGGTGAGCGTCGGGTAGCGGAGCGCCGGCTTTCACTTCCGACCGAACGAGCAGCCCTCGACTCTGCCGTGGCAGCGGCAGCGAACCCGGGGCTGCGCGTGAGAGAGGAAGTGAGAGTCTCGGGGCGCGGAACGGGCGCGAAGCGGCAGGAAACACGCCGGTGAGCGTCGGGTAGCGGAGCGCCGGCTTTCACTTCCGACCGAACGAGCAGCCCTCGACTCTGCCGTGGCAGCGGCAGCGAACCCGGGGGCTGCGCGTGAGAGAGGAAGCGAGAGTCTCGGGGCGCGGAGCGGGCGCGAAGCGGCAGGAAACACGGACTAGTCTCGACGGCGACCCCGTCATCGACGAACGGAAGCTCTGCTGTGTCCCTGCACGCAACCGAACCCCCGGGCACCACGACCCCGCCGCCGGCCCCAGCGAGCGGCGCCGGGCTGCCCGACGCCCGCGGCCACTTCGAGGAGTTCGGCGGGCGGTTCGTCCCCGAGGCGCTGGTGGCGGCCCTGCTGCAGTTGGAGCAGGCGTTCCGCGACGCGCAGGCCGACCCCAGCTTCTCCGCGGAGTTGTCGACGTTGCTGACCGACTACACCGGCCGGCCCAGCCCGATCACCGAGGTGCCGCGGTTCGCCGAGCATGCGAAGCCCGACGGCGGGCCGGCTCCCCGGATCGTGCTCAAGCGCGAGGACCTGAACCACACCGGCTCGCACAAGATCAACAACGTTCTCGGCCAGGCGCTGCTGACCAAGCGGATGGGCAAGACGCGGGTGATCGCGGAGACGGGCGCGGGCCAGCACGGGGTCGCCACGGCCACCGCCGCCGCGCTGTTCGGGCTGGACTGCACCGTCTACATGGGCAAGGTCGACACCGAGCGGCAGGCCCTGAACGTGGCCCGGATGCGGCTGCTCGGGGCCGAGGTGATCGCCGTCGAGTCCGGCACGCAGACGCTCAAGGACGCCATGAACGACGCGATGCGCGACTGGGTCGCCAGCGTCGACTCGACCCACTACCTGATCGGTACCGTGGCCGGGCCGCACCCGTTCCCGCTGCTGGTTCGCGAGTTCCAGCGGATCATCTCCACCGAGGCGCGCGCGCAGCTGCTGGACCGGTACGGCCGGCTGCCGGATGCCGTCGCGGCCTGCGTCGGCGGCGGCTCGAATGCGCTCGGCATCTTCGCCGACTTCATCCCCGACGCCGAGGTGGCGCTGCACGGGTTCGAGGCCGGCGGCGACGGGCTGGACACCGGCCGGCACGCCGCGACCATCTCCGAGGGCGAGGTCGGCGTGCTGCACGGCATGCGGACGTACGTCCTGATGGACTCCGACGGCCAGACCAAGGAGTCACACTCCATCTCCGCCGGGCTCGACTATCCCGGCGTCGGCCCCGAGCACTCCTGGCTGGCCCGCACCGGCCGGGCCCACTACGCCCCGATCACCGACGCGGAGGCGATGGAGGCGTTCCGGCTGCTGTCGCGGACCGAAGGGATCGTGCCCGCCATCGAGTCGGCCCACGCACTGGCCGGCGCATTGAAGCTCGGCAAGACGCTGACCAGGGACGACGGCGAGCCGCCGCTCATCCTGACCAGCCTGTCGGGCCGCGGCGACAAGGACGTGGACACCGCCATCACCTACTTCGGCCTGGACACCAAGGGCACGAGCTCGGGAGCCCAGAGGTGAGCCCCGAGCCGAGCCGGTACGGCCGCAGCGGCGAGGCGTTCGCCGCGGCCAAGGCGGAGGGGCGCGGCGCCCTCGTCGGCTTCCTGCACGTCGGTTACCCGACCGTCGAGATCTCGCTGCAGGCGCTGCGGGCACTGACCGGCGAGGGCGACTCACCGGGTGTCGACCTGGTCGAGATCGGCTTGCCCTACAGCGACCCGATGATGGACGGCCCGACCATCCAGCGGGCCGGCACCCGGGCGTTGGAGCGCGGGGTCCGGACCCGCGACGTCTTCCGGGCCGCCGAGGCGGTTGCCGGTGCGGGCACCCAGGCCGTCGTGATGACGTACTGGAACCTGATCGAGCACTACGGTCCGGACGCGTTCGCCCGCGACCTGGCCGCGGCCGGCGGCTCTGGCCTGATCACCCCCGATCTGACCCCCGACGAGGCCGAGGTCTGGCTCGAGGTCTCCGACCGGCACGGCCTGGACCGGGTCTTCCTGGTCTCCCCGTCCTCCACCGACGAGCGGCTGGCCAGCACGACGGCGGCCTGCCGGGGCTGGGTCTACGCGACGGCGGTGATGGGCGTGACCGGGGTTCGTAGCCAGGTCTCCAACGCCGCACCGGAGCTCGTCGCGCGGATCCGGGCCGTCGATCCCGACGTCCTGGTCGGCGTCGGAATCGGCATCTCCAACGGGGCCCAGGCGCTCGAGGTGACCCGCTACGCCGACGCGGCGATTGTCGGATCCGCTCTGGTCAAAACCCTGTTGGACGCCGAGGACGCGGGCACTCCCGACGATCTCAGCGCCCTCCGCGCGGCGGTCGCGGATCTGGCTGAGGGCGTCCGCGAGGGAACCAATCTGGCGGCCGCCGGGTTAGCCCAGGCGTGAGCTCCGCCACCGAAACCAGGACGCGTCTCGATCGAGCCGCCCCCTGGATCTCGACCGTGCTGCGCCTCGTTCTCGGCGGGGTGCTGCTGGTCGCGGGCGGGCTGAAGGTGATCGACCCGCAGACCTCGGTCCAGGCCGTCCGGGCCTACCAGCTGCTGCCCGACGGGCTCGCCCGGATCGTCGGCTGGGGACTGCCCTTCGCCGAGATCGCGCTCGGGCTGCTGCTGATCGTGGGGCTGTTCACCCGGGTCGCGGCGATCGCTGCCGGCGTGCTGATGGTGGTGTTCATCGTCGCCGTGACCTCGGCCGCCGCGCGGGGATTGAGCATCGACTGCGGCTGCTTCGGGGGCGGAGGACAGGTGGCCCCGGGCCAAACGGCCTATGCCGCGGAGATCCTGCGCGACGTAGGACTGCTGCTGTCGGCCGTCTGGTTGGCCTGGCGGCCCGAGAGCCGCTACGCCATCGACCATGACGACGGCATCGACGACGGCGAGATCGAGGAGGACGAGCAGTGAGCAGCAAGCCCCCGGGCGGTGGCTCCAAGGGTGACGGCGCCAAGGGTGGGAACCCCAAGGGCGGCAACCCCAAGAGCGGCAACGCCCGGGACCGGGCCCGGCAGCGGGAGGAACAGGCCCGGCGGCGCAAGCGAGACCGGCGCATCCTGATCATCGTGTCGTCGGCCCTGGTGGTGTTGCTGGTCGGCGGCGGCATCGTGTTCCAGGCCTGGCGGACGTCCCGGGCGCCCTCGGTCGGCCCGGCCCCGTCTGCCTCCGGGTCGGTCAGCTTCGCGCCGGTCACCATCACCAACGGGCAGCCGATCGTGCTCGGCAAGGCCGGCGCTCCGGTCACCATCAAGCTCTACGAGGACTTCCACTGCCCGCACTGCGCCGAGTTCGAGGAGGCGTTCGGGTCGACCATCACCGCTGCCCAGAACGCCGGCACGGTGGCGGTCGCGCTCTATCCGATGTCCTTCATCGACCAGGGCTCGGTCACGGCGGCCAACGCGATGGCGTGCGCGGCCGAGGAGGGCTTCGGCCAGGCCTATTACACCGGGCTGTTCGCCAACCACACCCTGCAGTGGACCAACGAGCAACTGATCAGCCTCGCCGACCAGGTCACCGGCGGCAAGACGCCGAGCGGTTTCAGCAGTTGCGTCCAGCAGAACGCGCACCAGAGCTGGGTCGACTCGATCAACACCGCCGCCGGCCAGGCCGGGGTGAACCAGACCCCGACGATGTTCATCGGCGACTCCGAGGTCGACATCTCCACCCTGACCGTGGACAAGCTCAACCAGCTCATCGCCGACGCCGCCAAGAAGTGAAACCCGCCCTGTTCTAGGGCGGTGATGTGAGGATGGGTGCCGTGATCGACTCCCTCGTACCGCTGTTCATCCCCAGTCCGCCGACCGGGGTCTGGTACGTCTTCGGCTTCCCGCTCCGCGCGTACGCCCTCTGCATCATCGCCGGCATCATCGTGGCGATGGTGATCGGCAGCCGGCGCTGGGTGGCTCGTGGCGGCACGGCGGAGAGCCTGGAGATGTGCGTCGTCGTCGGCATCCCGTTCGGCATCGTCGGCGCCCGGCTCTATCACGTGATCACCGACTACGAGCTCTACTTCGGCGCCGACGCCCCGATGACCCCGATCGACGCGCTCAAGATCTGGCACGGCGGGCTCGGCATCTGGGGCGCGGTCGCGTTCGGCATCCTCGGCGGCTACCTGGTCGCCCGGCGGCGCAAGCTCGCCTTCCCGGCCCTGCTCGACTCCATCGCCCCTGGCCTGGCCGTCGCCCAGGCCATCGGCCGGCTCGGGAACTGGTTCAACCAGGAACTCTTCGGCCGGCCGACCACGCTGCCGTGGGGCCTGGAGATCGACGAGCGCTACCGGCCGCTCGGCTACGAGCAGTACGCGACGTTCCACCCGACCTTCCTGTACGAGCTGATCTGGTGCCTGCTGGTCGCGCTGGCGTTGGTGCTGCTGGATCGCCGGTTCCGCCTCGGGCACGGCAAGGTCTTCGCCTTGTACGTCGTCTTCTACACCCTCGGCCGGTTCTGGATCGAGTCGCTGCGGATCGACACCGTCAACGAGATCGGCGGCTTCCGGCTGAACAACTACACCTCGCTGATCGTGTTCGTGATCGCCCTGCTCTGGTTCGGCTGGCTGGTCAAGAACCGGCCCGGCCGGGAAGAGGTGGTCGAGCCTCGACCGCAGCCCGCGGCACCGCTCACCGCCGAGCAGACACCCGAGGATGCGGAGCCGGCGGAGGACCAGGAGCCGGGGGATCGTGGGGAGCTGGCGGAGGATGAGGAGCCCGCGGAGCCCGGCGCCGGTGAGGATTCCGCCGGGCAGCGCTCCCGAGACACCCGCTCCCCGGACACCCGCACCTAGCGCAGCCGCCCGAGCTCGGGCGGCTGCGCTGCGTCCGCCGGCGGAATCGAGACGCGACGTGTTCGCCCGCGTCCACTAGGCTGTGCACTGCGGGACCGGCCACCGATCGGATCCGCGCGAAGTTGCCAGAAGCACCCGAAGGACAGCGATCGCGACCGCTAGGCGGTGGTGTGATCTGTCCCACACTTGCCGTCAGGCGCAATGTTGCGCTGTGAGACGCGCCGAGCGCCGCGCAATTCGCGGTCGCGGCGCCCCTGCACCGCGTTCCCTCGTGCGTTCCTCCACGGACACTCGCCGCTCCAGGTCAGCCCGGGATTCGGAGTGTCATCGGGGTGGATGACGTGCGTTAACCTAAGCCAACCATTCCGTGGGCCAGCGACGTCCCGTGCTTGTGAATGGCGTGACGATGCACGCCGCACGCCGACCGCGGGAGACATCGCCCACCGGACGCTGGCTTCGACGACGGGAGTTCTTCATGACGCTCGCTCCTGGCACCCGCCAGTTCGGATCTGCCGCCCTGCCCGCCGCGCAGGGCCTGTACGACCCCGCCTACGAGCACGACGCCTGCGGCGTCGCGTTCGTCGCCACCCTGACCGGCCAGCCCAGCCACGCCATCGTCGCCCAGGGTCTGGAGGCGCTGCGCAATCTCGACCACCGAGGCGCCACCGGCGCGGACCCGAGGACCGGCGACGGCGCGGGCATCCTGATGCAGGTGCCGGACGCGTTCCTCCGTTCCCAAACCGGATCGGGGCAGACCGGATCGGAGCAGGCCGGCTTCGACCTGCCCCGAGCGGGGGCGTACGCGGTGGGCAACGCCTTCCTGCCGACCGATGAGTCCGCCGCGGCGGCCGCCCGGGAGACGATCGAGCGGATCGCCGACGAGGAGCACCTGCAGGTGCTCGGCTGGCGCACCGTGCCGACCGACGACTCGTCGCTGTCCGACGTCACCCGCGGCAACATGCCGTTCTTCCAGCAGCTGTTCGTGGCCGCCAAGGGCCAGCCGCTGCAGGGGCTGGCGCTGGAGCGCCGGGCGTACTGCCTGCGCCGTCGCGCCCAGCACGAGGCCGGCGTCTATTTCGCGTCGCTGTCATGCCGCACCCTGGTCTACAAGGGCATGCTGACCACCGAGCAGCTCGAGCTGGTGTTCCCCGAGCTGCTCGACGAGCGGATGGCGAGCGCGCTCGCGGTCGTCCACTCCCGCTTCTCGACCAACACGTTCCCGGCCTGGGAGCTGGCCCACCCGTTCCGGATGATCGCCCACAACGGCGAGATCAACACCGCCAAGGGCAACCGGAACTGGATGCGCGCCCGGGAGGCGCTGCTGAAGTCCGACGTCATTCCGGGCGACCTGGAGCGGCTGTTCCCGATCTGCACCCCGGACGCGTCCGATTCGGCCTCCTTCGACGAGGTGGTGGAGCTGCTGCACCTGGCCGGCCGGTCGCTGCCGCACGCCATGCTGATGATGATCCCGGAGGCGTGGGAGAACAACGCCGTGATGGACCAGCGGCGCAAGGAGTTCTACGCCTTCCACTCCTGCCTGATGGAGCCGTGGGACGGACCGGCCGGCGTGGTCTTCACCGACGGCACGCAGATCGGCGCGGTGCTGGACCGCAACGGCCTGCGCCCCGGGCGCTACTGGGTCACCGACGACGGATTGGTGGTGTTGGCCTCCGAGGCCGGCGTGCTGGACATCCCGCAGGAGAAGGTGATCGAGAAGGGCCGGCTGCAGCCCGGCCGGATGTTCCTGGCCGACCTCGGCCAGCACCGGCTGATCTCCAACGACGAGATCAAGGACCAGCTGGCGAGCGCGGCGCCGTACGGCGAATGGCTGCTCGGTGGCCGGCTGCTGCTGTCGGACCTGCCCGAGCGCGAGCACGTCGTGCACAGCCACGCCTCGGTCGCCCGCCGGCAGCAGATCTTCGGCTATACCGAGGAGGAGCTGCGGCTGATCCTGGCCCCGATGGCCGCCAAGGGCGCGGAGCCGATCGGCTCGATGGGCACCGACACCCCGGTCGCGGCGCTCAGCGACAAGCCCCGGCTGCTGTTCGACTACTTCAGCCAGCTGTTCGCCCAGGTCACCAACCCGCCCCTGGACGCCATCCGGGAGGAGCTCGTCACCTCCCTCTACAACACCATCGGCCCGGAGTGGAACCTGCTCGATCCCGGTCCGGCGTCCTGCCGCCGGGTGGTGCTGCCGTTCCCGGTGCTGGACAACGACGAGCTGACCAAGATCGTCAAGATCAACCGGGACGGCGACCTGCCGGGCTATGCCACCCACGTGGCCCGGGGCCTGTACGACGTCCACGGCGGGGCGGAGGCGCTGGCCGGCAAGCTCGACCAGCTGTGCTCCGAGGTCTCCGAGGCGATCGAGAACGGCGCCCGGACGATCGTGCTGTCGGACCGGCACTCGACCGCCGAGCTGGCACCGATCCCGTCGTTGCTGCTGACGTCGGCGATCCACCATCACCTGGTCCGCGAGAAGACCCGGACCCAGGTAGGCCTGGTGGTCGAGGCCGGTGACGTCCGCGAGGTGCACCACGTCGCGCTGCTGATCGGCTTCGGCGCCGCGGGCGTCAACCCCTACCTGGCGATCGAGACCGTCGAGGACCTCGCCCGCTCCGGGGTGTACGTCGACATCGAGCCCGAAAAGGCCATCAAGAACGTCATCAAGTCGCTCGGCAAGGGCGTGCTGAAGGTGATGAGCAAGATGGGCATCTCGACGGTGGCCAGCTACACCGGCGCGCAGATCTTCGAGGCCCTCGGGCTGTCCCGGGAGCTGGTCGACGAGTACTTCACCGGCACCACCAGCAAGCTCGGCGGGATCGGCCTGGCCGAGATCGCCGAGGAGGTCAAGCGGCGGCACCTGGTCGCGTACCCGGCGGACGGCATCCCGCTGGCCCACCGCACGCTGCCGGTCGGCGGTGAGTACCAGTGGCGCCGCGAAGGTGAGCCGCACCTGTTCGACCCGGAGACGGTGTTCCGGCTGCAGCATTCCACCCGGACCGGCCGCTACGACATCTTCAAGCAGTACACCCGGCACATCGACGACCAGTCCGAGAGGCTGATGACGCTGCGCGGGCTGCTGCGGTTCGCCAGCCGGCGCGAGCCGATCCCGATCGAGGAGGTCGAGCCGGTCAGCGAGATCGTCAAGCGGTTCTCCACCGGTGCGATGAGCTACGGGTCGATCAGCCTGGAGGCGCACCAAACGCTGGCGATCGCGATGAACCGGATCGGCGGCAAGTCCAACACCGGCGAGGGCGGCGAGGACGTCGACCGGCTGTACGACCCGGAGCGGCGCAGCGCGATCAAGCAGGTCGCCTCGGGCCGGTTCGGCGTGACGTCGGACTACCTGACCAACGCCAGCGACATCCAGATCAAGATGGCGCAGGGCGCCAAGCCCGGCGAGGGCGGCCAGCTGCCCGGCCAGAAGGTCTACCCGTGGGTCGCCAAGACCCGGCACTCGACGCCGGGCGTGGGACTGATCTCGCCGCCGCCGCACCACGACATCTACTCGATCGAGGATCTGAAGCAGCTGATCCACGACCTGAAGTGCGCCAACCCGAGCGCGCGGGTGCACGTCAAGCTGGTAGCCGAGGTCGGCGTCGGTACGGTCGCAGCCGGCGTCTCCAAGGCCAAGGCCGACGTGGTGCTGATCTCCGGCCACGACGGCGGCACCGGCGCGGCGCCGCTGACCTCGCTCAAGCACGCCGGCGGTCCGTGGGAGCTCGGCCTGGCCGAGACCCAGCAGACCCTGCTGCTGAACGGGCTGCGGGACCGGATCGTGGTCCAGGTCGACGGCCAGCTGAAGACGGGCCGGGACGTGGTGATCGGCGCTCTGCTCGGTGCCGAGGAGTTCGGCTTCGCCACCGCACCGCTGGTCGTGTCCGGTTGCATCATGATGCGGGTCTGCCACCTCGACACCTGCCCGGTCGGCGTCGCCACCCAGAACGCCGAGCTGCGCAAGAAGTTCTCCGGCAAGCCGGAGTTCGTCGTGAACTTCTTCGAGTTCATCGCCGAGGAGGTGCGCGAGCACCTCGCGGCGCTCGGTTTCCGCAGCATCGAGGAGGCGATCGGCCATGCCGAGGTGCTGGACACTGCCGCCGCCGAGGCGCACTGGAAGGCGCACGGGCTCGACCTCCGGCCGATCCTCTACCGGCCGGAGCTGCCCGAGGGCACCCCGATGCACAACGTCACCGGCCAGGACCACGGCATCGAGGTGGCGCTGGACCAGGAGCTGATCGCGCTCTGCAAGCCGGCGCTGGAGACCGGCGACGCGGTCCGTGCGTCGTTGAAGATCCGCAACGTCAACCGGACCGTCGGCACCATCCTCGGCCACGAGGTGACCAAGGCCACCCAGGGCAAGGGCTTCCCGGACGGCACGATCGACATCACGTTCCAAGGCTCTGCCGGGCAGAGCTTCGGCGCGTTCCTGCCGGCCGGGGTGACCCTGCGGCTCGAGGGCGACACCAACGACTACCTCGGCAAGGGCCTGTCCGGCGGCCGGCTGGTGATCCGTCCCGACCGGTCGGCGACCTTCGTCGCGGAGGACAACATCATCGCCGGCAACGTGATCGCGTACGGCGCCACGTCCGGCGAGATCTTCATCCGCGGCAAGGTGGGGGAGCGGTTCTGTGTCCGCAACTCCGGCGTCACCGCGGTCGTCGAGGGCCTCGGCGATCACGGCTGCGAGTACATGACCGGTGGCCTCGTGGTCGTCCTCGGCGGCACCGGGCGCAACGTCGCGGCGGGCATGTCGGGTGGCATCGGCTACTTCCTGGACCTCGACACCAGCCTGTTGAACACGGAGCTGGTCGATGCCCTGGAGCTCTCGCCGGCCGACCAGGACGAGCTGAAGCACCTGGTCACCCGGCACTTCGAGGAGACCGAGTCGGCGGTCGCCGACGGCCTGCTGGCCGATTGGGAGAGCGCCGTCGGCCGGTTCACTAAGGTGCTGCCGCGCGACTACGCCCGGGTGCTGGCCGCCCGCGACCAGGCCGCCCGCGAAGGTCTCGACGAGGCCGCGACGACCACCCGCATGATGGAGGCCGCACATGGCTGATCCCCGAGGTTTCATCACCACGCCGCGGAAGGTCGCCGAGCGGCGGCCGGTGCACGAGCGGATTCACGACTGGAAAGAGGTCTATCCCGGCACGCCCGGGCGGGCCCTGCTGCCGATCATCACCGAGCAGGCCGGTCGGTGCATGGACTGCGGCATCCCGTTCTGCCACACCGGCTGTCCGCTGGGGAACCTGATCCCGGAGTGGAACGACCTGGTCTGGCGCAGCGACTGGAACGAGGCGCTGGAGCGGCTGCACGCCACCAACAACTTCCCCGAGTTCACCGGCCGGCTGTGCCCGGCGCCGTGCGAGACCGCGTGCGTGGTCGGCATCAACCGGGACGCGGTGACGATCAAGAACGTCGAGGTCTCGATCATCGACAAGGCCTGGGACGAGCGCCGGGTCGCCCCGCAGCCGCCCGAGTGGCACACCGGCAAGACGGTCGCCGTGGTCGGCTCCGGACCGGCCGGGCTGGCCGCGGCCCAGCAGCTGACCCGCGCGGGTCACACCGTCGCGGTGTTCGAGCGGGCCGAGGAGCCGGGCGGCCTGCTCCGCTTCGGCATCCCCGAGTTCAAGATGGAGAAGTACGTCCTCGACCGCCGGATCCGGCAGATGAAGGACGAGGGGACGAACTTCCGCTGCGGCGTCACCGTCGGGGTGAACCCGACCTGGGCCCAGCTGAAGGAGCGCTACGACGCGGTCGTGATCGCGGTCGGCTCCACCATCGGGCGCGACCTGCCGGTGCCCGGCCGCGAGCTCGAGGGCATCTACCAGGCGATGGAGTTCCTGCCCCAGGCCAACCGGGTGGCCCGCGGCAAGAAGGTCGAGAACCAGGTGACCGCCAAGGACAAGCACGTCGTGATCATTGGCGGCGGCGACACCGGTGCGGACTGCCTCGGCACCTCGATCCGGCAGGGCGCCAAGTCGGTGACCCAGCTGGAGATCCTGCCGACCCCGCCGGACGACCGGCCGGTCAACCAGCCGTGGCCGACGTACCCGATGATCTACCGGGTGTCCTCCGCACACGAGGAGGCGGGGGAGCGGGTCTACTCGGTCTCCACCTCGGAGTTCTGCGGTGCGGACGGCAAGGTCACCTCGCTCCGGATGAGCGAGGTGAAGTTCGACGCCGGCAAGCTGGTCGCGATCGAGGGGACCGAGCAGGAGATCCCGGCCGACCTGGTGCTGCTGGCGATGGGCTTCACCGGCCCGGAGTCCGACACGGTGGTCGACCAGTTGGGGGTCGAGCGCGATCCGCGCAGCAACATCGCCCGGGACGAGGACTACGCGACCAACGTCGAAGGCGTGTTCGCCTGCGGCGATGCCGGCCGTGGCCAGTCCCTGATCGTCTGGGCGATAGCCGAGGGCCGGGCCTGCGCCGCCGGCGTGGACCAGTACCTCTCGGGCTCCACCAAGCTGCCCCGGCCGATCCCGCCCACCGCCCGCCAGATGATGGTGTAGCCCTCCCGCCTTGTGCCCCCTGGGCTCAGGCCGCCCCGCTGCCGCTTCACACCCCGCGCTGCCGCTTCACACCCCTGACTGTCGCTTCACACCCCTCGCTGCCGCCGCACACCCTCCACTCGGGGTGTGCGGCGTCAGCCGGAGGTGTGAAGCGCTACTGTCAGCCGGTGGACCCGGAAGCGGAGCTCGACGGTTTCATCGCGAAGTTCGCTCCGGCGATGCAGGCGCAGATCCGAGGCTGCCGGAAGGCGATGCGGGAGCGGTTCCCCGGCGCCATCCAGATGGTGTATGACAACTACAACTTCCTGGTCATCGGCTTCGGGCCGACCGAACGTCCGTCCGACGCGCCGTTCTCGCTGGCGGCCGACCGCACGCGGGTGAATCTGTGCTTCCTGCAGCGGGCGACGGAACTCGCCGATCCGGCAGGTCTGCTGCGGGGTGAGGGAAAGGTGGTCCGCTCGGTACGGCTCGCCGGGCCCGACGACTTGGCCCGTCCCGAGCTGCGGGCCCTGATCGACGCCGCCGTCCCGCTCGCGCGCGTTCCGATGGACACCTCGCCCGGCTTCCGGCTGGTCATCAAGTCGGTGTCCGCCACACAGCGCCCGCGCCGCTGAGGCGACCGGCACGCTTCACACCCCCCGCTGCCGCCTCACGCCCCTGGCTAACACAGAGGATGCAGGATCAGGCAGCGGCGAGCCGGAAGGCCTGGCGCAGCCGGGTCCCGAACCGCGCCCGGCCGATACAGGTCCTCCCACAGCCAGCGGGCCACCTGCCAGCCCTGGTCGCGGATCGCCTGCTCGCGGCGCCGCTCGGCGAGCACGACGTCCGCTGCGGTCTCGCCCGGCCGCAACAGCTCGCCGTATTTCACCTTCCCGTCGAACTCCCCGACGGTGCGGTACTCCTCCTAGGCGACGTCGCAGCGCGCGACCTGCCGACCGTGTGCGTCGCGGATGACGTACTGCAACTGCGGTGCCGGCAGCCCCTCCTCCCAGCACCGCACCCGGCTGACCGACTCGCCGGCACTCTCGCTCAGCGGATCGAGGAAGTCGGCCACCCGCTGCGCCTGGCGCGACCCCGGCCAGCCGATCATCCGATCGAGGCACCCGTCGAGCGCGAGCCGGTCCAGGCCGCTCGCGAGGGCGCGATCACCGGCCGCTACGGCCTGCTCGAACGGGACGGTACGGGCCAGGTCCAGCACCGTCCGCGCCACGCTGGTCGCGGCAACGCCGTCGACCACGACCACGTCGGCCGGCGTCAGCGTGGCCCCGTGGACCTGCACGAGCCGGCGCGTCCGGGCGCCGCCTCCGCGACTGCGGGTGATGTGGACCCGCGTGCGCCCGTCGGCCCAGGTCGGCAGTGCCGGCGGTCGTCAGCTCGTACGCACCGGGCCGGACCCTCGCGAGACTTCCGGCCCGCACCAGCCGGGCCAGTTCGGCATGGGTGAAGCCGCGTTCCACCAACTCATGGGTGGTCCAGATCTGATTCATGCCGATCACCCCATCGGCGGATTCGCCATCGTCAGGTTCCGCGAGAGCAATCTGTGGATAACTCTCGCGTCGTCCGGTGGACCGTGTTTCACACCCTGAAGCGGTCGACCAACGGGCGCGGCGGGCCGGGCGGGATCGATGTGAAGTGAAGGTTGAGACCTGATCAGCACTCTGTGGACCGTGTGATGCGATTCACTTAGAGTGCAGCACGAGCCTGCGGGGGCGCCAGTGACATGGCGAGGCCACCAGTCGCCGCCGCCCGACCGAGGAACCCGCCATGACCCCTCGCCCCCAGAGCCGTCGGCTCACCCTGCTGGTGAGCGTCGCGTCGCTGAGCCTGCTGGCCGTCACGGTCCCGACCGCCGACGCGGCTCCAGACCCGACCGCCGACCCGCGGCCCGCGACCCGGATCGGCCTGCCCACCCGCAAGCTCCCGACCACGAAGCTACCGACCGTGCAGCGGCCGGCGGCGAAGCGGCTCGTGCCGAACGCCGAGGCCAGGGCCGTCGGGATCGAGGCCGGCAACGCGCCGATGGGCTGGCGTACGGCCCGGCTCGAGATTGCCGCCAAGGGGGTCCAGTCAGCGCTCACCGCCGACGGCGCCGTGTCGTCAGCGGCCAGCAAGAAGCTCGTGCCGATGAGCGGCGTGCTCGGCATCGACGTCGCCAGCTACCAGAAGAACGTCAACTGGGCGAGCTACACGTCGCAGAAGCGGGTCTTCGCCTACGTCAAGGCCACGGAGGGAAACAGCTACCGCAACCCGTACTTCAGCTCGCAGTACGGCGGCGCTGCCAAGGCCGGACTGATCCGCGGGGCGTACCACTTCGCCAACCCGTCCGGAGCGAGCGGCAAGACCCAGGCCGACTACTTCGTGAAGTACGGCGGCGGCTGGCGAGCCGACGGCAAGACCCTGCCGGGCGTGCTCGACATCGAATACAACCCGTACGGCGGCAACACGTGCTACGGGCTGTCCAAGACCGCGATGGTCAAGTGGATCTCCGACTTCGTCACCCAGTACAAGAAGCGCACCAACCGGGACGCGGTGATCTACACCACCGCCGACTGGTGGAAGCGCTGCACCGGCGACAGCACGAAGTTCGCCAAGACCAACCCGCTGTGGGTGGCCCGCTACGGCACGTCGACGCCGGGCACGCTGCCGGGCAAGTGGCCGTTCTACACGTTCTGGCAGTACAGCTCGAGCCCGATCGACCAGAACAAGTTCAGCGCGGCCTACTCCCGACTGCAGGTGCTCGCTCGGAACCGCTGACCGGAGGGACCTCGCCGAGCTCAGCGTACTCCGCGTCGGTGAACAGCCGGGAGCGGATCAGGAACCGCACCCCCTCCGGCGCCTCCAGCGAGAAGCCGGCCCCGCGGCCGGGTACCGCGTCGATGGTGAGGTGGGTGTGCCGCCAGTAACGGAACTGGCTCTCGCTCATCCAGACCGGAATCGGTTCGGGGGTGCCCGCGTCGAGGTCGCCGAGATGGACGTCGGAGTCCCCGGTCAGGAAGTCGCCGAGCGGGTAGCACATCGGCGACGACCCATCGCAGCAGCCGCCGGACTGGTGGAACATCAGCGGACCGTGGGTGTCCCGGAGGCGGCGGAGCAGCTCCGCCGCCGCCGGGGTCACGGCCACTCGCTCGACCATGATCGAGAACCTGCCGATCAGAAGAAGCCGAGCGCGTCGGGGGAGTACGACACCAGCAGGTTCTTGGTCTGCTGGTAGTGGTCCAGCATCATGGCGTGGTTCTCTCGCCCGATGCCGGAGCCCTTGTAGCCGCCGAACGCCGCGTGCGCCGGGTAGGCGTGGTAGCAGTTCGTCCAGACCCGGCCGGCCTGGATGTCGCGGCCCGCCCGGTACGCCGTGTTGACGTCGCGTGACCACACGCCAGCACCGAGGCCGTACAGCGTGTCGTTGGCGATCTCGATCGCGTCCTCGTATCCGTCGAAGCCGGTGACCGCGACCACGGGGCCGAAGATCTCCTCCTGGAAGATCCGCATCTTGTTGTGGCCGGAGAAGATCGTCGGCGCGACGTAGTAGCCGCCGGACAGCTCGCCGCCGAGATCGACCCGCTCACCACCGGTGATGATCCGGGCGCCCTCCTCGGCACCGATCTTGATGTAGGACAAGATCTTCTCCAGCTGGTCGTTGCTGGCCTGGGCGCCCATCATGGTCTCGGTGTCCAGCGGGTTGCCCTGCTGGATCTTCTTCACCCGGTCCGTCGCCGCCGGCAGGAACGAGTCCATGATCGAGTTCTGGATCAGAGCCCGGCTCGGACAGGTGCAGACCTCGCCCTGGTTCAGGGCGAACATGGCGAACCCCTCGAGAGCCTTGTCGTAGAAGGCGTCCTGGGTGTTGGCGACGTCGGAGAAGAAGATGTTCGGGCTCTTGCCGCCGAGCTCGAGCGTGACCGGGATCAGGTTCTGACTGGCGTACTGCATGATCAACCGGCCGGTGGTGGTCTCGCCGGTGAACGCGATCTTGCGGATCCGGTTCGACGATGCGAGCGGCTTGCCGGCCTCGACCCCGAAGCCGTTGACCACGTTGAGGACGCCGGGCGGCAGCAGGTCGGCGATCAGCTCGACCAGCAACATGATCGAGGCCGGGGTCTGCTCGGCGGGCTTCAGCACGACGGCGTTGCCGGCGGCCAGCGCCGGGGCGAGCTTCCAGGTGGCCATCAGGATCGGGAAGTTCCAGGGGATGATCTGGCCGACCACGCCGAGCGGTTCGTGGAAGTGGTAGGCGACGGTGTCCTCGTCGATCTGGCTGATGTGGCCCTCCTGGGCACGCAGCACCCCGGCGAAGTAGCGGAAGTGGTCGACGGCCAGAGGCAGGTCGGCGGCGAGGGTCTCCCGGACCGCCTTGCCGTTGTCCCAGGTCTCGCCGACGGCGAGCATCTCCAGGTTCGCCTCGATCCTGTCGGCGATCTTGTTGAGGACGTTGGCCCGGTCGTTGGCGGCGGTCTTGCCCCAGGCCGGCGCGGCGGCATGGGCGGCGTCGAGGGCCAGCTCGATGTCCTCGGCCGTGCCACGAGCGACCTCGCAGAAGGTCTTGCCGGTGACCGGCGACGGGTTCTCGAAGTACTGGCCCTTGACCGGGGGTACCCACTCACCGCCGATCCAGTTGTCGTAGCGGGAGCGGTAGCTGACGACGCTGCCGTCGGTGTTGGGATTCGCGTAGACCGTCATGCGCTGATCAGACTCCTTCGTCCGGCCGCCCCCCGGGCGGCGAGCTTCGATGGGCCGACGCTAGGTCGATCGCGGTTGCGGCAACGTTGCAACGCGGTATGTGCCCTGAGCCCTTCGACAGCAGCCTCAGCCGAACAGCCGGTCCAGTCGCTCCAGATGGGCCGCGACCTGTGGCCGGCGCGGCGAGCTGGCCGGCAACGCGTTCATTGCGGCCGCCCAGACCTCGAAGTCGTCACGTCCGTGCGCGGTGTCGGCGAAGGCGAGCAGGGCGTCCGCATCGCCGCTGCTGATCAGCGCCGAGCGCAGCACCGCGTGCAACTCCTCGCGCAGGTCGACGACGCCCGGCGCCTCGGAGTACGGCAGCAGCGGTCCGCGATAGTGCGCCACCGCCCGCCGGAGCCGTCCGCCGGCGAGATCGGCCCGGACGTCGGCGATGTCGGTGGAGAAGTCCCCGTCGAGCCGGTACGGCCGCGAGTCCAGCCGGAGCGGTCCGAGCAGCCCACGGAGCCTGGACAGTTCGGCGCGCACAGTCACCCCGGCCTGCTCGGTCTCGCTGATCGCCACCGCGAGCTCGGCCGCGGTCAGCCCGTCCGAGGACTCGGCGAGCAGCACCAGGATCTCGCTGTGTCGCGGGCTGAACGTGGTGGCCTGAGCGCCGAAGCGCAGCGTCGCCGACCGGCCGCCGAGCACCGCCAGCCGTGGCCGCAGCCACTGCACGGCGGTCAGCTCGGGTCCTCTCGGAGTGAGCCGCTCCAGCCGCAGCTCGGCCTCTACCGCCGCCACCGTCGCCCGCACGAGCGCCAGCGTGTGCGGCGCGGCGACGTCGTTGCCGCCGGTGATGTCGAGCACCCCGAGCATCGCGCCGGTGTCGATGTCGTGGATCGGTGCGGCGGAACAGCTCCAGGGTGTGACCTGGCGAGCCAGATGCTCGGGACCGAACAGCTGCACCGGGGTGTCGAGGGCGAGCGCGGTGCCCGGCGCGTTCGTCCCGGCGCTCTGTTCGCTCCAGTCCGCGCCCGGCACGAAGTGCATGCCCTCCGCCCGGGTGCGCATCTGCCGATCGCCCTCCACCCAGAGCAGCTGCCCGGCCGCGTCGCTCACCGCGACCAGCATCCCGGCGTCACTCAGGCCGTCGACCAGCAGCCGCCGGATCACCGGCATCGCGGCGGCCAGCGGATGCGCCGCTCGGATCTCGGCCAGCCGGCCGTCGTCCAGCCCGATCCGGGCCAGGGAGACCTCCGGGTCCAGGCCCGCCGCGAGACTGCGCTGCCAGGACTCGGCGACCACCCGGCGCAGTGCGCGGTGGGTCTGCCCGGTGACGACGAACCGGTCATGCGCCTGGTGCAGGAATCGGGTCAGCGAGGTGACGTCAGCGCCTGACGGCATCGCCAGGTCGTCGCCGTGACCCATGCCGCCAACTGTAGGTCATCGCCCCGGCCGGACGGGCCGATGTGAAGATGAGGCCATGACGACGTACGCGGCGTTCCTGCGCGGGATCAACGTCGGTGGAGCGAAGAAGGTCCCGATGGCCCGACTGCGAGCGCTCGCCGAGGGGCTCGGCTACAGCGAGGTGGCGACGTACATCAACAGCGGCAACCTCGTCTTCAGCTCGACCAAGAAACCGGCCACGCTGGAGCGCGAGCTGGCCTCCGCGATCAAGGACGAGTTCGGGTTCGGCGTCGACGTGTGCGTCCGCTCGCAGGCCGGGCTGACGAAGATCCTCGCCGCCAACCCGTACCCCGACGGCGAGCCGAGCAAGGTCACCGTGGCCTTCCTCGCCGCCCGGGCACCGGCCGGTGCCGCGGACCGGCTGGCGACGCTGGCCAAGGAGCACGAGCCGTTCACGGTGGCCGGCACCGAGGTGTACGTCCACTACGGTCAGGGCCTCGGCACGTCGGAACTCGCGGAAAAGTTCGCCAAGCTGGTCGGCGTGAGCGCGACGGTTCGCAACGTCCGGACCGTCGAGAAGGTGCTCGCCCTGATGGGTTGAGGTGAATTCTTCGCGCACCGCGCAAGCCCTACGGGCGTCCCCTAGTGTCCGCCGCAAGGCAACGCGAGGGAGCGAGATGCGCAGGCACGGGCGGAACACCTGGACGTCGACGGTTGCGATCATCGCGCTTGCGCTCGGCTCGGCGGCGATCGCCGAACCGGCCAGCGCCGACCCGCCGGCGACAGGCTCTCCGGCTGTCCACGGCACGGTCGTCGCTTGGGGCGGTGGTTCCTCCGCCGCGGCCCTGACCCCGCCGGCCGGCCTGGACGACGTCGTCGACGTCGCGGCCAGCGACGTCTACGACAACCCGTACGACCTCGCCGTCTCAGCCGACGGCTCCGTCGTCGGCTGGGGCGGTGCAGTGCACGGCGAGGACCGACCTCCGGCCGGGCTCGACCACGTCGTCGACGTCGAGACGGGCGCGGGCTTCGCGCTCGCGCTGCGCGACGACGGGACCGTTGCGGCCTGGGGTGCGAATACGACCGGAGCGGTCGATGTTCCGGCCGGCCTGCACGCGATCGCCATCGCTGCGGGTGGCTACCGCGGGGTGTCCGGATCGGAGTGCGGCTATGCGCTCGCGGTGACGACCGAGCGCACGGTGGTGCGCTGGGGCGCGGTCGGTCCGAACCTCGGCTGCTACGGCGACCTGGGTCCCGCACTGGATCCGCCGGCGGGCCTGACCGACGTGGTCGCCGTCGCCGCCGGGGAGCGGCACGCGCTGGCGCTTCGCGCCGACGGGACCGTGGTGGGATGGGGCAGCGACGTGGTCGGGCAGGCGACCCCGCCGCCCGGCCTGACCGGCGTGGTGGCGATCTCGGCGGGACAGGACCACAGCGTTGCGGTGAAATCCGACGGCTCGGTCGTTGGCTGGGGTGTCTGGGGGGAGTCCGGCCCGCCGCGGGCCGCCGACATCGCCACGACCTCGTCGGCAACCGGCTCCGACGTGTTCCTGCGCCGCGACGGCTCGATCGCGATCTATCGCGGATTCGGCGACTTCGGCACCCCACCGGCCGGATCGGACTTCGTCGCCGTCTCGGCCGGGGACGGCCATGGGCTGGCGATCGAAGCCGCACCCACCGATCCGGCGTTGGTGGGCTCGTCGGCCGTGCAGCCCCGAGTCGACGCGAACCCCGCGGGGACGGCCGAGGCGTTCCGCTCCACTGCCGCGTCGAGCGGCGCGGCATCGGTGGTCCGGCTCTATCTCGACCAGAGCAGCACGGCGCGGGAGGTGATCGTGGGCGTCTACGCCGACGCCGGCCGCAAGCCGGGCAGATTGCTGGCGACCGGCCGAACCGCAGCACCTGCCGCGGGCGACTGGAACGCGATCGGCGTCGATCCCGTCCAGGTGGTCGCCGGACAGCCGTACTGGCTCGCCGTGCTCACCCCGGCCAAGTCCGGGATGGTGCGCTTCCGCGATCTGCCGGACGGCGCCGGCGGACCCACCCAGACCAGCGCTCAGACATCCCTGAGCTCCAAGGCGGGCCTGCCGCCGGCCTGGCGCTCCGGCACCGACTTCGCCAACGCCCCGGCGTCGATCTATCTCGCGACGCGATGATCGCTCGCCGACGCTAGCCCTCGTAACAATGGTGTGGAAGTCTGCGCGTATGGAGCACTCGTACGATTTCGACCTGGCGGTGATCGGATCCGGGCCGGGCGGTCAGAAGGCCGCGATCATGGCCGCCAAGCTCGGCTACAAGGTCTGCGTGATCGACAGCAAGTCCATGGTCGGCGGCGTCTGCGTGAACACCGGCACGATCCCGTCGAAGACCCTGCGCGAGGCGGTCCTCTACCTGACCGGCATGCAGCAGCGCGATCTGTACGGTGCCAGCTACCGGGTCAAGGAGGAGATCACCATCTCCGACCTGCTGGCCCGGCTGCAGCACGTGGTGGGCCGCGAGGTCGAGGTGGTGCGCGCCCAGCTGCTGCGCAACCACATCGAGCTGCTGCCCGGCTTCGCCAGCTTCATCGACCCGCACACCCTGTCGGTCGACGTCGAGGGCACCTCGATCCACCGGACGCTCACGGCCGACAAGATCATCATCGCCACCGGGACGGTGCCGGCCCGGCCGGCCAACGTCGACTTCGACGGGATCCGGGTGCTCGACTCCGACCAGATCCTCAGTCTGGAGCGGGTGCCGGACTCGATGGTGGTAGTCGGCGCCGGCGTCATCGGGGTGGAGTATGCCTCGATGTTCGCCGCCCTCGGCACCCGCGTGACGCTGGTGGAGAAGCGTCCCCAGATGCTGGACTTCTGTGATCCCGAGATCATCGAGTCGCTGAAGTTCCACCTCCGCGACCACTCCATGTCGTTCCGGTTCGGCGAGACGGTCGCCTCGGTCGAGAGTGGCCCGCGCGGCACGATCACCACCCTCGCGTCGGGCAAGCGGGTCGCCGCCGAGGTCGTCATGCACTCAGCGGGCCGGCAGGGAAACACCGGCGGGCTGAACCTCGACCTCGGCGGGCTGGCGGCCGACAACCGCGGCCGGCTGGCGGTCGACGAGCACTACCGCACCACGGTCGAGCACATCTACGCGGTGGGCGACGTGATCGGGTTCCCCGCGCTGGCCGCGACCTCGATGGACCAGGGCCGGCTGGCTGCGTCGCACGCCTTCGGCGAGCCCGCGAACGAGCTCCGCGGGCTGCAGCCGATCGGCATCTACACGATCCCGGAGATCTCGTACTGTGGGCGCTCGGAGGCCGAGCTGACCTCGGACTCGATCCCGTTCGAGGTGGGCATCTCCCGCTACCGCGAGCTGGCCCGCGGCCAGATCACTGGCGATTCCTACGGCATGCTGAAGCTGATCGTGCACTCCGACACCCGCGAGATCCTAGGCGTGCACGTCTTCGGCACCAACGCCACCGAACTGGTCCACATCGGCCAGGCGATCATGGGCTGCGGCGGCACCGTCGACTACCTGGTCGACACCGTCTTCAACTACCCGACGCTTTCCGAGGCCTACAAGGTCGCGGGTCTGGACGTGGCCAACAAGCTGCGCGCCGTCGCCCGCTTCCGCACCCAGATGGCGACGGCGGAACCCAGCGCGCTGTGAATCAGACCTTCCTGAGGACCGCGACCACCTTGCCGAGGATGGAGGCGTGGTCGCCGTCGATGGGGGAGTAGGCCGGGTTGTGTGGCAGCAGCCAGACGTGACCGTCGGCCCGCTTGAAGGTCTTCACCGTCGCCTCGTCGTCGAGCAGCGCGGCCACGATGTCGCCGTTGTCCGCGGTCGACTGCTGCCGCACGACTACCCAGTCGCCGTCGCAGATGGCGGCGTCGATCATCGACTCGCCGCGCACCTCCAACAGGAACAGCGTGCCGTCGCCGACCAGCTGATGGGGGAGGGCGAAGACGTCCTCGACCCGCTCCTCGGCCAGGATCGGACCACCGGCCGCGATCCGGCCGAGCACCGGCACCAGCACCGGCTGCGGTGCCTTGTCGCCGAAGCCGGTCTCGTCTCCGCCGTCGCTCGCGGAGCGGACCGTGGGGGCATCGACCGCGGCGGGCAGCAACACCTCCAGCGCCCGCGGCCGGTTGGGATCGCGGCGCAGGAAGCCCTTCTGCTCGAGCATCTTCAGCTGGTGCGCCACGCTGGAGGAGCTGGCCAGGCCGACCGCGTCGCCCATCTCCCTAATGCTCGGCGGATAGCCACGGCGCTCCACCGTCTCCTTGATCGTCTCCAGGATCCGGCGCTGTCGCGGCGTCAGCCCATAGGCGTCGGTCGGGCCGTCCGGCAGCGACGTCACACCGCCCAGCTCGGCGAGCTGGGCGACAACGTCGGCAGCCTTCGGTCGGCCGCGCCGGCGGGCGGGCGCGGGTGCGGGCTTCTCGTCGGTGATCTGGTAACCGACGGGCGGCGTGTCGGTGCTCGTGGCGTCCTCGCGATCAGGCATGTTCGAACCATAGACCCCGGAACCGACAGATTCAAACATCTGTTCGACGGCGTGTCGGGGCGAGTCCCACTCGGGCCGGGCCGCCGGACAGGCGGCCGAACCGCAGGTAGCCTGACGCCTCGTGAAGGCAGGTTGTGAAGGGAACGTCGCGGTGATCGGTTCGGGAGCAAGTCGTCCACCATTCCCCGTCACGCTGGACAACTGGCAGACCGCGGGACAGCTGGAGTGGACCTTCCAGCACATGGCGGAGATCTTTCCGACCGTGCCGATCGCGCGTGGCGCGGGGCACGCCCCGCGGCTCCCGAGTCGGACGTACGACCCCGATCGGCTTGCCGTGCTCTGCAACGACGGCCGCGTCGCCGACGTCGACTACGTCATCGCCAACACCGACACCGACGGCTGGATGGTCGTCCACGACCATCCCCAGCAGGGCCCGGCGGTGCTCGTCGAGCGCTATCGGAACGGAATGGAGCCCAGCACCCTGCACCTGCTGATGTCGGTCTCCAAGTCGGTGGTCGGCACCGTGATCGGAGCGCTGGCCGCGCAGGGCGTCGTCGACGTCGAGGCGCCCGTGACCTACTACATTCCCGCCTTCCACGACCGCGGCTACGCCGGCGCTACCGTGCGGAACCTGCTCGACATGCGCTCGGGGATCAAGTTCTCCGAGGAATACCTCGACCCGTGGGCGGAGGTCCGGGTGCTCGAACAGGCCTTCGGCTGGGCGCCGCGGCTCTCGCCCGACGTCCCGGGCAGCCTTCGTGACTTCTTGCTGTCGCTGCGCCAGGCGCGGCCGCACGGCCAGGCGTTCGACTACCGCAGCTGTGAGACCGACGTGCTCGGCTGGGTGATCGAGGCCGCCACCGGGATGCGGTTCGCCCAGGTGGCGAGCGACCTGGTCTGGTCCCGGATCGGGGCCGAGTTCGACGCCAACATCGGCGTCGACTCCGAGGGCAGCGGGATGTACGACGGCGGCATCTCCGCCACCCTCGGCGACATCGCCCGGTTCGGGCTGATGATCTTGAGGTCCGGTACGTCCTTGACCGGCGCCGGCGTGGTGCCGCCGTGGTGGATCGAGGACAGCTTCGCCGGCGGCCCGGACTCGGTCCGCGCCTTCGCCGAGAGCCCCGGGGACAACCGGATGCCGGGCGGGCTCTATCGCAACCAGTTCTGGATCCCCGACGCCTCGCGGCCGGTGCTGCTCTGCCTCGGCATCCACGGCCAGATGATCTACGTCAACCGGGCCGCCCGGGTGGTGGCGGCGAAGCTGTCCAGCTGGCCGACGCCGCAGGACGCGTGGCGGCTGTTCTCCACCGTCTCCGCCTTCGACTCGATCAGCGCCGACCTGGCGGCCTCGATGGCCGGCTGAGGGCCGGGTCGAGCGCGCCGCCGGCAAGCCCGGCGGGCATGACGATTGAGCCTGTCGGGTCATTGACCGGCGCTGGCGGGATTGACAGAGTGATCTTCTTGACTCCCGACAGCCGAGGAGGCGCAGGCCCATGTCCGCACACCCGCTCGATCCGCTCTCGGAGGACGAGTACCGCGCCACCGCGGCCGTCCTGCGCCGGGACCAGGGGGTGTCGGATGCCTGGCGGTTCGCCTCGATCGAGCTGGCCGAGCCGTCCAAGGCCGACGTCAAGGCATGGCGGCCGGGCGACGCGGTGCCGCGCCGGTCGCTGTCGGTGCTCTGGGAGAAGGCCACCAACGACGTCTACGAGGCCGTGGTCGACCTGGTCGCCGATGCGGTGGTGTCCTGGACCCACGTCCCCGGCGTGTGTCCCAACTTCACCGTGGACGAGTACCACGACTGCGATCACGCCCTGCACGAGAACGAGGAGGTGAAGGCAGCGCTCGCCGCCCGCGGCATCACCGACCTGTCCCTGGTGCTGTTCGATGTCTGGACCTACGGCCGGGCGGTGATGCCGGAGCAGTGGCGCGACCGCCGGCTCGGCTGGTGCGACCTGTGGATGCGGGAGACTCCCGAGGGCAATCCCTACGCCCATCCGATCTCCGGTCTCAAGATCATCGTCGACATGAACACCCTCGAACTGCTCGAGATCGAGGACCATCACGACTACGGCCTGCCGGAGGTCCGGGCCGAATACGACCCGAAACTCACCGGCATCGCGCCGCGGACCGACCTCAAGCCGCTGGAGATCACCCAGCCCGACGGGGCTTCGTTCACCCTGGACGGAAACGAGCTGCGCTGGCAGAACTGGTCGATGCGGCTCGGCTTCAACTTCCGTGAGGGCCCGGTCATCTACCAGGTCGCCTTCGACGACCCGATCACCGGACAGACCCGCGACGTCGCCTACCGGATGAGCTTCGCGGAGATGGTGGTGCCCTACCGCGATCCCGGCTACGACCACTACCGGCGGACCGCGTACGACATCGGCGAGTGGGGCTTGGGCTACATGACCACATCGCTCGAGCTGGGCTGCGACTGCCTGGGCGAGATCGTCTACGTCGATGCGGTGATCCCGGACTCCAAGGGACAGCCCGAGGTCATCCCGCAGGCGATCTGCCTGCACGAGGAGGACAACGCCGTGCTGTGGAAGCACGTCGACGCCGAGACCGGCGCCCAGGTCCGCCGGATGCGCCGGATGGTGGTCTCGGTGCACGCCACGGTGGCCAACTACGAGTACCTGATCTACTGGCGGTTCTACCAAGACGGCAACATCGAGTGCGAGGTCCGGGCCACCGGTCTGATGGTCACCACGCCGCTGGAGAACGACGGCGACTCCTCGCCCTACGGCACCACCGTGGACACCCGGACGTACGCCCCGTTCCACCAGCACTTCCTGATCGCCAAGCTCGACCTCGACATCGACGGCGAGGACAACACGGTGGTCGAGGTCGACTCGGTGGCACCGCCGATCTCACCGGAGAACCCGTACGGGCTGGCGATGACCACCCAGGCGACCACGATCGAGTCCGAGAGCGCCGCCGCCCGCGACTACAACTGGGAGACCCAGCGCGCGTGGAAGGTGATGCACGCGGAGAAGAAGAACCGGCACGGCACGCCGACCGCGTACAAGATCGTCCCGGGTGCGGCGATCCCGAGCCTGCTGGACCCGGAGTCGGCGGTGATCCAGCGAGCGCCGGTGATCGGTCACACGCTGTGGGTGACGGCCCAGGACGATCGGGAGCGCTGGCCGGCGGGCGACTACCCGACCCAGTCCGACGGCGGGGTCGGCAGCGGCCCGGAGCCGCATCAGCAGGGCATCGCGCGGTGGATCGCCGACGACGCGCCGCTGGTGGGCACCGACGTCGTGCTCTGGTACGTCTTCGGCATCCACCACATCACCCGGGTCGAGGACTGGCCGATGATGCCGGTCGACACCATCTCGTTCTGGCTCAAGCCGTTCGGCTTCTTCGACGCCAATCCGAGCTTGGACGCGCCCGCGACCAGCAAGGCCGGCGGAGAGCATTGCCACCCGACGCACGACGCGCCATGATCCAACTGGGGTAGCTGCGCACACTCACACATCCACTCAACTCGAGAAGGGGGTTGGGATGGCAGACAAGGGTTTGAAGCACGATTCCGTCGGCCTGTTCGGCGGCACCCTGCTAGGGATCTCCTCGGTCGCTCCCGCGTACGTCCTGACCGCGACCGTCGGCATCCTCGCGCTCGCGGTCGGGGAGAAGACGCCGGTGGTGATCATCGCCGGCTTCCTGCCGATGTTCTTCGCGGCGTACGCCTATCGAGAGTTCAACAAGGTGATGCCGGACAGCGGCACCTCCTTCACCTGGACTTCGAAGGCGTTCGGGCCTTACATCGGCTGGATCGGCGGCTGGACCGCGGTGATCGCAACCGTCATCGTGCTGTCCAACCTGGCCGGGGTGGCGGTCCAGTTCCTCTACCAGTTCATCGGCGCCATCGTGCAGTCGGAGACGATCAGCGACCTGTGGACGGTGAAGGCGGTCAACGTCGTCACCTGTCTCGCCTTCCTGGCGGTCGCGACCTGGGTCGCCTACCGCGGGATCGACGCCACCGAGCGGGTGCAGATCATCCTGGTGTCCTTCCAGATGATCATGCTGTTGATCTTCGCCGTCTTCGCCATCGCCAAGCACGAGACCACCGGCACCGGCACCGACTTCTCCTGGTCGTGGTTCTCACCGTCCGGGCTCACCCTGTCCGCGTTCATCCTCGGCCTGTCCGGATCGATCTTCGGGTTCTGGGGCTGGGACACCGCGCTGACGGTGAACGAGGAGTCGAAGGACTCCGACACCACCCCCGGCAAGGCCGCCCTGCTCTGCGTGCTGTCGATTCTGGCGACGTACCTGATCGTCACCATCGCCATGCAGATGTACGCCGGCATGGGCACCACCGGCCTCGGGCTGAAGAACGAGGACGTCTCCGACAACGTCTTCGGCAACCTGGCCGAGCCGATCCTCGGCTTCCCACTCAGCCTGGGCCTCTACCTGGCCGTGCTGGCCTCGTCGGCAGCCAGCCTGATCACCACCTTCCTGCCGACGTCGCGCACCCTGCTGGCGATGGCCGCCTACGGCGCAATGCCGAAGCGGTTCGCCCACATCCACCCGAAGTACAAGTCGCCGAGCACGGCGACCTTCGCGGCCGGCATCGGTGCGGCGATCTTCTACACCGTGATGACCATCCTCAGCGAGAAGGTGCTGACCGACACGATTCTCTCGCTCGGCATCATGATCTGCTTCTACTACGGGCTGGTCGCCTTCGGCTGCATCTGGTTCTTCCGCAAGATGCTGTTCGAGAACACGTTCAACATCGTGTTCAAGTTCGTCTTCCCCCTGCTCGGTGGACTCGGACTGTTCTGGGTTCTGATCATCACCCTGCGAGACAGCGCCGATCCGGAGTACGGCAGCGGGGCCAGCGTGTTCGGCATCGGCCTGGTACTGGTGCTCGGTCTCGGCCTGATCCTGATCGGCATCGTGTTCATGCTGATCATGCGGGCCAGGCAGCCGGCGTTCTTCCGGAACGAAACCCTCAAGCACGAGGCGGCCCACAACATGAAGCAGCACGAGCACCTGGATTTCTGAGCGAAAGGGGAGCGCGGTCATGGTCAGATACGGGCCCCAGTTCGGACCGGACATCACCTTCCTCGGTGTCCGTCCGTGCGACCTCGACGACACCGACAGCTACGCCGACGCGGACGTGGTCATCCTCGGCGCGCCGTTCGACGGCGGTACGTCCTACCGGGCGGGCACCCGGTTCGGCCCGCAGGCGATCCGGATGACCGACTACCTGCCGCACGACGGCTCCCGGCCGTCGCTGGCGCTGCGCACCGACGGGCTGACCGAGCTGAACGTCTACGACGCCGGCGATGTCGAGATGTACTCCGGGGACATCGAGGTGGCGCTGCCGGCGCTGGAGGCGGCGGTGGAGAAGGCCGCCCGCTCGGGTGCCATTCCGATCATTCTCGGCGGGGATCACTCGATTGCCTATCCGGACGCGAAGGGCTGCGCGAACGTGCTCGGCCACGGCCGGGTCTCGATGATCCACTTCGATGCGCATGCCGACACCGGCGACATCGAGTTCGGCTCGCTGTGGGGTCACGGCCAGCCGATGCGCCGGCTGATCGAGTCCGGTGCGCTGCGCGGAGACCGCTTCCTCCAGGTCGGGCTGCGCGGCTACTGGCCACCGCCGGAGACGCTGGACTGGATGGCCGAGCAGAACATGCGCTCGTTCGAGATGACCGAGATCGTCCATCGTGGGCTGGGCGAGTGCCTGACCGAGGCGTCCGCGATCGCCACCGACGAGTGTGAAGGCGTGTTCCTCTCGGTGGACATCGACGTCTGCGACCCCGGGCACGCGCCCGGCACCGGGACGCCGGAGCCGGGCGGCTTGTCGGCGCGCCAGCTGCTCGACGCGGTCCGCCGGCTGTGCCTGGAGCTGCCGGTGGTCGGGATGGACGTGGTCGAGGTCAGCCCGCCCTACGACCACGCCGACATCACCGCGGCGCTGGCCAACCGGGTCGTGCTGGAGGCGTTGTCGGCGATCGCCCGGAAGCGCCGCGACGAACGAGACGGCACCCGATGGGATCCGTCGCTGCCGCTGCTCAGCGAGCGGGCCGCCCCGATCCCGGAGGGCCGGATCCACGGTCACCACCACACTCACCTGGGCCATGACGCCGCCGAGGCGGCCGGCGACGGCCCGTCGTGACCGACACCGGCATCGACGCCGAGTCCCACGAGGCGAGCGGCACCGAGCTGACCTACGGCAACGACGCGGCGTTCGCCCCCACCGACGACGACCCGATCCGGCGCCCGCTGCGCAACATCTCCGAGGTGCGCCACTTCCTGCGCACCAACGAGACCCCGATCTATTTCGTCGGCGCCACCCCGTTCAACCTGCTCGGGCTGGACCGCTGGGTGCGCAACTTCTCCTACATCACCTACTACGACGGCTGGGACGGCGCCCACCCGCGCGTGTTCACGCCCAAACGCAAGCCCTACATCGAGTTCGACTCCGGTGAGGAGATCAACAACTGGTTGCTCGCCAACGCCGAGGTGATCGCCTACATCGGCAGCCGAACCGTTCCGGGCGTCCGGCCGAAGATCTGCATGGTGTTCTTCGACGACGAGACCGAGCGGATCTGTGCCGAGCTCGGCTACGACCTGATCCTGCCCAAGGCGGCGCTGCGCGAGCATCTGGACTCCAAGCTGGTGACGACTCGGCTGGGTAACGAAGTCGGTGCGCCCAGCGTGCCGAACATCCTCGCCGTGGTGGAGAGCTACGACGACCTGATCGGGCAGGCCGCCGCGGCCGGGCTGGGCACCGATCTGGTCGTCCAGACCGCCTACGGCGACTCCGGCAAGACGACCTTCTTCATCGACGACGAGCCGGGCTGGAAGCGATGTGCGAAGGACATCGTCGGTCACGAGGTCAAGGTGATGCGGCGGATCAACAACCGCCCGGTCGCGGTCGAGGCCGTGCTGACCCGCTGCGGGACCATCGTCGGACCGTTCATGACCGAGCTCACCGGTCATCCCGAGCTGACCCCGTACCGCGGCGGCTGGTGCGGCAACGAGATGTTCCCCGACGTGCTCGACGACGACCTCCGACGCCGGGCCGGTGACCTGGTCCGGCGGCTGGGCGACCGGCTCGGTCAGGAGGGCTACCGCGGCTTCTTCGAGGTCGACGTGCTGATCGACGTCGACGACGGCGAGGCCTATCTGGGCGAGCTGAACCCGCGGATCAGCGGCGCGTCGTCGATCACCAACGTGACCGCGGGCGCCTATGCCGACGTACCCCTGTTCGCGTTCCACCTGCTGGAGTTCATGGGCGTCGACTTCGAGCTGGACGTGGCCGAGATCAACGAGCGCTGGCTCGAGCTGGCCTCGGCCGATCTGTGGAGCCAGATGGTGATCAAGGAGACCTCGCCGGTGGTCGAGCTGATCACCGACTCGGCGCCGACCGGGCAGTACGTGATCGATCGCAGCGGCGCGCTGGTGTTCCGCCGGGCCGCGCTGGACTGGCACCAGCTGCAGAACGACTCCGAGGCCTTCTTCCTGCGCATCTACGGCGCCGGCGACTACCGCTGGAAGGGCGCCGACCTCGGGGTCGTGGTGACCAAGGACAGGCTGCAGCACTCCGTGGGCAACGGTCCGTATGCGCTGACCATCCGGGCGAAGCACCTGATCGAGGCCATCCGCGACCAGTACACGGGGCTCCCGCTGCGTGACGCCAGGCCGCCGACGCTCCGGGCCAGCAACAGCACGATCAAGTAGGGAGGTCCGGGCCGGCTACGCGGCGGACTCGTCCCGTCCGGCGGCCGGCGCCGACCGTTGCAGCCGCCGGGCCAGCGTTGCCACGGCCTCGGCGGCATGGTGCTCCGGCTTCCAGCCAGCGTAGAGATCCAGCACCAGCGGTCCACCGTCGGCGTCGAGAACCCGGATCGGCAGCAGGTCGAACCGTGGTCCGTCCGTGACGACGGCGACCCCGCGCCCCGCCGCCGCCAACGCCTGCGCCAACCGCTCCGAGGCGACCTCGGCCACCCTGGCCGGCTCGGTTCCGATCGCCCCGACGACCGAGTCCAGCCGGCGACGTACGTCCGTGGCCGCCCCGGTCGCCACCAGCCGGTGCCCGGCCAGCTCGGCCACCTCGACCGACACCCGGCCCGCCAGCGGATGATCACGCCGGGCATAGGCCACGATCGGGATCCGGACCACCCGGAGCCGGTCCAGCCCCGGTGCCGGCGGTGTCGCCGCCAACACCAGGTCGACGTCGGCGTCCAGCCGCCGGTAGCCGTCGGCACCCTCGCAGCCGACCACGGTCGGACACAGGTCGTCCGCACCCAGCCCGGCGACGAACGGTGCCAGTACGGCGGACATCGCCAGCTTCTGCGCGGCCACCGTGATCACCGGCAGCCGGCCGGCGGCCAGCTCGGCCACCGCCGCGGTGGCGGCGTCGGCCCGCGCGAGCAGATCGCGGGCGTGCGGCAGGAAGCTCCGGCCGGCCGAGGTCAGCACCAAGCGGCCGCCTCGTGACTCGAGCAGCGTCAGGTTCAGTCGCCGCTCCAGCCGGTGCAGTTGGCGCGCCAGTGACGGTTGGGTCAGGTGCAGTCGCTGGGCGGCCGCGTTCACCGAACCGGCGTCGGCGACCGCCACGAAGTAGCGCAGCGTCCGGAGCTCCACCTCAGGCGGGGATCAGGGTGTACTTGGTCTCGAGGTATTCCTCGATTCCCTCCTGGCTCCCCTCCCTACCGAGCCCGGACGCCTTCACGCCGCCGAACGGCGCCGCGGCGTTGGACACCAGCCCGGTGTTCAGCCCCATCATCCCGGTCTCGAGCGAGTCGATCAGCCGGTGTGCCCGGGCCAGATCCCGGGTGTAGGCGTAGCTGACCAGGCCGTACTCGGTGTCGTTCGCCGCGGCCACGCCCTCCTCCTCGGTGTCGAACGTGGTCACCCCGAGCACGGGGCCGAAGATCTCCTCATGGAGCAGCCGGGTGCCCGGTGCGACGTCGCTCAGCACGGTCGGCTGGTAGAAGAAGCCCGGCCCGTCCACCCGCTCGCCGCCGGTGGTCACCCGGGCGCCGCGGTCGACCGCGTCGGCGACGAGCTCCTCGGTGCCGGAAACGGCCTTGCCGTCGATCAGCGGCCCGATGTTGACGCCGTCCGCCAGGCCCGATCCGATCTTCATCGCCCGGACCCGCTCGGTCACCCTGGCCACGAACTCCTCGGCCAGCGAGGAGTGCACGATGAACCGGTTGGCCGCCGTGCAGGCCTGGCCGATGTTGCGGAATTTGGCGATCATGGCGCCGTCAACGGCCGCGTCCAGGTCGGCGTCGTCGAAGATCAGGAACGGCGCGTTGCCGCCCAGCTCCATCGACGTCCGCAGGATGTTCTCCGCCGCCTGCGCCAGCAGCCTGCGACCGACCGGCGTGGAGCCGGTGAAGCTGAGCTTGCGCAACCGCGGATCGGACAGCAGCGGCTTGGTCACGCCGGCCGAGTCCGACGACGCGATCACGTTCACCACGCCCGCGGGCACGCCCGCGTCGATCAGCACCTGGGCCAGCAACAGCGTGGTCAGCGGTGTGTTGGCCGCCGGCTTGATGATCACCGGGCAGCCGGCCGCCAGCGCCGGCGCGATCTTGCGGGTCGCCATCGCCAGCGGGAAGTTCCACGGTGTGATCAGGTACGCCGGACCAACCGGACGCGACGACACCACCATCCGCCCGGTGCCCTCCGGATTCAGCCCGTACCGGCCGTTGATCCGGACGGCCTCCTCGCTGAACCAGCGCAGGAACTCCGAGCCGTAGGTGACCTCGCCGTAGGCCTCGGCCAGCGGCTTGCCCATCTCCATCGTCATCAGCCGGGCGAAGTCGTCCTTGCGCCGGGTGACCTCGTCGAAGGTCTTGCGCAGGATCTCTCCGCGCGTGCGCGGCGCGGTGGCCGCCCACTCCGCCTGCGCGGCCGCGGCGGCGTCGAGCGCGGCGACGGCGTCGTCGGCGCTCGCGTCGGCGATGCTGGTCAGCTCCTCGCCGGTGGACGGGTCGGTCACGCTGATCCGTCCACCGGTCGAGGAGTCGGTCCACTCGCCGTTGATCAACAGACCGGTGGGCAGATCAGCGGGCAGCTGCGCGCTGACCCGGTTCTCGGTGTCGGTGCTCATGGCTGTGCCTCCGTTGCAGACTCGGTTGGATGGTTCAGTTGCGGGCCAGTGCGTCCAGCAGAACGTCCAGGCCCTCGGTCAGCAGGTGGTCGGGAATGGACAGCGGCGGCAGCAACCGGATGATGTTGCCGTACGTCCCGCAGGTCAGCACGATCACGCCCTGGGCGTGCGCGGCCTTGGCAACGGCACCGGTCAGCTGGGCGTCGGGATCACCGGTGGTCGGATCGACGATCTCGATCGCGATCATCGCGCCGCGACCGCGGACCTCGCCGATCCGCGGATCGGCCTGCTTCGCGGCGTTCAACCGGGCGAGCGCGATCTCACCGATCTGCTGCGCGCGTTCGATCAGACCACCGTGCTCGAACGCGTCCAGCGCGGCGACGGCGGCCGCGCACGCCACCGGGTTGCCGCCGTACGTCCCGCCGAGCCCGCCGGCGTGCGGTGCGTCCATCAGGTCCGCGCGACCGGTGACAGCGGCCAGCGGCAGGCCGCCGGCGATGCCCTTGGCCGTGGTGATCAGGTCCGGAACGACACCCTCGTGCTCACAGGCGAACATGGCGCCGGTGCGGGCGAACCCGGTCTGGATCTCGTCGGCGATGAACACCACGTCGTTGGCCTTGCACCAGGCGGCGAGCTCGGGCAGGAAGCCGAGGGCGGGCACGATGAATCCGCCCTCACCCTGGATCGGTTCGATGATGATCGCCGCGAGGTTGTTCGCACCGACCTGCTTCTCGATCTGGAGCAGCGCGGCCCGGGCCGCCTCGGCGCCGGACAGGCCGCCGTCGCGATAGGGGTACGACATCGGCGCGCGATAGATCTCACCGGCGAACGGGCCGAAGCCGCTCTTGTAGGGCATCGACTTCGCGGTCAGCCCCATGGTCAGGTTGGTGCGGCCGTGGTAGGCGTGGTCGAACGCGACCACCGCCTGCTTCTTGGTGGCGATCCGCGCGATCTTGATCGCGTTCTCGACCGCCTCGGCGCCGGAGTTGAACAGCGCCGTGCGCTTCGGGTGGTCGCCGGGGGTCAGCCGGTTCAGCCGCTCGGCGACCTCGACGTAGCCCTCGTAGCCGCTGATCATGAAGCAGGTGTGGGTGAACCGGGCCGCCTGGTCGGCGACCGCGGCCGCCACGGCCGGATCGGCGTTGCCGACGGTGGTCACGGCGATGCCCGAGCCGAGGTCGATCAGCGAGTTGCCGTCGACGTCGACCACCACGCCACCACCCGCAGCCGCGGCATAGATCGGCATCGTGACGCCAACCCCGGAGGAGACGGCGGCCGCCTTGCGGGCCTGCAGCTCCTGGGTCCTGGGCCCTGGCAGCGCGGTGACGAGCCGGCGCTCCTGCGGCAGGGTCGGGCCGCCGAGGACGGTGTCGGGTGCAACGGACATGGATCAAGGCTCCTTCGGTTTCGAAGATCGTGCACCCACGTTAGGCCCGGCAAGCAGTGCCAGACCGGCAGGCCCCGTGCCACTTTGGCAGGTACTCTTGTGGTCATGGCCATGCCACTCGCGGAACTGCTGGCCGTCCAGGCGCTCGGCCTGCGGTTGCTGTGCGGTCCGGACACGGTCGAGGTCGGCTGGGCGCACAGTTCCGACCTCGCCGACCCGACCCCGTTCCTCGAGCCCGGCAACCTACTGCTCACCACCGGCACGCAGTTCCCCGACGACGCACCGCAGCACAGCTACGACGCCTACGTCGGCCGGCTGGCCGCGCTCGGCGTCGCGGCGGTGGGGTTCGGCACCGAGGTGGTCCGCTCGGGTACGCCCGAGCAGCTGATCGCCGCGTGCACCGCACACGGGCTGCCGCTGATCGAGGTGCCGTTCCGGACCCCGTTCCTCGCAGTGGTCCGGCGGATCGCCGACGCACAGGCGGCCCAGGACCACGCCCGCGACCTGTGGACGCTGGAGGCCCAGCGCTCGCTGTCCCTGGCGGCGCTGTCGCGGGACCGGATCGCGGCCGTCCTGGACGAGTTGGCGCACCGGCTGAGCGCGGCCGTCGTGCTGCTCGATCTGCACGGCGAGCCGATGTCGGTGCACGGCCGCAGGACGCTGAGCACCGGCGACGCGGCTGCGGTGCGGCGGGAGGCGCGCCGGTTGCTGCAGCGGCGGCTCCGGTCCGGTGCCGCGCTGGAGGTGGCCCGGGGGGTAGTCAATCTGCAGACGCTCGGCCGCCGCGACGAGCTGCGGGGGGTGCTGGCGGTGGCCACCGAGGCGCGCCCGGACACCGCGGCGACGGCGGTGATCACCAGTGCGGTCGCGCTGGCCGAGTTCGCCGTGGAGGACGCGGCCCGGCAGCAGGAGTCAGCGCTCACGCTGAACGCCGAGCTGCTCGAGCTGGCGACGTCCGGCGCGCTCGATGCGGCGCGCCGGGTGCTGTCGGTCGCCGGCCGCCGGCTGCCTGAGGCGCCGCTGCGGGTGCTGCAGACCAGGTTCGGCTCGGTCAGCGAGCCCGGGGAGCTGGAGCACGCGCTCAGCGTCCGGGCCGGGGCCGGCCAGGTGGTGCTGGCGACCCGTTGGCGCGACGTCTTCGTCGCGATCGTCGAGGACCGAGCCGCGGACGGCGCCGCGGAGTTGCTGGCCCTGCGTCACCCGCCGGTCGTGCTGTCCCGGCCGGTGGGCTGGACGGGGGTCGGCGCCGCACTGCGCGAAGGACTGGAGGAGCTGGATCGGGGTCGGACCGGATCGCCGATCATCGAGCTGGGAAGCGGCCCGCTGCTCGGGCTGTTGTCGCGGGAGGACGTGGGTGCCGCTGCCGAGCGGCGGCTGGCGCCGCTGCTCGGCGATCCCGACGCCCGGGAGCTGCGCCGGGCGGTCGAGGCCTGGCTCTCGCACAACGCGGCCTGGGAGCCGGCAGCGCGCGAGCTGGGCATCCACCGGCACACGCTGAAGGCCCACGTCCGGCGAGCGGGCGCGTTGCTCGGCCTCGACCTCGACCGCTTCGAGGCCAAGGCCGAGCTGTGGGCCCTGCTCCAGGCTGCCTAGTCCCGCTCGAGCCCGCTCGCGGGATGCTTGCTGAGGGCCAGCCAGGTCTCGACCACGGTGTCGGGGTTGAGCGACATGCTCTCGATCCCGAGATCCAGCAACCACGCCGCCAGATCGGGGTGGTCGCTGGGGCCCTGGCCGCAGATACCGACGTACTTGCCGCGCGCCTTGCAGGCCGTGACCGCCGCCTCGATCATGAACTTCACCGCCGGGTCGCGCTCGTCGAACGTGGCCGCGACGAGGCCGGAGTCGCGGTCCAGGCCCAGGGTCAGCTGGGTCATGTCGTTCGAGCCGATCGAGAATCCGTCGAAGTGGTCGAGGAAGCGATCCGCCAGCACCGCGTTCGACGGCAGCTCGCACATCATCACGACCTGCAGCTCGTTCTCGCCGCGCCGGAGTCCGTGCTGGGCGAGCAGATCGATCACGCCCTCGGCTTCGCCCAGGGTCCGGACGAACGGGATCATGATCTTGACGTTGGTCAGGCCCATCTCGTCCCGGACGTACTTCAGCGCCTCGCACTCCATCGCGAAACACTCGGCGAAATCGGGGGAGAGGTAGCGCGATGCTCCCCGGTAGCCGATCATCGGGTTCTCCTCGTGCGGCTCGTAGAGCTCGCCGCCGACGAGGTTCGCGTACTCGTTGGACTTGAAGTCGCTCATCCGCACGATCACCGGGTTCGGCGCAAAGGCTGCCGCGATGGTGGCCACCCCCTCGGCAACCCGCTGGACGAAGTAGTCCCGCGGCGAGTCGTACGCGGCCACCGCCTCGGCCACCTGCTCGCGCAGGCTGCCCGTCAGGGTGTCGAAGTCCAGCAGCGCCTTCGGATGGATCCCGATCTGCCGGTTGATGATGAACTCCAGCCGGGCCAGACCGACGCCGGCGTTCGGCAACCGGGAGAAGGCAAAGGCCTGCTCCGGGGTACCGACGTTCATCATGATCTTGACGCCGATCTCCGGCATGGCATCCAGCTGGGTCTCCTCGACGCTGAAGTCGAGCAGCCCGTCGTACACGTAGCCGGTGTCGCCCTCGGCGCAGGACACGGTCACCTGCTGTCCGTCGGCGAGCGTCCGGGTCGCCCCACCGGTGCCGACCACGGCCGGGATGCCGAGCTCGCGGGCGATGATCGCCGCGTGGCAGGTCCGTCCGCCGCGGTTGGTGACGATCGCGGAGGCGCGCTTCATGATCGGCTCCCAGTCGGGGTCGGTCATGTCGGCGACCAGCACCTCGCCCGGAGTGAACTCGTGCATCTGCTCCAGCGAGGTGAGCACCCGCACCGCACCGGCGCCGATCTTCTGGCCGATGGCGCGACCCTCGATCAGCGAGCTGCCCTTCTCGTTCAGCTTGAACCGCTGCAGGCTCCCCGCGGCCTGCCGCGACTTCACCGTCTCCGGCCGCGCCTGCAGGATGTAGAGCTTTCCGTCCCGGCCGTCCTTGCCCCATTCGATGTCCATCGGCCGGCCGTAGTGCGCCTCGATCGCGAGCGCGTGCCGGGCGAGCTCGGTCACCTCGTCGTCGGTGAGGCTGAGCAGCCCGCGCTGGTCGACCGGCACGTCGACGAACTCGGTGGTCTTGCCGACCGTCCGGTCGGCCGTGTAGACCATCTTGATCGCCTTGCCGCCGACGCCCCGCTTCAAGATCGCCGGCCGGCCCGCCCGCAGCGCCGGCTTGTAGACATAGAACTCGTCCGGGTTCACCGCACCCTGGACCACCGCCTCGCCGAGACCATAGCTGGAGGTGATGAAGACGGCGTCGCGGAAGCCGGACTCGGTGTCCATGGTGAACATCACCCCGGAGGCGCCGACGTCGGAGCGCACCATCTGCTGCACCCCCGCCGACAGTGCTACCGTCTCGTGGGCGAACTCGTGGTGCACCCGATAGGCGATCGCGCGGTCGTTGTAGAGCGAGGCGAAGACCTCCCGGATCGCGGTCAGGATGGCCTCGATGCCGCGGACGTTGAGGAAGGTCTCCTGCTGACCGGCAAACGACGCGTCGGGCAGGTCCTCCGCGGTGGCGCTGGAGCGGACCGCGAACGACGCGTCGGGGTCGTCGCCGGCCAGCCGGTCGTAGGCCGAGCGGATGTCGGCCTCGAGATCGGCCGGGAACGGCTGCTCCACGACCGCGGCCCGGATCCGGGCGCCGACGCGCGCCAGCTCCTTGACGTCGTCGGTGTCCAAGCCGGCCAGCAGCGAGCCGATCGTCTCCGCCAGCCCGGTGGTGCCGATGAAGCGCCGATAGGCGTCGGCGGTGGTCGCGAACCCGTCCGGGACCCGGACGCCGGCATCGGCCAGATTGCTGACCATCTCGCCGAGCGAGGAGTTCTTGCCGCCAACCGCCTCGAGATCGGCCAGGCCGAGCTCGGAGAACCAGAGGACGTTCTTGTCCTGGACGGTGGCGGACGGGGTGGCGGTGATCACGTCGGTGCTCATGGCGGGCCTTCCTCGGGGTTTGGGGTGCTCAGCCGGCGTTGCGGGTCTGCAGGATGACGGTGGACATTTCTTCGACTGACTTCGTCGCGGAGTTGATCATGGGGATCCGGTGGGAGCGGAACAGTGCCTCGGCGCGCCTGAGCTCGTACGCGCACTGCTCCAGCGACGCATAGCGAGAGTTCGGTCGGCGCTCCTGGCGAACCTGGCTGAGTCGCGCCGGGTTGGTGGTGATGCCGAAGCAGCGGTCGCGCAGTCCGCGGATCGGCCGGGGCAGGTCGTTGTCGTCGAAGTCCTCATCGACCAGCGGATAGTTGGCGACGAAGACGCCGTGCTGCAGCGCCAGGTACATCGTGGTCGGGGTCTTTCCGCATCGTGACGGCGCGACCAGGATGACGTCGGCCTTGTCCAGAGCCCGCAGGCTCTGGCCATCGTCGTGCTCGATCGCGTATTCCACCGCTGCCATCCGGGCGTTGTAGCGCTTGACGTCTCCGACGCCGTGCAGCCGGGCGGCGACATGGAGCCCGCGGGTGCCCAGAATGGACTCGACTCGGCTCATGTGCAGGTCGAAGAAGTCGATCAGCGGACAGCTGGTCTTGTGCAGCTCGTCGCGGATCTCGGTCACCGCCGTCGTGGAGAAGGCGAGCGGAGTGATCGGACCCCGCATCGCCGCATCGAGGATCCCGACGACCTTGCGGGCCTCCTCGACCGTGGAGATGAAGGGGATCAGCCGCCGCTCGAAACGCAGGTCCGGAAACTGGATGAGCAGGGCGTTGCCCATCGTCTCCGCGCTGATCCCGGTGCTGTCGGACAGGAAGAAGACGGGCACCGGTGGCTGCTCCGCGCCACGAGATCCCTCCACTGCCACGCCATGCTCCTTCTCTAGACCAGTGCATCAACTGGCATGAATGTAGTCCACCGCATCGAGTGGTATTACGCGAATTCGGATGAGCTACGTCACATTCCGGTCTGGCGGCTCGCTCCGGCACGCCCGCGCCCGGAGCCCTTCGGTGACGCGCCTCACGCCGGAGGCGTCCGGCATCTGAGCCGAGATGTGACGCGCGTGTTAACGAGCAGACCAGTGATCGCCGGCCTAGCGGCGGCGGTCAGAACTGTCAGTGCCCGGTGATGAAGTGACGACATGCCGGTGCCGGGTCGAACAATTGGTCGAAAAAGTCCGCCCAGAGCCTTGGCATTCGCACGTAGGTACGATATAAATCAAACAGACGTTCTATCTGGCTTCGGCTGCGCCGACGCCGGTGAAGAGGAGGGATTCGCGATGAGCGTTGCCGAGCTCGAAACCCGCCCCGCGCGCGGCCGGGAACGCACGACCGGCCCCCGGCTGCGTCCAGCCTCGGGCGTGCGGGCACCGCGCCTGCGGTCGGCGGCAGCGTCGGCCCAGCCGCGCGCCTGCCGGTCCACCCCTGCGCCTCCGACGCGGATCCGTGCCGCCTCAGCGGCTGGCGTGTCGTCGGCGGCGACGGCGGCGCCGTGGCGGCTGACCGACCGGGGGATCGCCCTGGTGCTGGTAGCCGCGGCCATGCTCGCGGTGGCCGCACTCGCCGTCGTGATCCCGACCGCGCTGCAGGTCACCGGCGAGGACTACCGGCCGGCCGCGACGAGCCATGCCGCCCTTCCCTGAGCCTCAGCGCTCGTCGACGACCACGGTCTCGGTGATCATGTCGGCGAAGGTCCGGCGCTTGTCGTCCCAGAGCGGCCAGAGGAAGCCGACGACACTGAGCGCGTCGAGGAGGTGCACCAGGTCGCGGGCGAAGGCGTTCGGCGCGCCGATCGGCTCGCCGGTCTGCACACTGAGCAGACAGACCTTCCGGGCGCGTCGGCCGAGCGAGCGCCCGGTGCCGCCGCCGAGGATCCACCGGTTGTAGACGGTCCACCCGAGTGCGGCCAGCAGTGCGACTCCGCCGACGGCGAGCCACACCACGATCGAGGAGAGATCGGGAAGCGTCGACTCGGTGCCCAGCGGCGCCCGGACGAGCGCGGCCACCAGCCACAGATAGCCGACGGTCAGCGGCACGAGCGCGGCGACCAGGGGAGCGACGTCGATCAGAAACCCGGCCGACCGGCGCCCCCAGCTCGCCGGACCGGCCGTCGCGGTCGGCGTCGTTCGAGCGTCGGGTGTGGTTCGGGCGTCGGGCGCGGCACGGCCCGCCGCGCCGTACGCCGGCGGCGGCGGTGGCTCGCCGTACTGGTGGGTCACCGGCCCGTAGATCGGCGGAGGGCTCGACATCACGTCGAAGTCTAGGCTCGGAATGCCTGGGCGTGGCGCTGCGACCGGCCCGGCACGTGGGCACAATGGTCTGGTGACCCTCGAGAGCGCACCGGCGCCGACGCCGTACCGGGCGAAGGAGTTCGTCGCCCGTTCGGCGCTGACCTATGTCGGCGGCTTCTTCGCTCTCGGTCTCGGCATCAGCACCCTCTATGCCACGACCGGGGTCGGTGCACCGTGCCCGTTCCGGACGATGACCGGCTGGAACTGTCCGCTGTGCGGCGGGACACGGATGGGGGCCGCGTTGCTGCACGGAGACGTCGCGGCCGCGTTCGCCTTCAATCCGCTGGCGTTCATCGGCCTGGGCGTCGTGACGATCCTCGGCCTGCTCTGGATCGTCGAGGCGGCCGGCGGGCCGAAAGTGCGCCCGCCGCGACGGATTGCGGACCGCCTGGTGCGGGTGCATCCGACCCGGTGGCTGGTCATCGGCCTGATCGTCGCCGCCGTCTACACGGTGCTGCGCAACCTGCTCTGAGCCTCTCTCTCGCCATCCTCGATCGCCCACCACCTGGCTCTCGCCAGGGGCTTCGCCGACCCGTCCCGACACGCGACGAGATTTCTGTCAGAGGTCTTGCGGACAATGGTGTTCAGACGTACGGTGTCCATATCTAGTAGTTACACAGGTGTCATTCATCCACAGATTGTGGTCGATGATCCACACAGTTCCACAGCATCACCCACAAGTCATCCCCAGCGTTATCCCCATCCAGCGCGCGTCATCCCCCTTCAGCCCGTGAGGAGCCGGTCCGATGCACTGCCCGTACTGCCGGCACACCGACTCGAAGGTGCTGGACTCGCGCGTCGCCGAGGACGGTGGCAGCATCCGCCGGCGACGCCAGTGCCCGAGCTGCGAGCGCCGATTCACCACCATCGAGCAGATGCAGATCGTCGTGGTCAAGCGGAGCGGGGTGGTCGAGCCGTTCCAGCGAGACAAGGTGATCGGCGGCGTGCGCAAGGCGTGCAAGGGCCGCCCGGTGACCGAGGATCAGCTGGCCCGGCTCGGTCAGCTGGTGGAGGACTCGCTGCGCGCCAGCGGGCAGCCCGAGGTGCCGGCGGACGAGGTCGGAGTGGCGATTCTCGGTCCGCTTCGTGAGCTCGACCAGGTGGCCTACCTCCGGTTCGCCAGCGTCTACCGGCAGTTCGACTCGGTCGACGACTTCGAGGACGAGATCGCGCTGCTCCGGGTCGAGTCCGAGCCGACCGGGCTCGAGCCCCTGATCCCCGATCTCGCCGCCGACCGCAAGGTCAGCGCCTTCACCCCGCACAAGCTCACGCCTGGCCGGCCGGCCCCGACCAGCCCCACCCGCAGCCCGTAAGGGCTCCACGTTCTCGGGGTGGGCCCGCGTGGCAGGGGAAGGCCTGCGCGGGTTCACCCCGGCACCACTCGCAGCACGACAGTTCGCACCGAGAGAGGCACAAGATGACCGAAACCACTCGTCCGACGAACGGGCGCGCCGACAAGCGCGCCCGCGGCGCGAGCCAGTCAGCGGCGAGCGCCGGCGCGTCAAGCGCGGGCGGGCTGCGGATCGAGCGTGTCTTCACGACCGCCGGCCGGCACCCGTACGACGAGGTGAGCTGGGAGCGTCGCGACGTCGTCCAGACCAACTGGAAGACCGGCGAGGTCGTGTTCGAGCAGCGGTCGGTGGAGTTTCCGGACTTCTGGAGCGTGAACGCCTCCACGATCGTCACCACCAAGTACTTCCGCGGCGCGCTCGGCACCCCGGTTCGCGAGCAGAGCCTCCGCGCGCTGATCGACCGGGTGGTGAAGACCTACCGCAAGGCGGGGGAGGACTTCGGCTACTTCGCCGATCCGGACTCCGCGGAGATCTTCGAGCACGAGCTGACCTGGATGCTGCTGCACCAGTACTTCTCGTTCAACTCACCGGTCTGGTTCAACGTCGGCACCGCGTCGCCGCAGCAGGTCAGCGCCTGCTTCATCCTCAGCGTCGACGACTCGATGGACTCGATCCTGAACTGGTACCGCGAGGAGGGCTTCATCTTCAAGGGCGGCTCGGGCGCGGGGCTGAACCTGTCCCGGATCCGGTCCAGCAAGGAATTGCTCAGCTCCGGTGGCACCGCCTCGGGGCCGGTCTCGTTCATGCGCGGAGCGGACGCGAGCGCCGGCACGATCAAGTCCGGCGGCGCCACCCGGCGGGCGGCCAAGATGGTCGTGCTCGACGTCGACCACCCCGACATCGAGGAGTTCATCGAGACCAAGGCCAACGAGGAGCGCAAGATCCGCGCGCTGCGCGACGCCGGTTTCGACATGGACCTCGGCGGCAAGGACATCACCTCGGTGCAATACCAGAACGCCAACAACTCGGTGCGGGTCACCGACGAGTTCATGCGCGCGGTGGAGGACGGCGCCGATTTCGGGCTGCGGGCGCGATTGGACAACCGGGTGATCGAGACCGTCGACGCCCGCGCGCTGTTCGACAAGATCGCGCTCGCCGCCTGGGAGTGCGCCGACCCGGGTATCCAGTACGACGACACCATCAACGACTGGCACACCAACCCCGAGACCGGCCGGATCACCGCGTCCAACCCGTGCTCGGAATACATGAGCCTGGACAACAGCTCCTGCAACCTGGCCAGCCTCAATCTGCTGAAGTTCCTGCGGGACGACGACACGTTCGACGCCGAGCTGTTCGAGAAGGCGGTCGAGCTGATCATCACGGCGATGGACATCTCGATCTGTTTCGCCGACTTCCCGACCGAGGCGATCGGTGACACCACCCGGGCCTATCGCCAGCTGGGTATCGGTTATGCCAACCTGGGCGCGCTGCTGATGGCCACCGGTCACGGCTACGACTCCGAGGGCGGCCGGACCTTCGCCGCGGCGATCACGTCGTTGATGACCGGCACCGCCTACCGCCGCTCGGCCGAGCTGGCCGGGATCGTCGGCGCGTACGACGGCTATGCCCGCAACGCCGACGCGCACAAGCGCGTGATGCGCAAGCACCAGGCCGCCAACGACTCGCTGCGGCCGATCGGCTCGCTCGACGCGGCCGTGCACAAGCGGGCCACCAAGGCCTGGGACGGCGTGGTCAAGATCGGCGAGGCGAACGGCTACCGCAACGCGCAGGCGTCGGTGCTCGCCCCGACCGGCACGATCGGCTTCATGATGGACTGCGACACGACCGGCATCGAGCCGGACTTCTCGCTGGTCAAGTTCAAGAAGCTGGTCGGCGGCGGGTCGCTGCAGATCGTCAACCAGACCATTCCGCGGGCGCTGAAGAAGCTCGGCTACACCGCCGAGACCGCCGAGGCGATCGTGGAATACATCGCCGAGAACGGCCACGTGGTGGACGCGCCCGGGCTGCGTCCGGAGCACTACGAGGTGTTCGACACCGCGATGGGGCAGCGCGCCATCAAGCCGCTGGGCCACGTCCGGATGATGGCGGCCGCTCAGCCGTTCCTGTCCGGGGCGATTTCGAAGACCGTGAACCTGCCCGAGTCGGCGAGCGTCTCCGATATCGCGGAGGTCTACCTGCAGGGCTGGAAGCTGGGTCTGAAGGCGCTCGCGGTCTACCGGGACAACTGCAAGGTGGGTCAGCCGCTCGCCGACGCCAAGGCGGCCAAGGTCGAGGAGACCAAGGCCGAGCCGGTCACCGTCGAGAAGGTGGTCTACAAGCAGCCGACCCGCAAGCGCCTGCCGAAAGCCCGGCCGAGCCAGACCCGGTCGTTCTCGGTCGGCGGCGCCGAGGGCTACATGATCTCCGGCTCCTACCCCGACGACGGTCTGGGCGAGGTGTTCCTCAAGCTCGGCAAGCAGGGCTCGACCCTGGCGGGCGTGATGGACGCGTTCTCGATCGCCGTCTCGATCGCGCTGCAGTACGGCGTGCCGCTGGAGACCTACGTCCAGAAGTTCACCAACCTGAAGTTCGAGCCGGCCGGCCTGACCGACGACCCGGACATCCGGATGGCGCAGTCGATCATGGACTACATCTTCCGCCGGCTGGCGCTGGACTACCTGTCCTTCGACGAGCGGTCCGAGCTGGGGATCTACACCGCGACCGAGCGTGCCCGGCAGGTGGAGACCGGGTCGTACCTGCCGGCGGAGGCGGAGGAGGTCAGCGAGTCGGAGTCGCTGAAGAACGACGCCGGCGACGAGGTCGACACCGATCAGTTCGACGCCCCGGTCCCCACCACGGCGCGAACGACGTCGGAGTTGTTCGAGAAGATCACCGGCACCAGCGTGGACGCCCCGCTCTGCCTCACCTGCGGGACGAAGATGCGGCCCAGTGGCTCCTGCTACGTCTGCGAGGGCTGCGGCAGCACCAGCGGCTGCAGCTGACCCGGGCCCGGGGGTGGCGATTCGGTCACGGATCGACCGAATCGCCACCGCGCGGACGGCCCGGCAGCTACATTGACCGCGACAGACGGGGGTGTCGTGGCGGTTCGCGATCGGGTCGGGCGGCGGCTGCTTCACGCCGTCGCGGTGGCGCTGGTCACCCCGGCCCTGATCGCCCTGGCGGGCTGCGCCGACGACTCCGCGACGCCGCCGCCGGCGGGCACCGTGAGCAGTTCGGCACCCGGCGATTCTGCGGCGTCACCGATTCCGAGCGCCACGGCAACCGATCCCGAGGCGCAGCCGAGCCCGCCCCGCAACGACCTGAGCAAGGTGCCGACCCAGCACGTGATCAAGGCCAGCGGTGTGACGGTGAACGCCTCGTACACCCCGCGCGTGCCGGTGGAGGACTGGACCGCCTCGGTGAACAAGCCGCTCGCCTTGTCGCTGACCACGGTCAACGGCCGGGCCGGGCAGAAGATCTACCTGACCCGGGTGACGATGACCATCACCGCCCGGGACGACTCCGGTCCGCTCGACTCGCCGCGGCCGCTGGTGGACACCGCCAACATCTCGCCCGGCTTCATCGTGACCTTCCCCTACACCTACGGCCAGGATTTCGTGATCCCCGCCCTGGACGAGGGCGCGACCTCGGTCACGCTGGACTTCACCTACGAGTTCTTGCTGCAGGTGGGCAAGGACTCCAAGGACTACTACAAGCAGACCGCCATCGACAGCCTGACCGTGCCGATCACCTCCTGAGCCGGTTGCGACCGGTGCGCTAGGTTCGGTCGCGAGGAGGTGCCGGATGGAGATCGACGGGTTCGACCTGGACCGCAGCACGGTGCAGGCGTGGGCGGAGTTCGAGGGTCGCCTGGCCGAGGTGGTCTCGATGATCGACGACTCGGGAGACCTGACGATCGGCACCGACACCGGCGCCGTCGAGCGCGGCCCGTACGTCCGGTTCAGCGCACCCGCGCGCGACACCGTCCGGGCCGAGGCCGCCAGCAACGCCGAGCTGGGCGAGCACTTCCAGCTCGACGCCGAGGATCTGTCCGCGATGGAGAGCCTCGGCTGGTTGCCGCCGAGCGTCGAGGCCGGCCCCAACTTCTGGACCGAGGTCTCGCCGGACGACTGCGACCGGCTCGCCGCACTGGCCGTCGCGGCCCTGCGGGACGTGTACGGCGTCCAGCATCCGGTCTTCCTCGCGCCCGATCAGCTGGCCGAGGTGCTCCAGCCGCCGGGCCCGCAGGAGCCCCCAGGCCGGGGCCTCGAGCGAACTGCTGCGCCGGTGGAGTTCCGCTGCGTGCTGCCGCGGGACCGGCAGCACCTCAACGACCTGATCGACGCCGAGCTGACGGCCCTGTACGGCCACCCGCCGATCCGCGACGACGAAGGTGACGTCGCGATCCGGGTCGGCTCGACGATGATCTTCCTGCGCACCGCCACCGACGCCCAGGAGGTCGTTGTCTTCGCCGCCGTCGTGCACGACCTGGAGGGGCGCTCGCGGGCCGCCGAGGTGCTGAACGACCTCAACGTGGAGGCTCGCTGGGTGAAGTTCCAGCTGGTCCGAGACCGGGTGTTCGTGACCATCTCGGTGCCCGCCCGGCCGTTCGTCGCCGCCCACCTCCACCAGGCGGTCCGGATCATGTCCGATGTCGCCGACGGGATCGACGACGAGCTGGCGACCAAGCTCAAAGGGCGGACGACGTTCTCCGATCGCGGCGACCAGACTTGACGCCCAGGTCCCGGGCCCGACGGCACGCCATCGCCGTCCTCGCGCTGCTCGCCCTGGTGGCAGCCGCCACCGCCGCCGTGATCACCGGCGCGGCCGCGCGCCGGATCGTCGTCGTCGACCCGCCGTCCCGCTCACCGGTGGTGCCGTCGATGTTCCCGGCGCCGACCGCGGCGCCGAGCCCCGGGCTGTCGAAGGTGCACGTGGTGGCGATCGGCGACTCGGTCACGGCCGGGACCAACTGCGACTGCACCCCGTTCCCCGAGCAGTACGCGACCGCGATCGCGGACGAATACGACGTGAAGACCTACGTCCGCAACGACGGGCAGGGCGGCGAGACCAGCGACGACGTCCTGGACGATCTCGAGCACGACGGGGCCGAGCAGGACGACATCTCCGGCGCCGACATCGTCCTGGTGACGATCGGCGCCAACGACTTCGGGCCCTCCTACGACCAGATCGTGGCCGGAACGTGCGGGGGCAGCGACCAGCTGGCGTGCGTGGAGGACTCGCTCGGCTCCGTGCAGGACAACCTGACCGCGATCGTGAAGCGGATCCGGGAGCTCCGCGGCCAGAAGCCGACAGCCATCCTGCTCACCGGCTACTGGAACGTGTTCGAGGACGGCGACGTCGCGAAGAAGTCGATGACCACGCAGGGTCTGGCCGACAGCGACGCGCTGACCCTCGCCACCAACCGGATCGTGCAGCAGGTCGCCACGGCCCAGCACGCGACGTACGTCGACCTCTACGCGCCGTTCAAGGGCAGCGACGGGAGCGACGACCCGACCGACCTGCTGGCCGACGACGGCGACCATCCCAACGCCGCGGGCCACAAGCTGATCGCCCAGGCGTTGCTGGCGGCCGGCACGGCCCCCCTGACGATCGGCTGAGGCCGGGGCCGCTCACGATCGGTCGAGACCGACCCGCCGCCACAACAGCCAGGCCGAGACCCCGATCGTGGCGAACAACCCGGCCAACAGATAGCCCGCGTACTCGGTGTCCACCGACGCCACCCGGTCGACCAGCGCGAGGTGGAGGCCGAACACCTCGGACAGGATCGTGCTCAGCGCGATGGTGCCCACCGCGAGGGCCGAGAGGATGCTCACGCCGGTGATCAGCAGGTTGTAGTTCACCTTGCGGGCGGGATCCTCGTCGGCGCTCTGGTACAGCTTCAGCATCATCAGGCCGTTCGACGTGTCGCCCAGGGTCATCGCGGCGGCGAACAGGATCGGCAGGCAGAGCAGGCTGAGCGGCGGCGCCCCGGCCAGTGCGGCGCCGGCGGTGATCATCATCAGACCGATCTGGCTGCTGGTGTCGAAGCCGAGGGAGAACAAGAAGCCGATCAGGTAGATGTGCCGAGGGTGCCGGACCCGGCGCAGCGGAGCGGTCATCACCCGGGCCGCCGGTCCCCGCGGCGTCAGCGCCCCGGGCGGCAGCTCCATCGAGGGATTCCTCCGTAACGCCCGGCGCAACTTCCAGGCCTGGGCGAAGGTGGCCAGGTTCGCCACGGCCACCAGGAGCAGATAGAGGCCCGAGATGGACAGGCCGATCACACCGAGCGCCCGCGCGGCGCCGGAGGACTCGTCCAGCGCGACGTGGACGAAGCCGGCGCCGGCGATCACCAGGACGCCGGTGAGGACCACCACGGTCGAGTGCCCGGCAGAGAAGGCCAACCCGACCGAGGCGGGGTTGCGACCCTCGGTGACGAACTTGCGGGTGGAGTTGTCGATCATCGAGATGTGGTCGAAGTCGAAGGAATGGATCAGCCCGCGGAAGTAGGCGAAGGCGGCGGCGCCGACCGTCACCGCACCGGCGGTGCCGGCGGCTACGCCGAGACCGAGCAGTCCGAGGCCGACCACGTGCAGTGCGGCGATGGTGACGAACGCGGCCGTCACCCGGGTCCGGAAGGAGTGCGCGGCCCGGCCGTCGGTGGTCAGCAGCGCCCGGAGGCTCGGCCGGGCCCGTTCGGTCTGAAGGCTCGTCTCGGTCATGGCGTAACCTCGCTTCACCGGTCCCCGGTCCTGGTCCGGGGGACACGCTACGGCACATGTGTCTGGATGAACACATGTCTCGCGCCAGATTCGGAACCGAGGGGAGGGCGGATTGGTGGCCGACGATCCGAACCCGGACCCGGTGGTCGATCCCGGTGAGGTCGCCCGGGAGGCGGTCGACGTCGCCCATCGGGACCTGCCCGATCTGGTCGGCCGGCTCGCCGCGTTCTCCGACCCGACCCGGCTCCAGCTGCTGATCGCGATCCACGCCGCGCCGGGCTCGCCGGTCAAGGCGCTGGCCACGGCGACCGGACTGAGCCCGAACACCGTGACCCAGGCGCTGGTCTCGTTGCGCGACTCGGGCTTGGTGGCCAACACCCGGGACGGCCGGCTGAGCCGGTGGACGCTGACCGACGCCGCCGCCCATGACCTGCTGCACCACCTCGGCGCTCCGCACTCGCCGCTGCACCCCCCGCACTGATGCAGACCGCGCGCACCCAGCCCGCCCGGACCCAGCCCGCACCGGTGCTGGAGATCAGCTACGACGAAGCGCTCCCGATCACCGCCTGGCACGACGAGATCGCCGAGGCGATCCGGGACAACCCGGTGGTCATCGTCGCGGGGGAGACCGGCTCGGGCAAGACGACCCAGCTGCCGAAGATCTGCCTCGAGCTGGGCCGCCGCTCGATCGGGCACACCCAGCCGCGCCGGATCGCGGCGCGGACGGTCGCGGAGCGGGTGGCCGAGGAGCTGAAGGTCGAGATCGGCGACCTGGTCGGCTATCAGGTCCGGTTCACCCGGCGGGCCGGCCGGGACACCCGGCTCAAGATCATGACCGATGGAGTTCTGCTGGCCGAGATCGCCCACGATCGGGACCTGCGCCGCTACGACACGATCATCATCGACGAGGCGCACGAGCGCAGCCTGAACATCGACTTCCTGCTGGGCTACCTCAAGCAGTTGCTCAGCCGCCGGCGCGATCTCAAGATCATCGTCACCTCGGCGACCATCGACACCGAGCGGTTCGCGGCCCACTTCGCCGACACCGAAGAACATCCGGCACCGATCATCGAGGTGTCCGGGCGGACGTACCCGGTCGAGGTGCGCTATCGGCCGCTGCTGGTCGACGGGGAGGCGGACCAGCTCAAGGGCATCACCGATGCGGTCGCGGAGCTGTCTGCCCTCGGCAACGGCGACATCCTCGTCTTCCTCTCCGGCGAGCGGGAGATCCGCGACACGGCCGAGGCGATCAACGGTCTGCAGCTGCGGTTCACCGAGGTGCTGCCGCTGTATGCCCGGCTGTCCGCCGCGGAGCAACACCGGGTGTTCCAGTCCCATCCGGGGCGCCGGATCGTCCTGTCCACCAACGTCGCCGAGACCTCGCTGACCGTGCCCGGCATCCGGTACGTGATCGACGCCGGCACGGCCCGCATCTCGCGCTACTCGGCGCGGACCAAGGTGCAGCGGCTGCCGATCGAGCCGATCTCCCAGGCGTCGGCCAACCAGCGGGCCGGGCGGTGCGGCCGGCTGGCGCCCGGGGTCGCGATCCGGCTGTACGACGAGGAGGACTTTCTGGGCCGGCCGGAGTTCACCGAGCCCGAGATCCTCCGGACGAACCTGGCCGCGGTGATCCTGCAGATGGCGGCCGCCGACCTCGGCGACATCGCGTCCTTCCCGTTCGTGGAGGCGCCGGACCGGACCCAGATCACCGACGGGATCCGGCTGCTGGAGGAGCTGGGTGCCCTGAAAGGCGGCAGCGACCGCGACCACCCGCGGCTCAGCGCGATCGGCCGGAGGCTGGCCGCCATCCCGGTGGATCCGCGGATGGGCCGGATGCTGCTCGCCGCCGAGCGCCAGGGCTGCCTGCGGGAGATGTCGATCATCGTCGCCGGGCTGTCCATCCAGGACCCGCGGGAACGGCCGGCCGAGCACCGGGAGAAGGCAGACCAGCTGCACCGGCGGTTCTGGGCCCCGATGGGGGAGGAGGAGAGCGGGCGCGAGAACGCACCTGCCGACGGCGACTTCATGGCGCTGCTCCGGATGTGGGAGTACGTCCGCGACGCGCAGCACCGGCTGTCCGGCAACGCGTTCCGGCGGCTCTGCCGCGACGAGTTCCTGCACTTCCTCAGGATCCGGGAGTGGCAGGACCTGCACGCCCAGCTCCGCGAGATCGGCAAGGACCTCGGGCTGAACCGCAACACCGAGCCGGCCGGGCCGGAGCGGATCCACACCGCCGCATTGGCCGGGCTGCTGTCCCACGTCGGGCTGGCCGACCTGCGCGACGAGCGGCCCCGACCGGGCACGCCGCAGACCGGCGGGCGCCGCCGCCGGGCTCCCATCCGGGAATACCTCGGTTCCCGCGGCACCCGGTTCGCGATCAACCCGGGTTCGAGCCTGGCCAGGGTCCAGCCGCCGCTGGTGATGGCGGCCGAGATCGTCGAGACCACCCGGCTCTGGGCTCGCACCGTGGCCGGAATCGACGCCACGCAGGTCGAGGAGGTCGGCGCGCACCTGCTGAAGCGGTCGTATTCCGAGCCGCACTGGTCGTCCCGCTCGGGCGCGGTGCTGGCGTACGAGCAGGTCACGCTCTACGGCATCCCGATCGTCGCCGGCCGGCGAGTCGGCTATGCCAAGATCAACCCGGCCGAGGCCCGTGACATCTTCATCCGCAGCGCCCTGGTCGAGGGGCGCTGGCGCACCCGGCACCGGTTCTTCGCCCGCAACGCGGAGGTCCGGGCGGAGGCCGAGCAGTTGGAGGAGAAGGCGCGCCGGCGCGACCTGACCGTGGACGACGAGGTGATCTTCGACTTCTACGCGGCGCGGATCCCGGCCGACGTGACTGGCGCGGTGCCGTTCGACAACTGGTGGAAGCACGCCCGGCAGCAGACCCCGGAGCTGCTGGATCTCGGTCTGGACGACCTGTTGGTCGGCGCGCTCACCGGAGCGGACGCGTTCCCGTCGAGCTGGCTGATCGACGACCACGAACTGACGGTCAGGTACGTCTTCGACCCGGGCTCGGACGCGGACGGGGTGAGCGTCGTGCTGCCGCTCGCGCTGCTGAACCAGCTGGAGCCGGCGCCGTTCAGCTGGCAGGTCCCGGGCCTGCGCCGGGAACTGGCCACCGAGCTGATCAAGACCCTGCCGAAAGAGGTCCGCCGCCAGCTGGTGCCGGCGGCGGAGTTCGCGGGCCGGGCGCTGGACTGGTTGCACGATCATCCCGCAGGTGCCCATCCCGCCGGTGGCACGGAGGATCTGCCGACCGCGCTCGGCCGGGCGATCCGCGGGCTGACCGGCCAGTCGGCGACGGGCTGGCAACCGGCGGACGTACCGCGTCACCTGCAGGTGCGGTTCGAGGTGACCGCGGCCGACGGCGCGGTGGTCGCCTCCGGTCGTGACCTCGCCCAGCTGAAGGACAAGCTGGCCGGACAGGTCCGGGAGAGCCTGACCCTGGCCGGCGCCGAACTCGCCCGCTCGGGCGCCACCGGCTGGGTGTTCGGCACCATCGGCGACCAGCTCGAGCTGGACCGCGGCGGCCGGCGGCTGGTCGGCTATCCGGCACTCGTGGACGAGGGGACGGCGGTCGGCCTGCGGGTGCTGGAGACGCCCGAACGACAAGACGTCGCCCACGTCGCCGGTCTGCGCCGGCTGGTGCTGCTGAACACCCCGGACCCGACCCGGTGGGTGGTCGGGCACCTGAGCAACGTCGACAAGCTCGCGCTGGGGCACAGCCCGTACCCGGGCGTACCCGCGCTGCTGGCGGACGCCCGGCTGGCCTCGGTCGGCGAGCTGATCGAGCGGGCGGGCGGCACGTCGGTGCGGACCGAGGCCGCGTTCGTCGCCCTCTGCGACACCGTCCGGGTCGACAACGCCGAGCTGATGCGCTCGATGGTGAACCTGACCGCAGAGATCCTGCGGCTGCACCAGCAGCTGCTGGCCGAGCTGCCGGCGGTCGCGGCCGTCGACGCGTCGGCGGCCGCGGACGTGACGGAGCAGGTCGGCAACCTCGTCTTCGCCGGCTTCCTGGCCGCCACGCGGTACCGTCATCTGGTCGACCTGCCCCGCTATCTGAGCGCCGCGCGGCAGCGGCTGGTCGGTCTGCGGACCGCCCCCGGACGGGAACGCGCGGGCTATCAGGTGATCGCGCGCTGCGAGGACGCGTACGCCCAGCTGTGCGACCTCGCCCCGCCGGGCCGGCTGCCCGAACCGGTGGAGGAGATCGGCTGGCTGCTGGAGGAGCTGCGGGTCAGCCTGTTCGCACAGAGCCTGCGTACGAAGGTGTCCGTCTCGGAGAAGCGCGTGCTGAACGCCATCGCCGGAGCGCGCCCGTCGGTCGCGTAGATTTGGCGGCATGTTCACCGACCCGCGCGGGCTCTACACGCTCGACGAGGAGGTCGCCGCCAAGCTGGCCGGTCAGCGGCCGGTCCTGGTCTATCAGTTCGACGGCTTCATCGACGCGGGCCAGACCGGGCGGCTGTTCACCGCTCACGTGATCGAGCAACTGGAGCACGAGGTGCTCGCCACCTTCGACCACGACCAGCTGCACGACTACCGGTCGCGCCGGCCGGTGATGATCTTCGACACCAATCAGTGGAAGTCCTACGCCGACCTGGAGCTGCGGCTGTATCGGGTGGTCGACGAGCACGGCGAGGTGTTCCTGCTGCTGACCGGGCCGGAGCCGGACACCCAGTGGGAGCGGATGGCGGCCGCGGTGATCGGGCTGGTCGAGCAGTTCGGCGTCCGGCTCTCGGTGAACCTGCACGGCATCCCGATGGCGGTTCCGCACACCCGGCCGGTGATGCTGACCGCGCACAGCACCGATCCCGGCCTGGTCACCGGCTATCGCAGCTGGATCGACCGGGTCGAGGTGCCGGGCAGCTTCGCCGGCCTGCTGGAGTTCCGGCTCGGCCAGCGGGAGCGGGCGGCGCTCGGTTTCGTCGCGCACGTGCCGCACTACCTGGCCCAGGCGGCGTTTCCGGAGGCGACCCTGCGGCTGACCCGCTCGCTGAACGCCGCCACAGGCCTGGCGGTGCCGATCGAGCCGCTGGAGACCGCCTCCGCCGAGACGATGAACGAGATCGCAGCGGAGATGTCGGGATCGTCGGAGGTGCAGGAGCTGGTGGCGACCCTGGAGCAGCAGTACGACGCGCTGGCGGGCGCGGGAGAGTCGCAGATGCCGAGCGCGGACGAGATCGCGGCGGAGTTCGAGAAGTTCCTCGCCGACCGGGAGAAGGACGAGTAGCGCCGGGCTCCGGGCGCAACAGCTAGCCGGACGGGCCGAACCGCTCCACCCGGACCGCTCCGGGCGGGATCCCGAGGCTCATCAGCAGCTCCGACGCGGCCTCGGCGAAGCCGGCCGAGCCGCAGATGTAGTAGGTGCTCTGCGGATCGACGAACGGGGCGATCTCGGCGGCGGCGAGCCGCCCGGCCGGCCGCCCGGCGGCGGAGCGCTCACGGGACAGCGCGACGGCGGCGTGCGCTTCGCCGAGCTCGTCGGCGTACGGCAGCTCGGCCAGCGTCCGCGCACCGACGGCGAGATGGAACAGCCCCTCGGTGCCGAGCCGGCGCGCGTGCCGGAGCATCGACACCAGCGGCACGACGCCGGTGCCACCGCCGATCCCGACCGCGGGCGTACGTCCGTCCCAGACGAACCAGCCGCCGATCGGTCCGCGCAGCTCGAGCTCGTCGCCGACCTCGACCGCCTCGGCCAGGTACGGCGACACCTCGCCGTCGGCGAGCTCCTCGACATAGAACTCGAGCACCTCCTCGTCCGGCGCCGAGGCGAGGGAGTAGGAGCGGGACGCGGTGTAGCCGTCCTCCGCCCGCAGCCTGATCACGTAGTGCTGGCCGGGCAGGTGGTCCAGCCGCTGCGGCACCTCGACCCGCAGCACAACGGCCCGGGCGTTCGGGTGCGCGACCTCCACGACTCGTCCTCGACACCACCGGCCGACCGGGTTCAGCATCGCCCCTCCACGGTTCAGTCCCCCCAGTAGCGCTGCTCGCGCCACGGGTCGCCGAGGTCGTGGTAGCCGTTGCGTTCCCAGAAGCCGCGCTCGTCGTGGTCGAGCAGCGTCAACCGGGTGATCCACTTGGCGGACGTCCAGAAGTACAGGTGCGGGACGAGCAGCCGCACCGGTCCACCGTGCTCGCGGGGGAGGGGCTTCCCGTCGAAGGTCCAGGCGATCCAGGCCTGGCCGCCGCGGAGATGGTCGAGCGGCAGGTTGGTGGTGTAGCCGGTGGTCGAGGTGGCCAGCACGTGACTGGCGCCGGGCAGCGGCCGGGCCGCGTCCAGCAGCACGTCCACGCCGATCCCGGCGAAGCTGGTGTCGAACTTCGACCAGGTGGTCACGCAGTGGATCGGGCCCTCGTAGGCAGTCTCCGGCAGCTGGTGCAGCTCGTCCCAGCTCCACGTGGTCGGCCGCTCGACCAGCCCGTCGACGGTCATCGTCCAACGCGCCGTGTCGATCCGCGGCGTCACCTCGGCGGTGAGCACCGGGAAGTCGCGGCCGACGTCGTACTGCCCGGGCGGCAGGTCGGTGCGCTGCCTGCCTCGCTTGCCGACAAAGGGTCTGAGCGCCATCTACCCCTCCTGCTACTGCTGCTGCTCGGTGGGCCGGATCAGCACCTCGTTGATCGCGACGTGGCGGGGCCGGGTGACGACGTACCCGATCGCGTCGGCGATGTCGTCGTCGGCCAGCCGCTCCATATCGGCGAACCGCTGTCGCAGCCCTTGGAGGACCTCGGGGCGATTGTGCCCGGCCAGCTCGGTGGCAACCGCGCCGGGCTCGATCAGCGCGACCCGGACGTGCCGCTGGGTCACCTCCTGGCGCAGCGACTCGCTGAACGCCCCGACCGCGTGCTTGGTCGCGTTGTAGACGCCGCTGCCGAGCCTGGGCACCCGGCCCGCCACCGAGGACACGTTGATCAGGTCTGCGACGTTGCGCGGACCTTCGTCGGCGGCGGCGAGAAGGTGGGGCAGGGCGGCGTGTGCGCAGGACAGCAGGCCGCGGACGTTCACCTCCAGCATCCGGTCCCACTCCTCGACCGGTGCGTCGACGATGGGACCGAGCAGCATCACGCCGGCGTTGTTGATCAGGATGTCGAGCCGGCCGAGCTCGTCGACCGTGCGCTGGACGGCGGCCTCGGCCTCGTCGCGCCGGGTGACGTCGGTCTCGATCGGAACGATCCGGGGCGCACGATCTCCCGAGCCGTCCACCAGATCGGCCGCCAGCTCCCGCAGCCGGTCCGCGCGCCTGGCGACGATGGCGACATCGGCACCGAGCGCGGCCAACCGGCCCGCGGTGGCGCGGCCGATCCCGCTGGAGGCGCCGGTGACGAGTGCGACGGTTCCGCTCAGCGGCGCTTCGGTGGTCGGCGGCTCGGTAGGCACGGTGCCGAGTCTAGGCACCGCTAGGCTCGGGCCGTGGTGCAGTCCGTCGACCAGCTGATCGACCTGCTCGAACTGGAGGAGATCGAAAGCGATCTGTTCCGGGCGAGGCAGCCCGACACCTCGCTGCAGCGTGTCTTCGGCGGCCAGGTGCTGGCGCAGGCGCTGATGGCCGCGGCCCGGACCGCACCGGTCACCCGGGTGGTGCACTCGCTGCACGGCTATTTCCTGCGACCGGGGCGCACCGACGTCCCGATCGTGTACGCCGTCGAGGCGGTCCGCGACGGCGGCTCGTTCTCCTCCCGCCGGGTGGTCGCGCGGCAGGCCGGGTCGGTGATCTTCTATCTCTCCGCCTCGTTCCACGAGGCCGAGGAGGGGTTCGAGCACCAGGACGTGGCGCCCGCCGACGTACCGCCGCCGGAGGAGTGCCCGGCGCTGGGCGAGGTGCTGTCGAAGGTGTCCGGCCGGCCGATCTCGGTCTGGGAGCGGGAGTGGGGCGTGCTGGACGTCCGGTACGTCGGCGACTCGCGCCCGGGCGGTTCGCTGGTGGATCAGACCCATCCGGCGCTGGCCCGGATGTGGGTCCGGACCAATGCGCCGCTGCCGGACGAGCGGCGGCTGCACCAGGCGGCACTGGCCTATCTGAGCGACCTGACCCTCCTGTCGGCGAGCACGATCCCGCACGGGGTGTTCATCGGGCTCAACGTGCAGGCCGCCTCGATCGATCACGCGATGTGGTTCCACCGGCCGTTCCGGGCCGATCGCTGGCTGCTGTACGACCAGAACTCGCCCTCGGCATCGAGCGGGTTGGGACTGTCCCTGGGGCGGCTGTTCCAGGACGACGTGCTGATCGGCTCGGTCGCCCAGGAGGGGCTGATCCGCGCGCTGCGGAAGCGATAGCCCGCGCGGCCGGACCGGGGCTGTGTCGGCGGAACTGTCGGTGGGGTCTCGTACGCTGAATGTATGTTCGAATCCGACCAGACGCAGCTCGATGCGCGGAGCCTGTCCGGGCTCGTTGCCGAGCAGCATCGGATTCGAGTGCGGGCGGAGTGCCGGCTGCTGGAGCTGGCCTGCCACTGGGCCGACCTGCACAGTGGCTCCGTCGATCCGCGGGGTCGTCAGATCGAGGGCGAGCGGGCGCGGACGCCGGGCGGCGAGGGAACGCCGCCGGTCCAGGAGTTCGCCGCCGCGGAGCTCGGTGCGCAGCTGGAGACCACGACCGGTGCCGCCTGGGAGCTGATCGGCGACGCACTCGACCTGCGACACCGGCTTCCGCGCCTGTGGGCCGCCGTCGGCGCGGGGAGAGTGCGTGCCTGGAAGGCCCGGCGGGTCGCGCACGAGACGCGCCGGCTGAGCCTGGACGGCGCACTGCAGGTCGACGCCGCGATCGACGGCGTGATCTCGGCACTGTCCTGGGCGCGCTTCGAGAACCTGCTGGCGGCGAAGATCGTCGAAGCCGACCCGGCGGGCGAGGAGGCACGGGCAAGGGCGTACGAGGCGGAGCGGTTCGTTCGCAGCGGCAGGGCGAGCGAGGGCGGCCTGAAGCTGCTGATCGCGCGGGCGGCCGCCGGCGACGTGATCTGGTTCCTGGCCATGGTCGACCGGATCGCCGAGATCCTCGCAGCGGAGGGCGACACGGACTCGGTGGACGTGCGCCGATCCAAGGCGATCGGCATCCTCGCCAGGCCGGACCGTGCGCTCAACCTGCTCCGGCGTCACTCGGCCGCGGCTCCGACTCGGACCACGCCGGATCGGGATCGCGCTCCCGATCCGGATCCGGAGGGGGACGGACACCTGTCGGTCGACGTCACCACCCGTGCCGTCGACGCCGACGTGGCGCGGCCGCGGGTCGAGCTGGTCGTCCATGTCTCCGCCGAGACCCTGGCGCTCGGAACCGGCCCGGCCCGGCTGGAGGGTCTCGGCACCCTGGTGCTCGGCCAGGTCCGTCGCTGGTTGACCGACACCGGCTGCCGGGTGACGATTCGTCCGGTCGTCGACCTCGGGGCCGAGCTCGCTCCACTGGACGGGTACGAGATCCCCCGGTCACTCCGCCGGCTGATCGGTCTGCGGATGCCGGCGAGCATGTTCCCCCACAGCGGCGCGACCGGCCGGCGGCTCGACCTCGATCACACGGTGCCGTACGTGCCGAGCGATCGCGGCGGTCCGCCGGGGCAGACCGGTGTCGGCAATCTTGGCCCGCTGAGCCGCTCGGAGCACCGGCTGAAGACCCACAGCGGTTGGCGGGTCCGACAACCCGAGCCCGGGGTGTTCGTCTGGCGATCACCGACGGGGCACCACTGGATCACCACCCCGCACGCGGGGACGTACCCGTTGGGATCGGGACGGCTGGCCGCTTCGTTCTGGCGCGCCGCGAAGTCGGGCCGGTACGACCTCGCCGCATAACTGGCGAGGAGTGCCCGCCCGGAGCCGCTATAGTGTCCGAGGCCCACTTCCCGACGGGAAGGGCCACGTCACGGGCTGTGGCGCAGCTTGGTAGCGCACTTGACTGGGGGTCAAGGGGTCGCAGGTTCAAATCCTGTCAGCCCGACACACGATCGGCGGAGCATTCTGCCTGGTCAGAAGCGGAATTCGCGCTCACGATGCATCACCGTCGATCAGCGTCAGAGCAGGCTTCGTCGGCCCAGATTGGGCCCACCAGCGCGAGTACGCGGCGCCAGCGTCCAACATCGCCTGGTGATCCGGGTGCAGATAGCGGCTGGTCACCGCCGGGTCCTGGTGCCCCGCAACGCGTTGGAGCAGGTGCAGCTCGACGCCGGCATCGGCCATCCACGTGAGGGCCGTATGCCGCAACCCATGACGGACGAGACCGGCCAGCCCCAGCTTCTCGACCATCTCGTCCCAGCCGGTCGCGTCCCGCAGCGTCGCCGTCGTGATCACGCCGCCGCGCGGTCCCACGAGTAGCCGAGCATCGCTCGCGCGATCCGCAGTCAGGCGGATGAGCGTGCCCCTCAGCGGATCGATGATCGGCACCGTCCGCCGACGCCGACCCTTCGTCTGCTTCGTCACCAGACCACCCCGACCCGGATACGTCTGCCTGCGCACATGCAGCAGCCCCCGCGACAGATCCACGTCACCGACCTGCAAACCGGCAACCTCACTGATCCGCAAAGCCGTCGTCGCTAGGATCATCACACAGTCACCCCACGCTTGGTGCCCGCCCCGGTCCGCAGCTGCCTCGACCAGCCGAGTCAACACCGCAACATCGGGCAACGCGAGATCTCGCGGGCTCTCCGGCCCCGCAGGCACGACCGGCGTCCGACCGACAGTGCGCCGGCGCGACCGATCCTTCGCCGGATTCCGCTGGATCAGCCCATCACGCACCGCCTCGTCCAGGACCAGGACCAGCACGGCAACCGTGTTCTTCACCGTCGACCGGCCGAACTCCGTCTCCCACGCATCAATCGCTCGATCGACCAGCCCCGCCGTGATCATCGACACCGGCAGATGACCAAGCGTCGGCACCACCCGCTTCCGCAAGCCCGCCGAATACGGGTCGAACGTCGACGTCGAATCAATCCCACGGGCCCACCGATCACCCAGCTGCCCGACATACTCCGACAACAGCTGGCCCGGGTCGATGCCCGTCCGCGCTACACCCTCGAGACGCTCGATCCACGCCTGAGCCTCCTCCAGACTCGCGTGGCTCCGCTTCACACCCTCCCGATGATGCGTCACCGGATGAGTCCAACGGACCCGCGCGTAGTACGTGACACCGCGCGCACCCTCACGCACCTGCACGTCCACCGTCAGCCGCACACCCAGCGGCGGCAACAACTCACCCGTCATGACGCCAGACTGCTCCGAACCCGGTCCGCCATCCAGGCCTCCACCGCACTGACCGGATACCGGTACACCGTCCCGACCCGCACGAACCGAGGCCCAACGTCATCCAACCGCCACCGTCGGATAGTCGACGGATTCACCCGCATATACCGCGCCAGCTCCTCCGTCGTCCACAGCTCCTCCATGATCAACTCACCTTCCTGCCTGGTTCCGTTCTCGGCCTCCCCCGATTGGGATCGTTTGGTCTCCGGCCCGGCCATCAAGAGCGCCTTCGGCGTCACTTCGTGATTCGCTGCGCTCACCCTTGACAACCGGTCCTCCGACCAAGTGCGGCTGATCATCGGGGGAGGCCGAGATGTGGTCAGCTCGACCAGTCGTCCGCGCGAGGCCAGAAAGACCAAGACACTCGGTTAGTCGTCACGGGCCCGGGCAGCCGAAGCAGCCGCCAACGCGGCGTCGCCGGTGGTGAGCCAGCCGATGCCGGCGAACCGCCACGAGCCGATCACCAACGTCGTGGGCTCGGCCTGGTCCTGGTCGTCACGATCGGCCCAACCCGCCGCGCTGTCGTCGCCCGCGCGCTGCCGGTCGAGGTGTCGGCGGCGGGTGTAGTCGCGTCGGACCTGTCGGAGCCGGCCGAGGGTTGTCGAGTAGCGGCGGGACTTGGTGGCGAAGTGGCCGCGGAAGCCGAGCATGTCGACCCACCGGCCCCAGCCCTTGTACGGACCGTCCGCACCCGTCAGGCCGGCGATCGTGGCCCGGACCACGAGCCGACCGAGGACCTGGCGCAGCTGGACCAGGTGCCGACCCGCGCTCCCGGTGCCGTCGAGTACATCGGCGGCGGCTTTGGTGGCGTACTTCGCCACATACGCCGACACCGTCTCCGGATGCAACCCGCCACCCTGCTCGGGATGATCCCGGTCGGCTTGGTCGTGCACGGGGCGGGCGTCGACCTGCCGGCCGAACCGCAACAACCGCGGCACATCCTGAGCGTCGACCGGTGCCGCCTCACAGGACACCATCCCGGCGGCGGTCTCGACCAGCTCGGCCAGGGTGTCGGCGCCGAACCCGATCCTCGGCGGCGGGTAGTCCTCGGTCGCGGTGGGTGGGCCGTCGAGTCGGATCAAGGCATGGAAGTGGACCAGGCCGCGGCGTTGGAACTCGGCCACCTTCGCGAACTGGACCCGGACCCGCCGCCGACACGCCGCCTCGGAGATCCCGAGATGCCGGGCCAGCTGCCGGCGCAGGGTGATCGTGAACCGCCGCCACAACTCCGGCGCCCACCACTGCCACACCAACTGAGCGTGATAGTCATAGCAGTCAACGCACAGGGGATCGCCGACCAGCGGGTCGGTGTGCTGATGAACGGCCATGCACCACCTAGGCCGGCCATGCGGACACACCTTCCGGCCGTCGCCGGAGCGGGGCCGACAGCGGCGGCCACCACTTCGACCCGGCTTCTTCGCCGCATGCACCAGCCCGAACGAGGGTGCGGTCAGGGTGGCGAACACCAACGGATGCGTCACCACCGACGCCGGCACATCCTTCGAACCGCCGGCGGCGCCCGCCATGATCAGATGGAACACGTCACCCTGATACTGGAACGAACACGACGGACACACCGCCCGGCGCCGGTTCCCGCACCGCAGATACGTGATCCCGTCCGGCTCCGACCCCGAACTGTACGAGGCGAGCACGACACCCGTCGTCGCGTCGATCGTGTCCGAGCAACCAGTAACCCGGATCGGATGGGCACAATGACCGACCTGCTCCACCTGCCCCAACCAACGGCCAAGATCGGGTCGGGACAGCCGATCATGGACCTGATCCCGCACCGACGCCGGCAGCATGCGTGTCGACAACATCAGCAGCCGAACCCCGCCAATCCCTCACCATGGATCGGCTGCGGAGCCGGCGGCAACCCGTCCGCGCCCAGCCAGCGGGTCAGCTCGGAAGGTTGGCCGTGCTCGACCCGGGCCTCCGCGCAGGCCTGGCACAGTTGGGTCCGGTCGGTGATCAACCAGCCCGACGCCTGGGCCGACTCCGCCGCCTCCCTGGCCGTGGTGTGGTGCCAGATCGCGTCGTCTTCCCACTCCAACACCTGCAGGCACCCGTCACAGCACACCAACACGCACACACTCGTCGTGTAACTCACCGCTCCACCTCCGTTTCTCGTCTCGATCACCGTTGCCGTGCTGGCCGGCCACCCAGGGTCGGTCGTTGGAAGCCGGGGTTATGCGGCATCGGCGTCGGTGAACCAGTGCGGCCCTTTCCGCCAACCGGGTGCCGTCTCCGCACACCGGGCACGGTCAGCGCTGTCGGCCATCAGCTCGACCAGCAACGCTTCCGCATCCTCCCGGCGTTTGAACCAGCCCCGGCCGAGCTGCACCCCATCACGGGTGAGACCGCGGACCATCCAGCGGCCGGCCACGTCATCGACCGCCGCCGTCACGAACCGTGGGGTGAAGATCCGACCACCCCAGATGCCCCACTGCTCATCCCGGGCCAACGCCCCCGCCAGACACGCCTCCCGGACCGGACAATCAGCACAGATCCGCAAACAGACCACCTGATCCGCCGGCACGGTCGAGAACCACGTCTCCGTATCCGTCCCCGCACACGCCGGCCCACCACCCACCAGCGCAGCAGTCGTTGTCATCGCGGATCACCCGCCTCGGGCCGTCCGAACACCGGACAGGTTCTGGCCAGATCCGCCACCTGACCGGGGTCACACGACGCCATCCGCGCGATCACCAGCCGGGCCTGATCCACCGACGACGCCCGGCAGTCATAGCGGACCGGGATCTGCCACAGCCCCGTCACCGTGCCCGTCCACGACGACACCTCTGGCACCGGGCCTGGCCGCAGCTGGCCCACCGTCTCCGGGAACCCGTCACGGATCCTGATCATGAAACTGCCTCCTCCCAGCCGGTGCCGTCACCGTCCGTTGCCGTGGTCGTGGTGGCGGGTTTGCGTCGGGTCCTGGCCCGGCCGCCGGCTCGTGTGCTGCCCGGTTCGGGCTCAGCGAGGGTGGTGTCGATGCGGTGCTGTCGTGGGGCGGGGAAGCGTTCCGCGGCCAGCTTGATGTCGTCATCGGTGACCAGGAACCCGCGGACCCGGACCGGCCGACCGTCCGCCTCACCCAGCACATAGCCGACACCCTGAGTGGTGGCGGGAATCTTGTGACACCACGCCCCGGCCGCGACCGCACCGTCCGAGAGCACCATCGATACTTCTTCGCGTTCGCGGAGGGCGAGCCCGACGGCCTGGCGGAACAGGTGCCGCATCTTCACCGTCTCCTTCCGCGGGTCCTGCACGAACCCGTGGGCGACGAACCCGGCCGCCCGCCCCGCCGACAACAACCTGGATAGGGCCGCCTCGCCGCGGCGGGTCAGGTCCCGATCGGTCAGATAGGCGGTCAGCATCGCCAACTCATCGACCACCACCACCACCAACGGCTCCGCCACGCTCGGGGTGTGGTCCCGGCTGATCCCGGCCTGCCGGGCCAGCCGGTCCTCCATCCACTCGACCAGCTGCTCCAGCAGCACGACCGCTTCCCGTGGGTTCGTGGCGTAGCGGGTCAGCATGGGTGCGGCGAACGCCAACTCAACCCCGCATTTCAAGTCGATCCCGCAGACCTCGACCAGACCGGCCCGGATGGCGGGGCCGAGTTGAATCAACATGCCCTGAATCAGGGACGACTTCCCGGCCCCCGACCGGCCGGCGCCGAATGTGGGGACCCGGAGCGGCAGCCGCCACGGCTCCCCATCCTCCGTCACCCCGAGTACGATCGACTCCAACCCGTCGACCGGCGTATCCGGCGCCGGGACGGTAATCGGGATCGGGACGGCGAGCGGGTCGCCGAACGTCCACGCCACCCCGCACCCGGTCACCGCAGCGTTCGGGATGATCCGGATCCGATGTGCGCTGACCGTGACCCGCAACGCGTCCCCGGCCGCCTCGACCTGATCGACCGTCTGACCGGGCAGCAACTCCAGCTCCCCGCACAGCCGGCCGCCCTGCCACCGCAACCTTGCGAGGCGGGGGACGATCACCTGGACCGGGCCGCCGACCAGCTGGCCGGTGCGGCGGGTCAGGCCGCAACTGTCGGTGATCATCGGCCACTGTTTCCGGACCCAACGGCGGACCCGGCGGCGCCACATCGGCTCCGACACCCGCCGCGTATAGGAGACCGGCCAGACCCGGCACCAGCCGGCGAAGAACATGATCGGGGCGGCGGCCAGGAGGAACAGTTGCCACCAGGCCTGCCACGCCGTCACCGTCAACCAGCCGGTCGACGACACCACCGCGACCCGGTAGCGGCGGGCCAGGCCGGCGAACCCGGACAGCCAGAACCATGCCTCCCGGCCCGTGCCCCGCACCATCGCGGCCAGCACCCTGCCCACCGCGGCCGCACGCCCCGCCATGATCAAGACGCCCGGGACTCGGCCGGCTTCTTGCCGTTCGCGGCCGCCACGGTCCACTCCACGTAGTTGCCGACCGGGATGACCCGTTCGCCCGACACCGTGGCGCCGATCCCGCCGAAGTCGCGACCCGCCAATCGTGCGCCCAGCCGGCCGTCCAGTTTGATCACCGAGCCCGGCTCGACCTGCGACAGCTGCACATCCGGCAACTGCACCTGCGCATCCCCGAGCAGCCCCAGCGGCTCCGTGATCACCACCGCGTTCGCGATCGAGACCGGACGACCATCCGCATCCGTGGCGCGACCGGTCTCCCGACGAGCCTCACCACGACCCTCATACGTCTTCTTCTCCCGCACATCGCCGGTGATCAACGCCACCGCCGACACCAACTCCAACTCGATCGCCATGACCGGTCCCTCTCCTTCAGGCGTGCATCCGGATTCGGTTGCAAAAGGCGCCTGAACCCACCTTGCGGGCGGTTCGATCAAGCAACCCGCAATCTTTTTCCGGGGTATGTCAGAATCCGTGCGATCCTGTCTCCATGAAGGGCGCTGCAAACCACCTGACGCCGGGAGAGAAGGTGGGCTACTACCGCCGCCGTCGCGGCATCTCTCAAGTTGCGCTCGCCGACCTCGTCGGCAAGACCGAGAGCTGGGTGGAGAAGATCGAGTCCGGCCGGGCGACCCTTCAGATGTTGCCCAACATCGCCCTACTCGCGAAGGTGCTGGACATCTCGCCCCTGGAGCTGCTGCCGGACGACATCGTTCAGGTTGACGACGCGACTCGCGGGCGAAGCGTGCCGGCGCTCCGTCGCCAACTCCTCAGCTACCGCTTCGTCAATCCACGCTATCTGGGGAAGGCTGCAGACCCGATTTCCATCGCGGACCTTGAGGGATCGGTCTCACGGATCTGGTCGGCGTATCAGTCGTCAAAGTTCGGCTTTGTCATCGCGGACCTCCAACGGCTACTGCCGCTCGCACTATCCACGGTCGAGAACAGCAGGGAAGAGGCTGCTGAGCAGGCCCGAACCCAGATGGCTTACCTGTATCAGGTTGCATCGGCCGTACTGACCAAGGTGGGGGAGACCGACCTGGCGTTCATCTGTGCCGACCGAGGCGATCGTCTCGTACAGGACACCTCAAATCTGGCGGCCCGGATCTCGGTGCAACGAACCATCGCTCACGCTCTCCTCTCGAACGCGCAATTCGATGACGCCCTTGCAGTCGTTGATCAGACGCTCAGTGCCGCGCGCCAGCCGAGCCGGACGCCCGCCCTCCTATCAGCAGTCGGCACAACGCATCTGGTGGGAGCAATGGTCAGCGCACGATCAAAAGACCGCGTCCTGGCCCGGCGCCATTTGGCCGGCGCCCAGAGGGCCGCGGAGACACTAGGCGCGGACGCGAACCACCTCTGGACTGCGTTCGGGCCCACCAACGTCGCAATTCACGAAGTTGCAGTAGCCGCGGAGCTGGGCGACTATCAGCGCGCAGCCCATCTCGGTGAGCTGGTCGACGCCTCCCCGATGCCGATGGAGCGTCAGGTGCGCCACAATCTCGAGGTCGCCCGCGCGCTCCACTTCCGACACGCGCAGACCGACGCGCTCGCTCGGGTCCTCACCGCAGAGACGCTGGCCCCCGAGCAGGTCCGCCGCCACTTCCTGACCCATTCGCTCGTCCACGAGTGGCTCCGCAGCCGCCGCCTCAAGCCGACCATCGAGCTACACGGCCTCGCCAGGCGCACCGGAGTGCTCAGCACGTAGCCCCTATCCTGGCTCCCGTGTCCAGCGAGTCCGAGAAGTTCGCCACCCCCCGCGTCGCGGCCGGCGTCCTGTTCCGAGACGATCGCGATCGTGTGCTGCTGGTCAAGCCCACATACAAGGACGGATGGGAGATCCCCGGAGGCTACGTCGAACAGGGCGAAAGCCCGCTCGCGGCCGCGCTCAGGGAGGTGCGTGAGGAGCTCGGCGCAAGCCTTGAGGTCGGCGAACTCCTGGTCCTCGACTGGGCCCCACACCCCGCTGAGGGCGACAAGCTCCTCATCATCTTCAGCGGACGACACCTGACCGACGCCGAGGTCGCCGCGCTCGACCTCAAGACCAGCGAGATTTCAGAGGCTCGCTTCTTTGACGTCGACCAGCTCGGCGAACTCATGCCTGACCGCCTCGCCCGCCGCGTCGCCGAAGCCGCTCGCCGCCACACTGCCGCCTACCTCGAACACGGCCACGTCGTCTGACGATCAGCCGACCCCGACCACGTGTCAAGCATCAGCTGACACGAGACTGTCAAGTACATACCGGGACAGGACACGCGCCCCGGTCATGCCCCGGTCCCCCCGGTCATTGTCCCCCCGGTCATTGCCCCCCCGGTCATTGCCCCCCCGTCATGTGTCTGGACTCACTTGATGGTGGACGGATCGGCTTCAGATGATCCTTGACACTTTCTAGGCGCTCGCGGCCTTATGGCCGTAGGCCTTGTAGCGGGTCACCTCCTTGGTGGTTGTGCGCGGCACCATGCACAGCATCGTCTCGTGCTGGTCGTAGATGTTGAAGTGATCGTCGCCGATCTCGATGGTGACGATCTTGCCGGCGTGCGGCAGGCCGATCTGGATCCGTTGACCGCAGACTTGAGCCTGGCCTCGGCAGGAGACCCGCCGTTGAACCCGAATCGGATCGTGCTCGATGGGTGGCGGGGGTCCGGCGACGCGGGCGCCCCGGAGCCGGCGGCGGGTGGCCGGATCGATCGGTGAGGGCAGGGTTCGCCAGAGCCGGCCGTCGGCGATGACATGGATTAGATGGTCGTCCAGCCGCAGGGTGACGCGTTGCCCGGCCAGCGGGGATCCGACCTGCAGGAACCGGCCGCCCAGGGCGACCAGTCCGATCGCGGTCACGGTGCGCTCGAGCTCGACCGCCACCCCGGCTGCCAGCGCGGCGGCACTGGGTGGGGCCGGCGGCGGCCCGGCGGGTTGCGCACCCTCACGCCG
>NZ_BAABAB010000006.1:0-285084 GCF_039537205.1 Microlunatus ginsengisoli | reverse complement strand
CACCGCCTCCCCCGCCCTGGACGCCTCTGGCAGCGCCTCCAACCCGGGATCCCCTGCACTTGCGCCGATCCCCTCCGGCCGATCACCGGTACTCGGGTAACTCGTCACGGCAACATCTCCTTTCCTGAGACGGCTGTCGGATACCCCCATGTTTACGCCGTAAACAGATCGATTCAGGAAGATGTACCCAGCCGGCGCGCGGGGACCCGATCCATGCCCGGCGCGGCGGATCACTGGCTCAGGTCGAGCTCCAGCCGATCCAGCAGTGTCTCCAAGGCGACCTCGAACTCCTCGGCACTGCGGTCCTCGCTGAGCAGATCCCGGAACCTGAGGATGGTGGTCGTCTCGCTCAGATCGAGACGTCCGTCGTCGTTGGGGATCTGGGCATGCCCTTCGTCCAGTGGCTCCTCGATCGGGGAGCTCTCCGCGCCCCGTTGAGCGACCTCCAACAGCAGGGTGCCGAGCAGAAAGCTCGTGAAGCCCCGGTACGCCCCGACGACTTGGCCCTCGGTCAGGCCGTGCCGGAGCAACGTGTCGAGGAAGTCCTCGACGAGTTCGAGGCTGCGCAGCGGCGGACGCAGCCAAGGCGCCGCAGGATGCCTGGTGGCGATCAGCGGAAACGCCCCGGGGTGGTCGGTGGCGATTGCGCGAATGCGATGAGCGAGAGCCTGCAGGTAGCCTTGCCAACTCTCCGTGAGTCGATGGTCCAGACTCTGGCGCACCCCGCCGAGCAACTTCGCGATCACGGCCTCCAACAAGTCCTCGCGGCCGGTCACGTACCGATAGAGCGCCATGGCCTCGACACCGAGATCTTGTCCCAAGCCGCGCATCGTCAGACCTTGCGCACCGCGGCGGTCGATGGAGCTGATCGCTGCCTGCACGATCAGGTCGCGACTGAGCCGGTCGGCCGAACCGGGCGCGTCCGGGTGGTGTCGGCCCGTCACGTCTCGTCCGCGTTCCACCATGCCAACGACCCCCTGGCTGTTGTGGTTCGACTCGGCCACTCCGCGATGCGGGAAACTGGAATGCAGTGAACCTAGCCATCCGCCGCCACGACGAAACGTGCGCAGGAAGCCAAGAGCCTGGTCATCTGGTGCGATCTCGATACCTATGTCCCCGAAACGGCACCTGGCCCGATCCTTCGTCGGCCGGCGCGCACCCTCATCCGGCGGTTGATCTCCGCGGGACCGTCTCGCGATCGAGCGTGCATCGGTCACGGCACGGGGTATCGGCTTGGGTACAGCTCGGCCGGTGGCATCAGCGCGGCGAACAGGGCGCAATTCTGATCGTGCCTGTCGGGGTCGCCGCATCACCGACGCACCGGCCGAGCGCTGTGTCGAGCATGCCCTCGCGGACGGGTACCCCAGAACGCCTCGCAGAGCAGTGAAAGGATTCACAGATGGAATACACACAACTCGGCCGAACTGGACTCCGAGTGTCGCGGCTCTGCCTCGGCACGATGAACTTCGGACCACAGACGTCGGAACAGGATGCACACGCCATCATGGATGCCGCCCACGAGGCGGGCATCAACTTCTTCGACACCGCGAACCGCTACGGCACCCAGCCTGGGGAGACCGAGACCATCCTCGGCAACTGGTTCTCCACAGGCGGGGGGCGGCGCGAGCGTACGGTGCTGGCCACCAAGCTCTACGGCGACATGGACGACTGGCCGAACAACGGCAGGTTGTCGGCCCTGAACATCCGTCGCGCGCTGGATGCGAGCCTGCGCCGGCTGCAGACCGACTACATCGATCTCTACCAGTTCCACCACATCGATCGGAACACCCCGTGGGATGAAATCTGGCAAGCGATCGAGGTCGCCATCCAGGCGGGCAAGATCTTGTACGTAGGCAGCAGCAACTTCGCCGGTTGGCACATCGCCGACGCACAGGCGGCCGCGGCCCGACGAAGCCTCACGGGTCTGGTGTCCGAGCAATCTCTCTACAACCTGCTGGTCCGCGAGATCGAGCTCGAAGTCGCACCCGCCGCGGAGCATTACGGCCTCGGGATCATCCCGTGGTCGCCGCTGCAGGGCGGACTGCTCGGTGGAGTGATCAAGAAGACCGAGGCCGGTGTCCGACGGCTCGAGGGGCGTGCGGCGCAGAGCCTCGAAGCTCATCGCGACGCGATCCAGGGATACGAGCAGCTGGCCGACGAGATCGGGACCCAGCCCGCCACACTCGGGCTCAGCTGGCTGTTGAGCCGCCCGGTCGTCACGGCGCCGATCATCGGGCCGCGGACCCGCGCGCAGCTGGACAGCGCGCTTCCGGCCGTCGAGTTGACGCTGAGCGATGATCACCTGCAGCGCCTGGACAAGCTCTTTCCCGGGCGCAAGACGGCTCCGGAAGACTACGCCTGGTGAGTGCGGGGCTGTGATCGATCCAGCCGGGTCGCGCGGTTCCCTGACTCACTGAATCGCCGGCCACAGCACGCCACGCGGCCCGCTGCACGCCGCCTCGAGCCGGTCGGACGTTCGTCCAGGGCCGGCGGCTGCGGCCCGCCGCGCGGTCACCGCCCGGACGGCCGTGCCGGGTGTCTGGTCAGGATCTGGTCAGCGTGGCGAGCCGGTGCAGGCGGTGATCGATGTCGACGATGGTCGCGTCGAACGCGGCGTCGGTGTCGACCCTGACCGGGTCGGGGATCGACCAGTGCAGCCGCGGCAGGGCGGGATCGAGCTCTTCGTGGGCGCTGTCGCAGACCACGATCACCAACTCCTCCCCGCCGAGCAGCCCGGCCAGCCCGGTCGGGCTGGCGTCGTCGAGCCGCAGACCGTGCCGGTGAGCGGCGGAGACCGCTCGGGGATGCACCGCGGGCCCGGGGTGCGTGCCGGCAGACGCGGCGGGGATCGGGCTGAGTTGCCCCCAGCGGGCGGCGGCCAGCTGGGACCGCGCCGAGTTCGCGGTGCACACGAACACGACCCGGGACGCGGACAGATCGACGCCGGCAGGCAGCCGGCCGGACAAGGCGGCGACCCAGACCGCCGGATTGTCCTCGCGAAGGCGGAGATAGCTGCGGCGCCGGTCCCCCTCCGACCGGACCCGGTCGATCACGCCAGCCTGCTCCAGCACCTGCAGATGATGCGCAAGGAGGTTGCTGCCGATCCCCAGCTCGCCGGCAAGACCGCCCGGCGACAGGTCGCCGGCCACCAGCCGGTCCACGACCGCCAGCCGTACGGGCTCGCCGAGCGCGGCGAACACCGCCGCTCGGGCTGCCGTCTCACCCGCGAAACTCAATTTGCCTCCATTGATATTGACTCAAGTATCGTTGAGGCATGTTGGAAGTCAAGGTGCCGTTGCGGCGTCGCCTGATCGCGGAGTTCTGCGGCTCCGGGCTGTTGGTGACCGTGGTCGTCGGGTCGGGCATCGCGGCCGAAGCCTTGTCCGCCGACGACGTCGGACTGCAGCTGCTCGAAAACAGCACCGCGACCGTGTTCGGCCTCGCGGTGCTGATCCTGATCTTCGGACCGGTGTCGGGCGGTCACTTCAACCCGGTCGTGTCCGCGGCGGACTGGCTGCTCGGCCGGCGCGCTGGCACCGGACTGAGCGGGGCCGAGGTCGCCGCCTACAGCACGGTGCAGGTCGTCGGCGCAGTGCTGGGCGCGGTGCTGGCGAACGTGATGTTCGACCTGCCGGCGATGCAGATCTCCGCCACCGACCGGGCCAGCGTGAGCCACGGGATCGGTGAGGTCGTCGCCACCGCGGGCCTGGTGCTGCTGATCATCGCCCTCGCCCGCTCGGGCCGGGCGGGACTGTCCGCCGCTGCGGTCGGCGCCTACATCGGCGCCGCCTACTGGTTCACCAGCTCCACCTCGTTCGCCAACCCTGCGGTCACGATCGGGCGCATCTTCTCCGACACCTTCGCCGGGATCGCGCCGTCTTCGGCACCGTTGTTCATCGCGGCCCAACTCATCGGCGCCGCCGCCGGGCTCGGGCTGGTGCTGCTGCTGTATCCCGACGCACCGCAGGCGGCGGATCGGGTCGTCGTGCCGCACCCCGCGACCACCACCACATCCACATCGAAGGAGACCTGAGACCATGCCCAAGCCGAGTGTGCTGTTCGTCTGCGTCCACAACGCCGGCCGATCACAGATGGCGGCCGCCTTTCTGGCCTATCTCTCCGCCGGTGCGGTGGAGGTCCGCTCGGCGGGGTCCGCGCCGGCCGACCAGGTGAACCCGGCCGCGGTCGCGGCGATGGCCGAGGTCGGCATCGACATCGCCGCCGAGCAGCCGAAGGTCCTGACCGACGCCGCCGTCCGGGCGTCCGACGTGGTGATCACCATGGGCTGCGGTGACACCTGCCCGTTCTATCCGGGGAAACGCTACGAGGACTGGGTGCTGGACGACCCGGCCGGCAAGGGTGTGGAGGCGGTCCGGCCGATCCGCGACGAGATCCGCCGCCGGGTCGAACTCCTGCTGGGCGAGCTCGTCCCCGCCTGACAGCGCGGGATCACGCTGAACGCACTCTCGTCTTCTTGCGCGTTGCGGAGCCGCCTTGCGGCGCCACCGTCAGCTCCACCGTCGCCCGAGACGGCCCGCAGCATCCGGCAGCCGTCGCGTCCGGGTCGTCGAACACCCCGGATCCGCCGCAGACACCGGTCTCCGGCAGAACCAGATCGATCCTGGCCGCCGCCTCGTGGTCGCCGGCCAGCTCGGCGGCAACGCTGCGGACCTGCTCGTATCCGGTCAGCGCCAAGAATGTCGGCGCCCGCCCGTAGGACTTCATCCCCACCAGAAAGAACCCCTGCTCCGGCTGCGCCAGCTCGCGGGCGCCGTGCGGACGAACCGACCCGCAGGAGTGGACGTTCGGATCGATCTCGGGTGCCAACTCGCGAGGCGCCTGCAGCACCGGATCCAGATCCAGCCGCAGTTCCGACACGAACGACAGATCGGGCCGGAACCCGGTCAGCACCACCACCAGATCGGCCCGATCCAGCCGGCGCCCGTCCTGCCCGACCAGCACCGCGCCGGCACCGTCCATCGTGATCTGATCGGTCCGGAATCCGGTCACCGGCCGAACCCGGCCGTCTTCGACCGCCGCCTTCGCGCGCAGACCCAACGCTCCCCGCTGCGGCAGCGCGTCAGACGCGCCACCGCCGACTGCGTCACCGACCTGGCCGCGACGCAGCACCCAGGTCACCCGGGCCCAGCCGGCCAGCTCGATCACCGCGGTCATCGCGGAGTGCCCACTGCCGACCACCACCACGTGGCCGCCGGCCAGCCCCGCCATCTCGGCCGGAGCCGGCGGTCGATAGGACACCAGGCCGAGCTCAACCGCTGCCGCCTCGCCGAGCGCAGGCAGACCGTCCGCGCCGGCCGGGCCCGGGATGGCCCAGGTGCCGGACGCATCGATCACCGCCCGGGCCTCCAGCCTGTACTCCCCAGCCGGACCGGCAACCGACACGGTGAACGGCTGGTTCTCCCGGCCCGCACTGACCAGCCGGTCCCGGCTCCGGCGAGATACCCCGACCACTCGCGCTTCGTACCGGACCCGACCAGCCAGCACCGCCGCCAGCGGTGCCAGGTAGCGCTCGACCCACTCCCCACCGGTCGGGTAACCACTGCTCGGCGCCGTCCACCCCGTCGGAGCCAGCAACCGGGCGGCCGCGCCGTCGACCAGCTCCGGCCACGGCGAGAACAACCGCACATGCGACCACTCCCGCACCGCTGCAGCCGGTCCAGCCCCGGCCTCCAAGACCAACGGCTCCAATCCCCGCTCCAGCAGATGCGCCGCCGCCGCCAGCCCTTGCGGCCCGGCACCGATCACGACCACCGGCAATCCACTCATCCCGCACCTCGCACTCATATTGATACTTATCGATATGAACTGTAGCCATCCATCGACAAAAGTCAATACGTTCGTGGCAGACTAGATCCATGACGACCCGAACCCTTCCCCTGGCCGACGACGTGGCCGTCTGCTGCTCCCCGGTCACCGGCGGCGTCCTGGACGACGACGTCGCTGCGCGGCTCGCGCAGATGTTCAAGGCACTCGGCGATTCGACCCGGGTGAAACTGGTGTCCCTGATCGCGGCCGCCGACGGCGCCGAGGCATGCGTCTGCGACCTTCTCGAACACGTCCAGCTCTCACAGCCGACCGTTTCCCACCACTTGAAACAACTGGTCGACGCCGGCCTCATCAGCCGCGAACAACGCGGCAAGTGGGCCTACTACAGCATCCAGAGCGAGACACTCGCCGGGCTGGCCGACGCCCTCAGGCCCCGCTGAGCACAGTGAATGGCACGAACCGCAGCACGATCGCGGCGGAACTGGCCGGCGTACCGGCTGACTTCCGCGACTTGATCGAACAGGCGTCGACTGCTGACCTGCACCGCCGCTCCGACGGCACCCGGTGGTCGAACAAGCAACTGCTGTTCCACATGGTGTTCGGATACCTGATCGTCCGAACTCTCATGCCACTGGTGCATCTTCTGGGCCGGTCGGGGTGGAGCCGCCGGTTCGCGGCTACCCTCGACGCCGCCCACCGTCCGTTCCATCTGATCAACTACCTCGGATCCGTCGGCGGCGGCCAACTGCTGCCGACAAGAACGATGGCGGCCCTCCTCGACCGAAGCTGCCGCGCGCTGACCGACCGGCTGACCAGCGAGACCGAACCCAGCCTCGCGCTGACCATGCACTTCCCGACCCGATGGGACCCCTACTTCCGCGACACCATGCGCGTGCTCGACGTCTACCACTACGGCACCGAGCACTACCGACACCACCGGCGCCAACTCAGCCTCCGGTCGACCACCGACAGCAGTCCGCAGCCCTAGCCGGCGAGTGGACCCTTGCGGGACCCGATCGCGCCCCGCCCCCGCGAGCGTGGCGGCAAATCGGGCCGCAGCCGCCGACCCGTGCCCGCAGCGCGGGTCCCGGCGGCGTGAGCGGGTTCAGACGCTCGCCCAGACGTCGGTCCGGGCCCGCGGCTGCAGCCGGGTCAGCTGGGTGACGTGGCCGGGTGTGAGCTCCTCGACCGAGGTGACCTGGAGCAGCTGCATGGTCCGGACCACCTCGTCGGCGAGAATGCCGATCGCCCGGTCGACGCCGTCGCGGCCGCCGGCCATCAGCCCGTAGAGATAGGCGCGGCCGATCAGGGTGAACCGGGCACCGAGGGCGAGCGCGGCGACGATGTCGGCACCGTGCATGATCCCGGTGTCGACGGCGACCTCGAGATCTGACCCGACCTCCCGGACGACTTCCGGAAGGAGCTGGAACGGCACCGGTGCCCGGTCGAGCTGACGGCCGCCGTGGTTGGACAAGACGATGCCGTCCACGCCGAGATCGGCCAGGCGCCGGGCGTCTTGCACGTTCTGCACGCCCTTGACCACCAGCTTGCCGGGCCACATCGCGCGGATCACGTCCAGGTCCGCGAACGAGATCGACGGATCCATCGCCGAGTTCAACAACTCTCCGACCGTGCCCCCGGTCGAGGTCAGCGAGGCGAACTCCAGTCCGGGCGTGGTGAGGAAGTCCCACCACCACCACGGTCGTGGCAGCGCATTCGCGATGGTGCCGGCCGTCAGTTGCGGCGGGATCGAGAACCCGTTCCGCTTGTCCCGCAGCCGCGCGCCCGCGACCGGCGTGTCGACGGTGAAGAAGAGGGTGTCGAAGCCGGCGCGCGCTGCCCGCTCGACCAGGGCGAAGGAGATCTCGCGCTGGCGCATGACGTACAGCTGGAACCAGTTGCGGCCGTACGGATTGGCCGCCTTGACGTCCTCGATCGAGGTCGTGCCGAGGGTGGAGAGAGTGAACGGGATGCCGGCGTCGCCGGCTGCGGAGGCGCCGGCCCGCTCGCCCTCGGTCTGCATCAGCCGGGTGAAGCCGGTCGGGGCGATGCCGAACGGCAGCGCGGAGCGCCCGCCGAACACCGTCACCGAGGGGTCGACGACGCTGACGTCGCGCAGGATCGACGGGTGGAACTCGACGTCCTCGAATGCCTGCCGGGCCCGGTGCAGCGAGATCTCGCCGTCCGCGGCGCCATCGGCGTAGTCGAAGGCCGCCTTGGGGGTCCGTCGCTTCGCGATCGTCCGCAGGTCCGCGATGGTCAGGGCGGAGGCCAGCCGCCGTTTCTTGGCCCGCAGCTCGGGCTTCTTGAACTTCACCAACTCCAATAGCTCGGCCGGCTTGGGCACCTGACGGGTGACGTAGCTCCGGGTCACGTCGGACATCGTCGTTCCTTTCGATTCGTGGGACGGTTCTGCTCGGCCCGGGAGAGCCGGGGTGCGGGCGGTCACGACGGGAGCATCCAAGACAGCACCGTCGACTGCAGGCCGACCAGCAGGCACAGCGCCAGCAGCATTCCGAGACTCCACCAGATCAACTTGCGGAAGATCTCGGACTCCCGGCCGACCAGGCCGACCGCGGTCGCGGCGATGGCCAGGTTCTGCGGGCTGATCATCTTGCCGACCACGCCGCCGGAGGTATTGGCCGCGACCAGCAGGGTGGGATCCAGACCGGCGCGGACGGCTGCGGTCTGCTGCAGGGTGGCGAACAGCGCGTTCGCGCTGGTGTCGGACCCGGTCACCGCGGTGCCGACCCAGCCCAGGATCGGCGAGAAGAAGGCGAACAGCGCCCCCGTGGCCGCAAGCGCGGCGCCGATGGTGATCGTCTGTCCGGACTGGTTCATGACGTACGCCAGCGCCAGCACGAGACCGACGGTGAGGATCGAGAACCTCAGCTTCCGTGCCGTCCGTCCCCACAAGACGGCGGCCTCGGTGAGCCGCACCCGGTAGACGAGCGCGACGATGACCCCGCAGAACACCAGCAGGGTGCCGGCGGAGGACAGCCAGGTGAACGTGTAGACCGTCGAGGTCGCGGCCTTGCCGCTTGCGGCGAGGACGTGACCGTCCAGGCCGGGCCACGGGAGCTTCATATCGGTGGAGGCGAGGAAGGTGCGCACCGGAGCCCACAGCTTGGCGACGGAGAACACCACGATGACCAGCAGATAGGGAAACAGCGCCAGCAGCACACGGCCGGCCGGCAGCTTCTGCACCGCGGTACCGGGCTGGTCGGCCAGCGCGACCACGGGGGCGCCGCCCGCCCCGGTCCGTCCGGGGCGCGCGCCGTTGCCGCCGGCACCCGCGGTGCCTGCGGAAGCCTGCTCGGGACCGCGCTCGCCGGCCACCCGCGCACGGGCGGCGGCGGTGCCCGTCGGGCGCCAGAATCGGAGCAGCACGACCGCCGATGCGATCCCGGCGAGCGAGGCGATGATGTCGGTGAGCTCCACCGAGATCCAGGTGGCGCTCACCCACTGGGTGACGGCGAAGGTGACGCCGACCACCACCGCGGCCGGCCAGGTCTCCCGGACACCGCGACGGCCGTCGGCGAGCAGCACCAAGAACAGCGGGACGAACACGGCCAGCAGCGGGGTCTGGTGTCCGACGTACGCACCGATCTCGCGGTAGTCGATGCCGGTCAGGTTGCCGGCGGTGATGATCGGGATGGCGATGGCGCCGAAGGCCACCGGTGCGGTGTTGGCCAGCAGCACGACAACGGCGGCGCGCATGGCGCTGAAGCCCACCGCCATCAGCATCACGCCGGTGATCGCCACCGGGGCGCCGAAGCCGGCCAGCGCCTCCAGCAGGCCGCCGAACCCGAAGGCGATGATGATCGCCTGGATCCGCGGATCGTCGGAGATCGAGTCGATCACCCGGCGCAGATCCTCGAACCGGCCGCTGCGCACCGTCAGCTCGTACAGCCAGATGGCGTTGAGCACGATGAACATGATCGGGAACAGTCCGAAGGCGAAGCCTTGGCTGGCGGAGAGCGCGACCAGAGGCACGGGCATCCCGTACACCACCGCAGCCACCACCCCGGCAACGACGAGGCCGGCCAGTCCGGCCCAATGCGCCTTCCAGCGCAGCAGACCGAGGGTCACGAACACGGTCAGCAGGGGTAGCGCGGCGACCAGGGCCGAGAGCCACAAGCCGCCGAGTGGGGCCAGCGGGGGTGTGTACATCATCCACCATCCTTGAACATCATTGTCTTAGAGGTCTGACCTTTTGGAGGACAGTAGAGGTGATGGTCTGGCTTGTCAACGCCGAGGGTTGGTGGAGATAGTGGGGGGTGTCATCGAATCAGACGCCCGACTGGCAGCCGCTGAAACGTTCCCGAGCGCACGAGATGGTGATCGACGCGATCGAGGAACAGATCATGGCCGGCCTGCTCCGGGTCGGCGACCCGCTCCCCCCCGAGCGCGAGCTCGCCGCCCGCCTCCAGGTCAGCAGGGCCGGCGTCCGGGAGGCGGTCCGGGTGCTGGAGAGCGATGGGATCCTCCGCTCGCAGCGCGGCGCGGGGCCCGAGGCGGGCACGTTCGTCTCCGCGCTTCCGCGCCAGGGGCTGACCCGGCTACTCCGCCTGCACGTGGCACTCGCGAACTTCCCGATGACCGACGTGGTCGACGCCCGGGTTGTGCTCGAGCGCTCCAGCGCCGAGCGGGCTGCCAGCAACGCGAGCACAGCGGCGCGCGCGGAGATGCGAGCGGCGCTGGCGCGGATGGACGCTCCGGAGGTGTCGCGCGAGGCGTTCAACGACGCAGACACCGACTTCCACATCGCGATCGCCGAGGCCGGTGGTAACGAACTGGTGGCCTCGCTGACCGCCGCCATCCGGGGGGCGCTGCGGATACCCATCCAGCAGGCGGTCCGCGCGGTCGAGCACTGGGACAGCCTGGCCGACAGGCTGCGGCAGGACCATCGCGGAATCCTGGACGCGATCGAGGCCGGCGACGGGCCGACCGCGGCACGACTCACCGAGGAGCACATCCGACGCTCGGCAACCGACCTTCCGGCTGGATTCGGCGGCGTAACCGAGCCCACCTGACAGCCGACCGCGGGCTGCGCCCTGCCCCGGGACGATCACCATGGCTTTGAATCGATTCGAGCGGGAATGGCCGCCGGACGCGCGTCGGTGCCGCAGTCCGCTGGTGATCACCGCCGGGCCCGTACTCCAGGAACTCGCCAGCGAGACCGGCCTCACCGCCACCTTGTTCAAACGCGTCGGCTGGCACCGCGTCGCTCTCGCGCGCGTCGACGGCACCCGACCCCTGCGCTACGAGATCCCGATCGGGGAACGACTCCCCCCTCCACCTCGGCGCCGGCAAAGTGCTCTGCTCGGCCATGAATACAGACGAACTACACGACTACCTGACCACCCAGCCCGACCTCACCCTCGCCGACGGCACGGCCCGCACCCACGCCGACTTCGAAAGCGAGCTCACCACCATCCGCGCGCGGTTACTCCACCGCAATAGGCGAACGCGTCCCCGGCATGGTCTCCGTCGCCGCCTTGATCCCCCTTGCCGACAAGTCAGCCCCGCCGCCGTTCAAGTCGCCGGTCCCACCGATCAAATCCCCGACGAACGCGTCGCAACCCTCGGCCTCGAAGTCCGGCGCGCCGCCTACGCGATCCCCCGACGGTGAGCCGCTGGTCGCGCCCCGCGCCCTCAGGACGTTCGTCGTGGGGCGGACGGTCATCTGCCCATGGCCGGCCAGGCAAGTCGCGCCTAGCCTTGAGCCGACGAGAGGCAGAGCTGTTCATCGACCATGCGCAGAATCGCCGAGGTTGCCCACACGGACCGCAACGACACACAGCGTCGGGCCGCCCGAGGGACGCGCGTCGTCGCGGTCGACAACCTCAAGGCGGTCCTGGTGGCGTGGGTGATCGGCTGCCACGCCCTGATGGGATACGCCGCGATCGGGGGCTGGCCGTACGACGAGGTCCAGGAGGGCACGCTTCCGCCCACGCTGGAGTACCTGCTGTCGGTGCTTCTCGGTCCGACCGCGCTGTTCGCGATGGGCACCTTCTTCTTCCTGTCCGGCCTGTTCGCGCCCCGGGCGGCGCAACGGTCCGGGCCGGCCGGTTACGCCCGCAGCCGGCTGATCAGACTCGGCATCCCGTGGGTGCTCTTCATGCTGGCGATCTGGCCGTTCTTCATGTGGCTCGCCTACCGCGCGGCAGGCCACGACATCTCCTACTGGCACGCGTTCCTGGGCCGTACGCCGTTCCTGGACTCCGGCCCGATCTGGTTCGTCCAGGTGCTGCTCTACATCTCGTTGGGGTACGCCCTCTGGTGCGGGCTCGGCTGGGCCGGCCGGCTGACTCCGCGGATCGTCCGCGGCCGCCACCTGGTGCTGACGGCGGCGGCCATTGCGGCCGTCTCGCTCCTGGTGCGGCTGGTCTACCCCGCGCGCAGCCAGCAGATCCTCGACCTGCACCTGTGGCAGTGGCCGCAGCTGATCGGCATGTTCGTTCTCGGCGCCATGGTGAGCGGCCAGGGCTGGGCCGAGCAGGTGCCGGATCGGATCGTGCGGCGGTGCTGGCTGGCGGTCGCGGTGACGCTGGTGGTTGCGCCGGTCGTGGTGGTGCTCGTCGGGATCACCAACTTCGTCCAGGCCGAGGCGACCTTCCTCGGCGGCTGGCGCTGGCAGGCGTTCGCGTTGGACCTGGTGGAGGCGTCGCTGGTCGTCGCGGGATCGATCGGGGTGCTGGCCCTGGCCCAGCGGCATCTCGGCTCGACTGCCGCCGTTCCGCGCGCGGCCGCGCGCGGGGCGTACGCGGCCTTCCTGCTCCAGGTGCCCGTGCTGCTGAGCCTGGAGATCGCGTTCCGGCCGCTGGCCGTGCCGATCGCGGTCAAGGGTGCGGCCGTCGCCGTGCTGGCGATCGTCGGCTCGTTCGGTCTGGCCTGGCTGCTGATCTCGCACACACCGCTGCGCCGGGTGCTGTGAGATGAGCGATCCGACCTCGGTCGGCGCCATCGCCTGGCGGCCGGACATCCTGACCGGCTTCGAGGCGGCCGACCTGCCGTTGCCGGAGGTCCGGCCGGTCGCCGGCGAGCCCGCCCACACCGAGCTGCTCGCGACCCTGGTCCGCCGGATCCCGGCGGCCCGGTCGCGGTCGGCGGTGCTCTACGTCCACGGCTGGAACGACTACTTCTTCCAGGCCCACCTAGCCGATCGGCTCTGTCAGCTGGGCTACGACTTCTTCGCCATCGACCTGCGGCGCTGCGGGCGCAGTCTGCGACCTGGACAGCTGCCGGGCTACGTCGACGACCTCGACGAGTACGATCGCGAGCTCGGCCTGGCCGCCGACGTGATCGGTGCCGACCACGACCGGCTGATCGTCTTCGGACATTCCACCGGAGGGCTGATCGGCTCACTCTGGGCCGCGAACCGCCCCGACAGGGTGGACGCGCTGATTCTCAACTCGCCGTGGCTGGATCTGCATCGACCGGCTGCGGTGGCCACCGCGACCAGCGTACTGGCCGGCGTGCTCGCCGTCGGCTCGCCGACCCGGCCGCTGCGGCTGCCCGACGTCGGCCTGTACGCGTGGAGCGTGCATCTCTCCCACGGCGGCGAGTGGGACTACGACCTCGGCCTGAAGACGTCGCCGGCGCCGCCGTTACGACCCGGCTGGCTGCGCGCGGTCCGGGCCGGACACGCCCGGGTCGCCGGCGGCCTCGAGCTCGCGGTTCCGGTGCTCGTCCTGCTGTCCGCGCGGCATGTGGTGACCCGACGCTGGCGCGAGGAGCTGCGCGCGGTCGACACGGTGATCGATGTCGACCACATCGCCCGGCGGGCGCTGGCGCTCGGCGACCATGTCACCGTCGTCCGGCTCGCCGGCGCCATGCACGACGTCGTGCTGTCCGCCGAGACGGTGCGGGAGCGGGCGTTCGCCGAGATCGCCCGCTGGTGTCGTGCCTACGGCTGAGGCCGCTCACGGGCGGCGGTACCACCACCGCCCCGACGCGGGCCAGAGATCGTCCGCCCTCAACAGGCAGCCGGCGGCCCCCGGCCTCGCCCTGGCTGCCAACAAGCGTTGGACAGACCCGCCAGGCTTGTCGTGCAGAGCTCGGCCTTCAACTCACCCGGTAGCGCTCTGGAGGCCGAGGCTGCGGGCGTATTCGGCGTAGGGGAAGTCGGGCAGCTGCTGGGAGGGCAAGAACTGCGGAGAACCGCCCATGGCCCGCAATTCCCAGGTGACCTGGTTCAGGTCGTCGTTGTGCAGCACCGCGACGACCAGCCGCGGGACGGCCCAGTCCTGCCAGTACTTGGCGATCGTGAGCAACTCGTTGATGCCGTTCATCTGCATGGCGCCGTCACCGACCAGCGCGTACGCGGGCCGGTCCGGATGGGCGAACTTGGCACCGATCGCGTACGGCACGCCGCAGCCCATGGTGGCCAGCGTGCCGGACAGCGTGCCACGCATCGCCCCGCGGATCTTGACGTGCCGGGCGTACCAGTTGGTGCCCGAGCCCGAGTCGGCGGTCAGCATCGCGTCGTCCGGCAGCCGCGGCGACAGCTCGGCGACGACCCGTTCCGGATTGATCGGGTCCGCACCGACCTCGGCCCGCCCATCCATCACCTCCCACCAGCGCGCGACGTTCTTCTCAACCGCGTCCCGCCAGGAGCGGTCCTCCTTCCGGGTCAGCCGTGGGATCAGCCGCTCGAGCGTTGCCGCTGCGTCTCCGACCAGGTTGACCTCGAACGGGTAGCGCAGCCCGACCATGGTGGGATCGTGGTCGATCTGCACCGCCCGGACGTCGGGCTTGTCTCCCTCGAAGCGGGGCAGGAACTGGGTGTAGGGGAAGTTCGAGCCGATCACCAGCAAGGTGTCGCAGCCGGTCATCAGTTCGTACGACGGCTGGGTTCCGAGCAGCCCGATCGAACCGGTCACCCACCCCAGCGCACTCGACGCATTCGCTCGAGCCGCCGGCGAACCCGGCGAGGACCTGCTGTCGCGCTCTAGCAGCGTGTTATAGGAGTCGCTTCACGTCTGCAAGGGATGCGGCATCGTTCGCCTGGTCACTCGCGATCGGCTTCCTCGGCCTCGCCGCCGCCGCCTTCGTCTGGCGACAGGCAAGCCAGCGCGCCGCCAACACCAGCGACTCGCTGGACGCCGGAAGCCATCCGCCCGACGGCACGCTGCCGCTCCAACTCGGGATCACCGTCAGTGGAGCCGGACTGCTCGCCCTGCTCTACACCCTGCGATGAACCACCGCGAGGCGCCGGGTCCGAGGACGGCCCTGCTCTCACCGCCGGCCCGGACCAGGCCGCGTCCTATTGAGGACATGGCCTAAAGCTGACACAAAAAATGCCGTGCGGGCCGCGAATCGACCACTACGCTGATCATGTCGCTCGGGACCCCCCGATCCCGAGCGTCAGAGACCCAAACCCCGGCACTGGGGTTGACGGGTCAGCCGGCCGCTGGACACTGGGCGAAGGGAAGTCCCCCGACCCTCCGCCGGCCAGCGGCAGCGATGAGAGCCGCGGCAATCTGAATCCCCCGACCAGGCTGCCGCGGCCCTCACCGTCGAGACGACTCCGAGCCCCTGAATCCACCCTCGGTAGAACCGTGAACCGCGGCAGTGTCCGCGTCGCTGGCATGTCGACTTTCGGCCATGTCCGATCCAGGGCACTCGCCCGCGGCACAAGGTCCCTCCACGATCGGAGGAAGCACACTGCCGATTCAAGGGGCGCGGCGGCCGGGTCACGTCACTCGCCGTAGCGCAAGATGGAAGAGGTCGGGTCGGCCTGCAGCGGCGCAATCGCGATCGGGCAGCGTTCGGGGCAGACTTGTCTGCCCCGGCCTCTTTCCGATGGGGAATGGATTATCCGCGCGGGCGTGGGATCGTCGAATGATGGCCGAGCAACGGGCGTACGTCCGCAGCGGGCCCCCGCGCCCGACCGACGTGGTCGACCGGTCGCGAGGCGTGAAGCCTCGCGTGGCCCCGCACCCCGACGCCGGCGATCCAGTGAACGGCCCGACCTCGGACTCCGACCTACTGTGGTTGCAGCGCACCGCCGGGAATCGCGCGACGGGTCGCCTGCTGCAGGGGGCCAGCCGGGCGACAACAGACGTGCCGGTGCAAAGAGGCCCGGGGGCGCCTGCACCGGCTGCAGGGGTGTCACCACCTTCTCCGGCGCCACCTCCGAGCTCGGCTTCGGCCGCTTCGAAGATCGCTTTCGTCCGTGAGGAGGGTCTGAATCTGCGGACCGGCGCGGACCAGTCGTCGAAGTCGTTGGCACAACTGGCGTTCGGAACGCGGGTACATGTGCTCGACGAGGAGGCGCTGCATCCGGGCTGGCAAAAGGTGACGACACCCGCGGCACAGGTCGGGTACCTCTACGCCCCTCGAGTGCATTTCCCGCCACCCGACCTGATCGCGCGCGACCCGGGCCTCACCATGATCAAAGTCCGTTCCGGGCAGACCTTCTGGGGACTGGTCAAGCAGCAGTACGGCATCCAGGGCAACGAGGGCAGCGCCGACCAGAACATCAACCACTTCATCAACGCGATCCGCGCCGTGAACAAGGGCGATGCTTTCATCGTCTCCACCGACTGGCTCGACGACATCGGCAACTGGTTGATCAGCGGCCGAGACGCGTCCGACACCCTGCTGAAGGCCGACTACGACCTGTGGATTCCCAGCTTCGGCGTCGCCGCCGCGATGGACGTCGGCAGCGGCACCGTCACCGGCGAGGTCACCCGCCTGGTGAAGAAGATCGAGCAGAAGATCGACGACTTCCGAGACGCCTGTTCGGCCGCGGTCAAGTACATGCCCGAGGCGATCCTCCGGCGCGCCGGCGACACCGCGCTGGGCCTGTTGACCGGACTGGTCGACTTCGCGATCGACGCCGCCAAGATCCTCGCCGTGAGCACCGCGGTCGGCGCGCTTCTCGGCGCGGTCTTCGGCGGCGGCGTCGGGGCCGTTCCGGGCGCCGAGATCGGGTTCGAGGTCGGTCTGCTGGTCCTCGAAGCATGGGGGCTGTACATGTTGGCCGAGGCGATCATCGGCATGGCGGGCAGCTTCTTCTCCGAGCTCGGCAGTTTCATCTCGCAGGTGTGGGATGCGAACGGTGACCCGAAGAAGATCGACAACGCGGCCAAGACGCTGGCCGAAGCGATCGGCATCTTCGTCAGCGCACTGCTGGTCGTCCTGGCCGCCTACCTGATGAAGGAGGGCATGGAGAAGTTCGCCAAGACGAAGTTCGCCGGAAAGCTCGGAAAATCCGAGATCGCCAAGTGGCTGGTCGATCGACAGAAGCTGACCACGACGAGGGAGAAGCTGAATCCCAAAGAGCCGGCAGGACCCAGGGGACAGCTCGAACCACCAAAGCCGGCAACGATTCCTGAACGGCTGCGGGAGTTCTTCAAGCGTCTCGGCGAGGAACCGAAAGCCAAGAACGCCGACGAAGCACTGGGCCAGGTGAACCGCACCCTGAACGCTGTCGAGGACGAGCTCAGCGGTGTCGTTCGCAAGGATCCGCCTCCCCCACCGAACATGCCGGACGGGCGGATGTACCCACCGCTGGCCGACAACATCGTGCGGAACGCCGATGGCAGTCTCACCGCTCGCACGCGTGGTCATACGATCCAGTGCGGCAGCGACGGCAGCATCACGATCACCAACCGAAAGACGGGAAACGTTGACTTCCACAAGCCCTGACCGGGTGACGGCGCTGGAAGCGCTGGCGGCCACATTGCGTCAACGCCACGACGGCGTCTCGACCGAGTTGTCCGTCCTCCCGTCGGGCGCGATCTTCCTCGACGTACGACGCAACAACCGGGCATGGGTTCTGGACTACTCCCCCACACACGACCAATTCGGGATCGACGAACTCGATGATCAAGAAGGCTTCACGACGTCGTACCGGTACACCGCGTCGCAGCTGGCCGAGGCGGCGCAGATCCTGACCGATCTCGTCACCGGCGTCACACCATCCAGCGGCAAGGCGGCGGACGACTAGGTGCAGCTCGACGTCAGGCAAGGCGCGAGTCACCTGCTCGAGAACCGCCAGGAACTGCTGTGGCGGTGCCGCTTCTTGCACAGCCCGTTCGCCTTCCCGTCGATCTCCTGATCAAACTCGCCCTCCAGGCCACCGCTGCATCGCACCCCGCACCCTGGTCGAGGGACGGATCGACCTGGCGGAACAATGGCCAGCCCGGACGCTTGGCCGCCTCCGCCGCCCGCGTGTACGCGATGGCACGGACGAGAGGTTTCATTCCGCGGCCCGAAGATCGTGGTCAGTTTGACCTTCGCCGATCCGGACCTCAGGGTCAGGGTGTTGATGCGTCGGGAGCCGTCGATGATCGTGACTCTCTCCCGGAGGCCCGGTTCGCCGGTGTCCGTGACCTTCACCCCGAGGGTCACGGTGGGTTTCGGCACCTTGCCGCTGAGATTCACCGCCGCTGGCTTCTTGGCCGCGGCGATCGTCTGGGCGGAGGTGGCGGTGCCGGTCCAGCAGTCCGGTTGGATCCCCGTCGGATCGACAGGCGGTGCCCGGCGTCGGCCGCAAAACGTCACGTGCCCCGGCGTCCGCGACTCGAACAGAAAGACTGAGCACCGGGTCGGACATCGACGCGTAGGACTTGCGGCGGTGCGGCTCGGCGACGAATCGTTCGGCAGTGGCGTCGGCCGGCCTGCGCAACTCGACCGCAGTCCATGCTTAGCTCATCGTTGACCAGACGCTGTCGGGGGTCGACGTCGACGTGATCATGTGCCACTCTGCCGCAACCACGAGGCGCGGGGAGTCGCCTCTCGATCATCGCCTGCTGTTACAGGTGCAAGCGTTTGGAGAGTTCGTGGCGCACGTCTGCACCACGGGTCAGTTGCATCAAGGCCAGCACGAGCAGGCTGACCGCGCCGCAGATGGCCGACGGTAGCTGGTTCGTCACCCAGCCCAACGCGAGGAATACGATCGGTGCCAGGCCTAGCAGGACCGTCAAACCGCTGTACAGGATGTGTTCGCCGACGTCGATCCGCATCACCTCGACGGTGATCAGCACGGCCACGATGGAGCAGGCGTTGACGATCGGTACCGCGTACGTCAGCGACCACGCGCGCCAGCCGGTGAGATAGTCCCAGTACACACAGATCAGGCCGGTCAGGACGACGAGGTACACGGTGCCCTTGGCGACGTTGCGGCGTTTCCGTACTGCCATCAGCACAACCAGCCACATCGTGATCACCCCTAGCCACACCGAACGAAGAGCGCCGATGCCGGCCAATCCTCGGCTGAAGAGCAGCTGGGCGGCGAAGGATGCCCCGATCACCGCGATCGACGTGAGGAACAACACCCTCAACACCCGCCGCCGGGAGAATCGGAGGGGCACCGCCGGTAACGGACTCGGAACCGTCGCACCTGCGACGGTGGCCGTACACAATGGACACCGGCTCCACGTGCCCTCGATGTCGATGGCGCACTCGGTGCAGCGCCTCATGGTCCGCCCTCGGCGAGCTCGGTCTCGGTTACTCGCGCCGCGGCGAGCGTCACAGCGACTCCGCTGCCGGTGAGGAGCCGAGCGAACTCCCTGATATGTCCGGTCTCGATAAACGGCGAGGTGAAGCTGATCGTGAGCAGCCCAGCGTGGGACATGGCACACAGCTGCGGTCGGACGGCGGAGACCTGGAACAGCATGCGCGCCACCCGTGACTCGGCCGGCTCGGGCAGCCTCGCCAAACCCAGATTCGAAACCGCGACGCTCAGGCCGCGGTTGCTCCGCCAGTTCACCAGCTTCAAGATCACGTCCTTGAGCGGTCGTGGCACGATCCTCAGCGCCGGCATCCGTTCGAAACGGATGAAGCGTCGCAGCTTCTTCTCCAGCGCTTCCGGTGTGGCCTTCGGGCGGAACTGGCTGTCGAGCTGCCTGCAGACTGAGCCGAGGTCGTCGGCACCCTTGCCGTACGTGTGTTCCACCCGAACGGTCGCGAAGAAGTTGCGCGCCGACGTCGAGGGAAAGAACTGGCGCAGATTCACCGGTACCGACGCCGCCAACGTGTAACTCGGGCCCAAGCCGTCCGACGATCGGCGAATGGACTCGAAGAACAAGGCGGTCAGAAACATCGTGGGCGAGACACTCTCGGCGCGCGCGAGGGCAAGCACCTCCGTGCTGGCCATGCTGAGCTCGACCGCCCGCGTCCGGTTGTCCGGGGTGCGGGTTCCCCTGACGCGGTGCACCTTCGTCGACGACCGTCGGGGCGGACGGCTGAGCCCCCTGGACGCATCAATTCCCCGATGAGGTGTGGAGGGGATGTGGTCCGCAACGGCCAGCGCGGCCGGCGCAGCGGCGCTGGTGAACGCCGCCTTGCCGGGCGAAGATGTGCGATCGCGGCGGCCGCGGAAGTAGTGCGCGAAGCTGTCGCCGGCCAGCTGATGCGTTAGCGGGGTTCCGTCGACGCCGGACCGGGTCCCGGCTGCGGCCCGGCCCAGATCGGGCTCTATCGGGCCGTCCCCGTCGGGACTCTGCAACGGAACCGTCTGCGCCAGGTCACCCAGCCGGGTGTAGGCGGCGACCAGGTCAGACAGGAACCACAGCGCACCAGTGCCGTCGGACAGCACATGGAAAACCTCAAGGATGATTCGCCGACGATGATGCATCACTCGGAACAACAGGCGGCGACGATCTGCCTGATAGATCCCGGCGCAGGTCGGCTGCTCCTCGGCGGTCACCCGTGGACGCAGGTCACTGTCTTGCAGGTAGTACCAGAACACCCCGCTCCGCAGCACCGCATGGTAAAGCCGATACCGGTCGTAGGTGGCGTCGAGGGCCAGCTGCAACCGCTCGCGATCGACGTCGTGATCCATCTCTGCGGCGAGCCGGAACACCTTCGGATCCGCGTCGCTCCGCGCGGCCAGGAAGATGTTGGAAGCGTTGTCGAGCCGTACCCAAGCTCGACGGGTCACCACAACCCCCTCAATGACCGGGCGGGCTTACCGGCGACCGGGTCACCGCGGAATCCGTTGACCACCTCGTTACCTTCGCCCATAAACCCAGAAAGTCGGGACACACCGACCTAAGCGACCTTAACTTGATGCGCGCAGACGATCCGGCAGCCCGCCTCAGATGAGCCCAAGGGACGTGGTGTGCGCGAGCGCGATCACATTGTCGCGCTCAGCCCGAGTCATCGCGCGGGTGTGGTCACGGGCTCGCTTCGGCACCTTCGCCTTCACAGCGCGGACCCTTCGTGCGGCATTGTCGGCCAGGACGTCATTGTCGACGGCGTACTCGAGCACGTTGCCGAGCAGGCTTTGGTCTGCTGGGCCGAGACAGTTCCGCGTGTGTCGGCGATGGCTTGCAGGAACAGCCGCAGACGCTGCCGGTCGTTGGCCTGCCCGAGCGTGAGATGGCGAAGTGCGGAGTCCGCGCTGGCGCCAGCTCGAAGAACTCCCCGACCGCTTCGGCGAGTGCATCGTCCGCGGCACGCCGCGTCCGAGCGAAACGCGTGAGCTCCGACCGTCGCGTCGACGCCACGCACATACGTGCGCGCCTTCCAGCGGAGCGCTTTCTGGGGGCGCGGCGCAGCCACCCAGCGACCCGCCGCGTTCTTCATCTGCGGGACCGTCGTTGCGTCGCCCGGTTCGCCCAGCTCCAGCTTCCGCACGGCCAGGACACTTACCGTCCTGTGGGAAGCGATGTGGGGAGTCGGGACCCTGACCCCGGCTGGCCCAGAGTCTATACAGCCTGATCAGTCGCTGTTTCGGCGCCCCCAGCAGGATTCGAACCTGCGACACGAGGTTTAGGAAACCTCTGCTCTATCCCCTGAGCTATGGGGGCCGGTGTCACAGGGTAGCGGCCCGGCGGCCGCGGCGGCGCATGCTTCCGGACAGCACAACGGGCCGCGTCGGCGGCTCTCCCCCGTGGGAGAGAGCAAATCGTCGACGCGGCCCGCGGCAATCACCCGGCTGGAACGTCTGCACGAAGGCGGCAGCTCGGGACGTACGGCCTCAGTGGCCGTGCTCCTCGTTCAGCTTCGCGACCTGCGCATGAACCTCCTCCATATCGAGGTCCTTCACCGCCTGGACGACCTGCTTGAGCGCGGCAGGCGGCAGGGCGCCGGCCTGGTTGAAGACGAGCACGCCCTCGCGGAAGGCCATCAGGGTCGGGATGCCCTCGATCTGGAGGGACTGGGACAGGCCCTGGTTTGCGTCGGTGTCCAGCTTCGCGAAGACGATGTCGGAGTTCTCCTCCGACGCCTTCTCATAGACCGGGGCGAATCGCTTGCACGGCCCGCACCAGTCGGCCCAGAAGTCGACGAGCACGATCTCGTTGTCGGTGATCGTCGACTCGAAGTCGTTCGCGTCGATGTTGATGGTCGCCATGGAAAAGTCTGCTCCTCGAAGTGGATGGCTACAGACCGCACAACAGCCTCCTCGCTCCGGCTATTCCCGAGCCTCATGCCGGGCGGGGGCCGACGATGCGCCGCACGGGTGCACCGCCGAAGCGCCGGTCACGGTCACTTGATGGCGACCACGCGCCGCATCGGGATGGCGACCTCGAACGCGCCACGGCGTTTGGCCCGGTCCTCCAACAGCTCGATCACCGACTCGACCCGGGACCAGCGGGTCTGGGGCAGATACAGCGCACGCATCATCAGCTCCGCGTCGGCCCGGTCGCGAACGGTGAAGTGATATCGCTCGCGGGCGTCCTCGACCCGGCGCAGCCCGTGGCTCTCGGCGATCTTGGTGAAACCGACGAGCTCGAGCGGTCCGGGGTACTGCGGCTTGGTCCGCAGCCTGGCGTTGATCCTGGTCAGCACCCGCAGGTCGCGCGGTCCGAGCGGCCGCAGAGCGGGAGCGATCGCGGCCAGCACGCCACCGGGCCGGAGGACCCGCGCACACTCCGCGACCACGGCGGTCAGCGGCGTCACCACGGCCAGCCCGATCGAGCTGGTGATCGCGTCCATGCTGCCGTCGGCGAACGGCAGCGACAGCCCGTCCGCCCGGATCCAGGGCCCCGGTCCACGCTGACCGGCCAGCGCCAGCTCCTCCGCGCTCAGGTCGACCCCGATGACGGTACGTCCGGGCTGCGCCAGCTCGCGCGACATCGGGCCCGAGCCGCACGCCAGATCGAGCACCAGGTTGGCATCGGCGGAAACGGCGCGAGCCAGCCAGCGGTACGGCGAGTGGTCACCACCCATCGACCGGGACAAGACGGCCTCGACCACGCCGGCACGGTCTCGGTGGAACTCGGCGAGGTAGCGTCGCCAGTTGACCTCGTCCTCGCTCACGGCACCATCATGCCCAACCGGCCGGCGATCGTGTGCAGGGGAAGGTCGGAGCGGCCAGGATCAGGCGAGCGTGACGAACAGATGCGTCGAGGCCTCGGCGTCGATCTCACAGACGGGCGAGTCGGGCGCGGCCAGGCGCACCCCCAGCCCGCCGACCTCGGCGCTGACCTCGACCCCGGGCTGGATGCCGGCCTCGCGGAGCGTGCCCATCATCGCGACGTCCTTCTGGATCTCCTCGCTCATCCGCTGGATGACGACCCGGATCGGCGTCCCGGGGTGCTCGCGGACGACCGCGTTGAGCTGCTCGTTGCCGTCGCGGAACTCCGCGGACCGGCCGCTGACGCCCAACTCGTCCAGCCCAGGGATCGGGTTGCCGTACGGGGACTCGGTCGGCGCGTTCAGCAGTACGACCAACCGGCGCTCGACGTCCTCGGAGATCACGTGCTCCCAGCGGCAGGCCTCGTCGTGGACCTTCTCCCAGTCCAGCCCGATCACGTCGATCAGCAGCCGTTCGGCGAGCCGGTGCTTCCGCATCACCCGGGTGGCCCGGGCCCGGCCCTCGTCGGTCAGCGCCAGGTGACGGTCGCCCTGGACGTGGACGAGGTTGTCGCGTTCCATCCGCGCCACGGTCTGGGACACGGTCGGCCCGCTTTGATGCAGCCGCTCCGCGATCCGGGCCCGGAGCGGGACGATGCCCTCCTCCTCCAGCTCGTAGATCGTGCGCAGGTACATCTCGGTGGTATCGATCAGGTCGCTCACGCCGGGTTCGTCTCCGCTCCTGCCATGCCGGGCCGGATCTGGCGACCGGCCGCCCCGGACGAGGCCGCGAACTGTGGGTACAGAACTGTCAGGGGCGATTGCAAGAGTAGTGGCTGCCGCCGGGCACCGGCGTGCCGACGCCAGCCGGCGCACCACGGCCCGGCTTCTCGGCACGGGGGTGCGCATCCGCGCGGCTTCGGCGAGTCGAAGGGAGAGTCATGACGGCCGATCAGTTGCCGGCGATCTGGTGGGTGCGGCGCGACCTGCGGCTGCGGGACAACCCCGCCCTGGCCGCGGCCGTGCACGACGGCTCCGCCGTGCTGCCGGTCTTCATCCTCGATCCTGCGCTGCTCGCGAAGGCGGGTCCGGTCCGCACCGCCTGGCTGCACGCGGCGTTGCAGGTCCTCGACGCCGACCTGCGCGAGCGCGGTGGACCGGGGCTCAGCATCCTCCGCGGCAAGCCCGAGACCGTGATCCCGCGGCTGGCCCGCGAGATCGGGGCCGGCGAGGTGCAGGTGAGCGCGGACTTCGCGCCGTACGGCCGGCGCCGGGACGAGCGCGTCCGGGATGCACTGGCCGGCCGGGACGTGCGGTTCGTGACGACCGGCTCACCGTACGGCGTGGCGCCGGGCACCCTGACCAACGCCTCCGGCGGCCCTTATCAGGTGTTCACGCCGTTCTTTCGCGCCTGGACCGATCGCGGCGTGCACTCCCCCGCCCCGTCGATCCGGCTCGCCGACGTCGACTGGCTGGCCGCCGAGCGGCGGATCTCGATCGAGGCCGACCCCGAGCTGGTGGCGATTGCCGGCGAGGAGGCCGCGACGCGGTGCTGGCACCGGTGGCTCGAGCGCAAACAAGGCGGCGTCACCGACTACGCCGATCTGCACGACGACCCGGGCGCCGACGCGACGTCGCACCTGTCGGTCGCCCTGCGATGGGGCCACCTGCACCCGCGGACGCTGCTGGCCGACCTCGCGGCCCGGCGCTCCAAAGGCTCGGCCGCACTGACCCGGCAGCTGGCGTGGCGGGACTTCTTCGCCGACGTGCTGTTCCACCGCCCGGACGCGGTGACCAGGCCGATCCGCCCCGAGTTCAACTCGATGCCGACCGACGAGCCCGATCGGAGCAAGCGCGCCGCGGGCCGGCTGGAGGCGTGGCAGCAGGGCCGCACGGGCTATCCGCTGGTCGACGCCGGCATGCGCCAGCTGCTCGTCGAGGGCTGGATGCACAACCGCGTGCGGATGGTCGTCGCGTCTTTCCTGGTGAAGGACCTGCACGTCGGCTGGTGGCACGGGGCCGAGTGGTTCATGGCCCGGCTCCGCGACGGCGACATCGCCCAGAATCAGTTGAACTGGCAGTGGGTGGCCGGCTGCGGAACGGACGCGGCGCCGTACTTCCGGGTCTTCAATCCGACCTCGCAGGCCAAGAAGTTCGATCCCGGCGGAACCTACATCCGGCGCTACGTCAGCGAGCTCGCCGACGTGCCCGACGAGCACGTGCACGAGCCCTGGCTGTCGCCGGTCGGCGTCCCGGATGGCTACCCGGAGCCCATCGTCGACCACGCCGAGGAACGGAAGGAGGCCCTCGATCGATACGAGCTCGTGAAGCGCGCCTGAGGCCGGCGACCGAGCGGTCGGCCGCTCGGCGGCAGCAGGCTCACAGCCAGCGGCAGCCGGCTCACAGCCAGGAACCGGCCCGCATCACCCGCTGCAGCCGGCCCGCGTCGTCGACCAGGCAGAAGTCGGCCCGTGCGCCCGGCCGGATCTCGCCGACGCCGTCCAGGCCCTGGCTGCGCGCGGGCGTGCCCGCGCCCATCCGGGCGGCGTCGGGGATGGCGACGCCGACCGCGACGACCTGCTCGAAGGCGGCGGCCATGGTGAGTGTCGAGCCGGCGATCGAGCCCAGACTGCCGTCCGGCTCGACCAGTCGCGCCTGGCCGTCGGTGACGGCGACGTCCAGCCCGCCGAGCTGGTAGTCGCCGTCGGCCACGCCGGCGGCGAGCATCGCGTCGGTGACCAGCGCGGCCCGCTCGGGACCGGCCACCTCGATCGCCATCGCGATCACGTCCGGGTGCAGGTGGAAGCCGTCGCAGATCAGCTCGACCGTCACCCGGTCGTCGGTCAGCAGCCGCGGCACCGGCCCCGGCTCGCGGTGATGGATCGGTCGCATCGCATTGAACAGGTGCGTCGCGACCGTCGCGCCCGCAGCCAGCGCCTCCCGCAGCATCAGCTCATCGGCGTCGCTGTGCCCGAACGCGACCGTGACGCCGGCCGCAACCAGCTGCTCGACGGCCGCCAGACCGCCGGACAGTTCGGGCGCGAGGGTGACCATTCGGATGTGTCCGCGACCGGCGTCGAGCAGCCGGGCGATCCCGTCGGAGGTCGGCGTCGCCAGCGTGTCGGGATCGTGGGCGCCACGGTGCAGCGGCGAGAGGTACGGCCCCTCCAGATGGATGCCGGCCAGCTCACCGGCCTCGACCAGCGGCACCAGGGCCGCGATCTGAGCCTCCAGCCGTTCCGGCCGGGCGCTGACCAGGCTGGCGTAGCTCGTCGTCGTCCCGTGTTTCCGGTGGAAGGCGATCGCCCGGCGGATCTCGTCCGGATCGGCGCTGGCCAGGTCGGCGCCACCGCCGCCGTGACAGTGGATGTCCACGAAACCGGGTACCAGCCAGCCGGCCAGCCGGTGCTCCGGACCGCCGTCGGCAGCCACGTCCCGCTCGTTCGTCGCCGCGGTCGGCTCGACGGCCACGACCTGTCCGTCGGCCACCAGCACCCGCGCGTCGTCGACCACGCCGTCGGGCGTGACCACCCGGTCGACGACCAGTCGCTGTTCCTGGCTCATCCTCGACCTGCTTCCTCGGGTCGCCCGACCCGGTCCCAGCCCAGCAGACCGGCACCGATCACACCCGCATCGGCGCCGAGTCCCGCCCGTACGATCCTCGGCTCCCGCTCGAACGTCACGCCGGCCCTGATCACCGCCGTCACGGGTGGGATCAGCAGATCGGCCGCGCCCGAGAGACCACCACCGAGCACCACCAGCCGCGGCCCGAGCAGCGTGTTGTAGCGGCCGAGGGCCTCGCCCAGCGCGGCGGCCGCCCGGGCGAACGTGTCCAGCGCGGCCCGGTAGCCGCGACGGGCCAGGTCCGCCACCTCGGCGGCGTTCTCCGCCGCGCCGCCGAGCCGGACGTACTCCCGGACGATGCCGGCGGCGGACGCGACCGTCTCCAGGCAACCCATGCGCCCGCAGGCGCACACCCGGCCGGACCCCTCGGCGACGGCCCAATGACCGATCTCGCCGGCGTAGCCGCCGGCCGCGAGCAGCCGCCCGTCGACCACGGGCGCCCCGGCGATGCCGGTCCCGAGCGCGACGAAGAGGAGATCGGTCTCGTTGGGCTGGTGCAGCCGCCACTCGGCCAGGCCCGCGGTTCGGACGTCGTGCCCGACCGCCCCCGGCAACCCGGTGAGCCGCTCCAGCCGGTCCCGGAGCGCGACGTCGAGCCACCCCAGGTTCGGCGCGGTCCGCACCAGGCCGGCGTCCGCGTCGACGATGCCCGGTGCGACCAGCCCGAATCCGCGGACGCCGTCCCGGCCGGCGGCCCGCTCGGCGATCACCTCCGCGAGGCCGTCGACCGACACTGCCTCGGCCGACCGCGGCGAGCTCACCCTGGTGACCTCACCGATCGTGCCGTCGGCGGCCGCCCAGGCGAGTTTGGTCAGGGTCCCGCCGATGTCGACCGCGAGCACGATCCCGGGCTCGTCGGGCGCGGCGACGCTCATCCGGGGAGGATGACCGAGCGGGTCAGACTGCGGGGCCGGTCCGGGTCGAGTCCGAGGTCGACGGCTCGCCGGACCGCCACCCGCTGGGCCAGCACCAGGTCCACCTGCGCGTCGAGGCCCTGATCGATGAAGCCGGCCCCGGTGGCGGCGACGTCCCCGGCCAGACCGTCGGGCGCCGGGCCGAACATCCACACCGCCCGACCGGGCTGGGCGATGGCGATGGGGCCGTGCCGGTAGTCGAACGCGGGGTAGGCCTCGGCCCAGCTGGAGGAGGACTCGCGGAACTTCAGGGCAGCCTCGTTGGCGATGCCGACGGTCCAACCGTGACCGAGGAAGGTGAGCTGGTCGACGTCGATCGCGGCGGCCGGCAGATCGGCGGCGAGCACCCGGTCGGCCTCGTCGGCGAGCGCGAGGACATCCTCGCCCCAGGCCGCGCGGAACAACGCCAGCGTGCTGGTCGCGAACCGGGTCTGGACGACGGAGCGCTCGTCGGCGAACGACAGGTCGATCACGGTATCGGCGGCGCCCGCGGCGGGCGTGGACAGATCCCCGAGCACGACCGTGGTCGGCACCCGGTTGCGGAGCCGGTCGAGCAGCTCGACCACCTCGGTGGTGGTGCCGGAGCGGGTCAGCGCGACCACCCGGTCGTACCGGCGATCCGGCATCTCGGACGCGGTGAAAGCGTCGGTCTCACCCCGACCGGCCGACTCGCGCAGGCCCGCCAGCGCCTGGCCGACGAACCACGACGTGCCGCAGCCGACGAACGCGACCCGTTCGCCGTCCTGCGGCAGGCCCTCGATCGGACCGCCGGCGAGCGCGGCGGCGCGGCGCCAGCAGTCGGGCTGGCTGGCGATCTCGGCTGAGACGTACGGCGTCGTCACGGGCGGCATGGACCTGGCGACCTCCTCCGAGGGCGTCCGGAGAGCCTGCCGGGCCGGCCCGGGGGCCGTCGAACGAGGCGGGTATCTCCGACATCGATTGTGAAAAGAATGCACTTTTAAGGCGTCAAACGAACAGATATGAACATATCATGCCGTGCATGACCCGTGCGGAACGTCTGGCCGCGATCCTCGAGCTGCTGGTCGGCGCGGGCCGGGTCGACGTCGACGAGGCCGCCGAGCAGTTCGGCGTCTCGACCGCGACGATCCGGCGAGATCTCGACCACCTGGCGGACCAGCAGCTGCTCTCTCGTACCCACGGCGGAGCGGTCCCGAACAGCACCAGCTACGACCTGCCGATGCGCTACAAGACGATCGGGCGGCACCCGGCCAAGGCGAAGATCGCGGAGCGAGCGGTGAGCATGCTGTGGCCGGGGTGCACGGTCGCGCTGAACGGTGGGACGACGACGGTGGAGGTCGCCCGGGCCATCGCCACCGCAGATGCGCTGCACAGCGGCGTGACCGTGGTGACCAACGCGTTGAACATCGCCACCGAGCTGACCGTGCGGCCGTTCATCAAGATCGTGGTCTGCGGCGGCGTGGCCCGGCCGCAGAGCTACGAGCTGGTCGGTTCGCTGGCCGGCGACACGATGAGCCAGCTGACCACCGACATCTGCTTCCTGGGCGCCGCCGGCGTCGACCCGCTCGGCGGGATCACCATTGCGGACGAGGCCGAGGCGCCGGTGAACCGGGTGATGGTCACCCAGGCCAAGCGGGCGTACGTCGTCGCCGATGCCTCCAAGCTCGGCGAGGTCGCCTTCTTCCGGATCTGCCAGCTGGCCGAGATCACCGGCGTGATCACCGACGCGGCCGCGGATCCGGCGCTGGTCGCCGCGATGCGCGACAGCGGGATCGAGGTCCTGCTCGCCTGAATGGACGGATCGGGGCGGCACGTCGCCCCCAGGTCCTGTCTTCGCGCGGGTTCGACCCACCTCGCGCGTGGAGCGAGTAGCGCGAAGGAGGTCGAACTCTCGCGGAGGTGCGCACCCGGACGCTGGCGCGGCTCGGGACGCACGGTGGGTGACGGAGTCGGGCCGGTCGGCGGGCGCGCCGAATAACCCCATTGACCTGCTTGAAGCGCCCGCATACCTTGGTGGCACACGGAAAGGAGGTGGTCCGAAGAATGAGTGACTTTGGGACATGTGAGGTGACGGCCAGCTAGGCCGCCCCGCGCCGTGAATCAACTGGTCGCGCGCGGCCGGCTAATCCACAGCCTGAACCCGAACCCGCGAGTGTCGGACTTGTCCTCCGGCCGTCGCAGCTCACCGATCCCGGTGGCGCGACGACAGCTCGCGGGTTTGTTCATGTCCGGGCCCGTTCGGAGGCAGGAGGCAGGCCGATGCGTACGGTCGCCGTCGACGCGAGCCGGCTGCAGCGATGGCTGTCCGGCTTCACCGAGCGTCACGGTCCCACCACGGCCTCGATCGCCACCGATCAGGTCGGGGTCAGCGCCGAGGACGGCGCGGAGGCCCGGATCTCGGTGCCGTTTCCGCCCCTGATCGGCGAGACGGTGGCCGACCTGATCGCGCACGTCGCCCGGGACCGCACGGTCGGAGCCCTGCTCGTCCGCCGCGGCGGGGTCGCCGTCGGCGTCTTCGAGGGCCGTCAGTTGGTCACCTCCAAGATCGAGACGCGGTACGTCCAGGGCCGGACCAAGGCCGGTGGCTGGTCCCAGCAGCGCTATGCCCGGCGACGCCAGAACCAGGCCCAGGAGCTGATTCAGATCGCGGCCGACCTGGCCGCGTCGCTGCTGCTCCCCCGGATCGGTGATCTGGACGCGCTGGCAACCGGTGGCGATCGCGCCGCCGTCGACTCGACCCTGGCCGATGCCCGGCTCGCCGCGCTGCGCGCCCACGCGACCCAGCGGTGCTATCCGGTCCCGGATCCGCGCCTGGCGGTGCTGCGCGACTTCCCGAACCAGTTCCTCGCCGTCGAGATCACGCTGAACGAGCTCGCCTGACGGCGCCGGCCCGAAGGCGGGTCTGGCTCAGGGGGCGAGCCGGGTGAGGGTCCAGCCCTCGCCCGCACGGCGATAGAGCAGCCGGTCGTGCATCCGGGACGGCTGGCCCTGCCAGAACTCGATCGAGTCGGCCACCACCCGGTAGCCGCCCCAGTTCGGCGGACAGGGCACATCGCGATCGGCGAAGCGCTCCTCCGCGTCGCGATAGCTCTGCGCCAGCGCCTCGGCCGAGGCGACCTCACTGGACTGCGCCGACGCCCAGGCGCCGAGCTGGGAGCCACGAGGACGCGTCGCGAAGTACGCCTCGGACTCCGCCCGCGCCACCAAACCGGCCACTCCCTCGACCCGCACCTGGCGCTGCAGGACGTACCACCCCAGGAGCAGCGCGACCGACGGATTCCCGGCCAGCTCGGCGCCCTTCCGCGAGTCGTAGTTGGTGAAGAACACGAAGCCGCGCTCGTCGGCCTCCTTCAACAGAACCGTCCGCGAGCTGGGTCGCCCGTCGGCCACCGTCGAGACCACCATGGCGGTCGGCTCGACCAACCGGCCGCCGTCCCGGGCGGCGAACGCGTCGGACAACCACGTGCCGAACAGGGTCAGCGGGTCCGCGGGCGCCTCCGACTCGACCAGGTGCCGGCCCGAGTAGTCGGTCCGCTCACTCGCCAGGTCCACCATGCCTCCAGTCTCTCGCCCGGCTGCACCGCTCCGGGCCCGGGGACGCGGACGTGATCAGGGGCGGCGGATCAGGAGGACCACGCCGCCGGCCACTACCGCGACCACGCCGGCGAGGCCCAGGGCGAGCAGCGTGCCCTGCCGGTTCGGGTTCGCACCGCCGCCGTCGACGTCAGTATCGGTATCCGTGCCGGCGTCGCCGTCGCCGGACCCGTCGGAACTCGCGCTCGGGCTGGCCGAGGCGTCCGGGGGCGCACTGGTCCCCTTCGGCACGTCCTCGCCCTTGCTCTTGGGAATGTCGACGACGTACATCTTCGACGGGTTGCCTTCGCTGCCGAGCATCAGCCGCTTGCCGTTCAGGCTCAGCGCGATCGTCTCGCCCTGCGGCTGCACCGGAGCGGCGGCGCTGCCGATGGTCTTGTACGTGATCGCGTCCAGCACGATCACCGAGACGTACGTCCGCAGCGCGATCCGCTTGTTGTCCGGCAGGAACACGCCGTCGGTGACGTACGCCGGTGCGCTGCCGACCTTCACCAGCCGGTTCAGCGCGCTCCGGGACGGCACCCCGGGCGCGGCGTAGATCGCCCCCTTCTTGCCCTTCGTCACGATGTAGAGCCGACCCGCGCCGTCGACCAGCAGGGTCTCGGCGTCGTGCGGGCCGTCGGGGTAGGCGAAGTCGTAGGACCGGTACTGCACCGTGCTGCCGTCGGTCGGCGGGTTGCTGAAGTAGTAGACCGTGACGAAATCGCGCTTCTCGGCGTTGTCGCCGATGTCGGCCACGTAGAGCCGGCGACCGTACCGGGCGAGCGACTCGACGTCGCTCGGGCTGGCCGCATAGCGGAAGCTGCCGGTGACCTCGCCGGAGTCGTTCAGCGCATACACCACGCCGCCGTCACCGGAGTCGTTCGCCGTCCACCAGCCGTCGTGAGAGTAGTTGCGGACCAGCCCCGAGGACTCCGTGATCCGGGAGTCCTTGATCGTGAAGGCCACCTCATCGGCGGCCCCCGCCAGAGCCGGCGCCCACAGCGTCGCGAGCAGGGCCAGCACGAGCGCCAAGCCCCCCCGTACGCTCCATCGCGCCCCAACCATCGTCCCTAGTGAACCTTTCCTTGTGCTGTCACGTGGGAGCGTACGCGACGACGGCCCGGACGACCGCAATTCAGCGATGCGGCGGCCGTGGTCACCACCCGATCACAGGGAAGGATGGTTGAGTTCAGGCCATGGAGATCCTCGGGTTACCGCTGCACCCGCTCATCGTCCATGCCACCGTCGTCATCGTTCCGCTGGCCGCGATCGGCGCGATCGCCATGTCCCTGATCAGGTGGGTCCGGGTCCGCTACGGCGAGCTCGTGCTGCTGGCCGCGATCGGCGCCCCGATCCTGACCTTCATCACCCAGCAGGCGGGCGAGGACCTGAGCAAGCGGTTCACCCAGCCGTCGCCCGCCCTGCAGGAGCACGAGGCTCTCGGCTCGACACTGATCTGGTGGACGATCGGGCTGCTGGTCGCGGTCGTGCTGGTCTATCTCGGCCAGCGGCTGATCGACAGGGAGAACGCGCGCGGACGGCTGGTGCTGACCATCGGCACCGTGCTGAGCCTCGTCTTCGGGATCGTCACGGTGGTCCAGTGCGTCCGGATCGGACACGCCGGCGCGACCGCGGTCTGGGCTGTCGGATGAGTTGAGCCCTCACCGGCTCCAGCGCACGACGGCGGTGACCAGCACGATCAGCAGCATCGCCGCGAGCACTCCGGACACGATCAGCCGTCGGGTCCGGGGATTCATGCGCTCAGAATAGGCGGAGGCTCGGCTACGGTTTGATTCATGGGCGAGCTCCGGCTGTACGCCATCGGCATCGACGAGGTGCGGGGCATGGTCGGCGCCGACGAGGGCTATGCGGCACAGCTGCGCGAGATCGCCCACCGCGCGCTCGCGCCGGAGCCGGTCGGGGCCCGCTCCGGCGGCCTGCTCTCCCGGCTGGGCCCGATTTTCCGCCGGGTACCGGCCAGCCCGGTCGTCTCGCCGACCGATCCCGAACCGCACGACGTCGAGGCCCTGCTCGCCGGGGCGTACGTCCCCCCGGACCGGGTCGGGGCGGCCTGGCGGGTGCTGGAGACGCTCGTCCAGGGCGTCGCCTGGGGCTCCACCAAGCTCGACCTGACCGGCGCAGAGATGGACGTCCTGGATTTCGCGCTCGCCCGCGGCGGGGTGTCCGCGGCGGTCGGCCTGCATCACCTGCTCAGCTCGACCACCAGCGTCGCGCTGCTTCCCGTCACCGGGCTCACCGTCGGCTGGCACCCGTTCGACAAGGCGCTGATGATGGCCAGCGCCTACCGCGGCGCGATGGCCGAGCTCGAGACCGCAGACCACCGGGAGCTGATCGCCGCCCTGGTGGTCTGGCTGGACGGCTTCGTACCGTGGGCCGAAGTAGCGCAGCAGCTGCGCCGCCCGGTCCCAGACCTGGTCGGCTTCTACGCCGGCTGAATTGCGCCGCGTCCCCTCGCCGCGTCCCCTCATCAGGCCACGCCCGCGCCTCGGGCGCCCGCCCCTACCCCTCCCCCGAAACTGTGCAGCTGTTGCACCGACACGCCGGCGACAACTGCAACAGCTGCACACTTTCCGGGCCCGGTGCCGGGTGCCGGGGTGCGGAGCCCGGGTGCGCTGAGGCATCGATCAGGTGCCCTGAGCTTGTCGAAGGGCGCGTGAGCGAGCCGAGTTGCCCTTCGACAGGCTCAGGGCACGTGATGAGCCGGCTCAGGGCACGTGATGAGCCGGCTCAGGGCACGTGACAAGCTGGACGCAGGCGGGTGACTAGCCGATGACCAGGACGAGGTCGCCGCCCTCGACCTGCTGGACGGAGCCGAGGGCGAGGCGCTGGACAGTGCCTGACTTCGTTGCGGTGATCGCGGCCTCCATCTTCATCGCCTCGATGGTCGCCACCGTTGCGCCCGCCTCCACGGTGTCTCCCTCGGCGACGCCGACCGACACGACACCGGCGAACGGCGCGGCGACGTGGCCCGGGTTGCCCGGATCGGCCTTCTCGGCGACCTTCACGTCGACCTTGATCGAGGTGTCGCGAACCCGAATCGGTCGGAGCTGACCGTTCAGGGTGCACATCACCGTGCGCATGCCACGCTCGTCCGGCGAGCCGATCGCCTCCAGCCCGAGGATCAGACTCACGCCGCGACCGAGCGGCACCATGTGCTCGTCGCCGGGTCGCAGGCCGTACAGGTAGTCCAGCGTGTCCAGCCGGCCGACCCGGCCGTAGGTCTCCCGGGCGGCGTTGAAGTCCTTCGTCGGCCCGGGGAACAGCAGCCGGTTGAGCGTCTCCTGCCGGTCCCGGCCCGGCTGGTCGAGCAGGTCGGAGTCCTCCCGCGACAACTCGGTCTCCCGCAGCCGGACGGTCCTCCCCTGCAGCGCCTTGCTCCGGAACGGCTCCGGCCAACCGCCGGGCGGGTCGCCCAGCTCGCCGCCCAGGAACCCGATCACCGAGTCCGGGATGTCGTAGTTCTGCGGGTTCTCGGCGAAGTCGTCCGGATCGGCCCCGACGGCGACCAGCTGCAGGGCCAGGTCGCCGACCACCTTCGACGACGGGGTGACCTTGGTCGGCCGGCCGAGGATCCGCGACGCCGCGGCGTACATCGCCTCGATCGCCTCGAACTTCTCCCCCAGCCCCAGGGCGATCGCCTGCTGGCGCAGGTTGGACAGCTGCCCGCCCGGGATCTCGTGGTCGTAGACCCGGCCGGTCGGCGAGGGCAGTCCCGACTCGAACGGCGCGTAGACCTTGCGGACCGCCTCCCAGTACGGCTCCAGGTCCATCACCGCGCGCAGGTCCAGGTTGGTCGAGCGCTCGGTGTTGGCCAGCGCCGCGACCAGCGCCGAGGCCGGCGGCTGCGAGGTGGTGGCCGCCATCGGCGCCGAGGCCACGTCGACCGCGTCCACGCCCGCGTCCACGGCGGCGAGCAGGGTGGCCAGCTGACCGCCGGCGGTGTCGTGGGTGTGCAGGTGCACCGGCAGGTCGAACCGCTCCCGCAGGGCGGACACCAGCTTGCGGGCCGCCGGCGGCCGGAGCAGGCCGGCCATGTCCTTGATCGCCAGGATGTGCGCCCCGGTCTCGACGATCTCCTCGGCCAGCCGCAGGTAGTAGTCCAGCGTGTAGAGCTTCTCGCCCGGGTCGTTCAGGTCGGCGGTGTAGCACAGCGCGACCTCGGCGATGGTGGTGCCGGTCTCCCGAACCGCCTCGATCGCCGGCCGCATCTGCTCGATGTCGTTCAGCGCGTCGAAGATCCGGAAGATGTCGATCCCGGTGTCCGCCGCCTCGGCGACGAACGACGTCGTCACCTTCGTCGGATAGGGCGTGTAACCGACCGTGTTCCGGCCGCGGAGCAGCATCTGCAGGCAGAGCCCCGGCATGTTGTAGCGCAGCGCCGCCAGCCGCTCCCACGGGTCCTCGTTGAGGAACCGCAGCGCGACGTCGTACGTCGCCCCGCCCCAGCACTCCACGCTGAACAGCTCCGGCAGCATCCGGCCGACGTACGGCGCGACCCGGAGCAGGTCCTTGGTCCGCACTCGGGTGGCGAGCAGCGACTGGTGCGCGTCGCGGAACGTGGTGTCGGTGACCTCGACATGGGTCCGCGCACGCAGGTCGGCGGCGAAGCCCTCCGGACCGAGCTCCAGCAGCCGCTGCCGGGAGCCGGACGGCGACGGCTGACCCAGGTCGACGCCGAGCGGTAGCTTGGCCTTCGGGTCGAGCAGGGTGGGCGCGGTGCCGTGCGGGTGGTTGACCGTGACCTCGGCCAGCCAGCGCAGCAGCCGGGTGCCGCGGTCGGCCGGCGCGTGCGTGGTCAGCAGCTCCGGGCGCTGCTCGATGAAGGCGGTGGACACGTCGCCCGCGATGAACTCCGGGTCTTCCAGCACCGCCTGCAGGAACGGGATGTTCGTACTCACGCCACGGATCCGGAACTCGGCGAGTGCCCGCCGGGCCCGGGCGACCGCCGCCGCGAACGTACGGCCGCGGCAGGTCAGCTTGACCAGCATCGAGTCGAAGTGGGCGCTGATCTCTACGCCGGTGTCGACCGTGCCGCCGTCCAACCGGACTCCCGCGCCGCCGGCCGAACGATAGGCGGTGATGGTGCCGGTGTCGGGCCGGAACCCGTTCGCCGGGTCCTCGGTGGTGATCCGGCACTGCAGCGCGGCGCCGTTGATCCGGACCCCCTCCTGCGACAGCCCGAGGTCGGCGAGGCTCTCGCCGCTGGCGATCCGCATCTGGGACTGCACCAGGTCGACATCGGTGATCTCTTCGGTGACCGTGTGCTCGACCTGGATCCGCGGGTTCATCTCGATGAACACGTGCTGGCCGGCCCGCTCGCCCTCGGTCTCGACCAGGAACTCCACGGTCCCAGCACACGAGTAGTCGATCGAGCGCGCGAAGGCCACCGCGTCGCGGCAGAGCGCCTCGCGCAGCTTGGGGTCGATGTTCGGCGCCGGGGCGATCTCGATCACCTTCTGGTGCCGGCGCTGCAGCGAGCAGTCCCGCTCGAACAGGTGCATCACGTTGCCTTGGGTGTCGGCCAGGATCTGCACCTCGATATGCCGCGGCCGGCCGACCGCCTGCTCGATGAAGACCGTCGGGTCGCCGAACGCGCCCTCGGCCTCTCGCATGGCCGCCTGCAGCGCCTCCGGCAGCGCGGCGGGCTCGTTCACCCGGCGCATGCCGCGGCCGCCGCCGCCGGCGACCGCCTTGACGAACACCGGGAAGCCGATCTCGGCGGCGCCGGCGACCAGCTCGTCGATGTTCGACGACGGCGGGGTGGACTTCAGCGTCGGGATGCCGGCCGCCTTGGCCGCCGCCAGCGCCCGGACCTTGTTGCCGGCCAGCTCCAGCACGTCCGGCGGCGGCCCGATAAACGTGATGCCGGCGTCGATGCAGGCCTGGGCCAGCTCCGGGTTCTCGCTCAGGAACCCGTAGCCGGGATAGATCGCGTCGGCACCGCAGCGCACCGCCGCGCGGACGATGCCCTGGACGTCCAGGTAGGCCCGGACCGGGTGCCCACGTTCACCGATCTCGTACGCCTCGTCGGCCTTGATCCGGTGCACGGCGTTGCGGTCCTCGTACGGATAGACCGCGACAGTCTGCGCACCCAGCTCGTAGGCAGCGCGAAACGCCCGGACCGCGATCTCTCCCCGGTTGGCGACCAAGACCTTGGCGAACATGCCCAGGAATCTAGCGGCTGATTGTTACCGCACCGAGACGACGGTCACTCGGCGAGAACCGGAGAGGTGATCGCGAACCGCAAGGTGACCTGACCGGAGACGCTCTGCGGCTGCGGCTCGAAGTCGAACGATGCCTCCGGGGGACCGCCCTTCGCGCTGGCGAACATCATCTCCCGGGCCATCGGGTGGCCCATCCCGGGCGCCTGGTCGGCGATCTCGAGCAGCTCGGTCACCCGCGCGCCGAACGCGGCGGCGTAGTCGTCGGCCCGGCGCCGCCCGTCGGCGATAGCTGCCAGCCGTACGTCCCGGTGGACGCCGCTGTCGGGTCGCAGCGACCACCAGGGTCCCCCGATCTCGGTGCCGGGAAGCGCCGACAGCGCCAGCACCAGGTCCGACAGCCGGGTGAAGTCGTGCACGACGACCTCCCGGCCGACCGAGCCGCGATATCCGGTGACCTTGGCGGCGTTGCGGTGGTCGGTGACCGGATGGATCCACAGCCCGGAGGTGCTCGATCGTTCGACCGCTGCGGCGAACCGGTCGACCACCTCGGCCAGCCGCTCGCTGCCGGACGCCAGCGCGCGGGCGACCTGGTCCGACGTCGGACCGGACGCGCTGACCGCTGCGGAGATCGTGGCCAGCTCGGGCGGCACCTGGCTCGTCGCCTCACCCCGCACGGTCACAACGGGTGAACTCATGGGTGACTCCTTCGGCTCGGGCACGAGGTAGGCGACAAGGTCGCCGTTGCGAGGCTAGCCTGCGCGTTGGGCTCGGACTCGCGGCGAACTCGGGCCGACCCGACCGGTGCAGACGACGGGCAGCCACCCGGTGGACGAAGGCGGACGAATGTGACCGAGCAGGCGGCGACGGCACCCGCGCCCATGCCCCTCAAACAACTGGCCATGCTGGCGATCCCGGCGCTGATCGTCGGGGTCGCGTCCGCGCTGATCCTCTGGCTGCTGAACACGGGCGCCGGCCTCCTGGAAGGCGTGCTCTGGACCTCCATCCCCTCCTCGCTGGGGCTGCCGGACGACTCGCGGCTGTGGACGTTCGTCGTGCTCACGGTGATCGGCGCGGCCGTCGGTCTGGTGGTCTGGCAGATCCCCGGCCACGCCGGTCACGACTCGGCGACCACCGAGCTGGTCGCGCCGCCGCTGCCGCTGAAGGTGATCCCCGGCCTGGCGCTCGCGGTGCTGCTCAGCCTCGCCGGCGGCGTCAGCCTCGGTCCGGAGAACCCGATCATCGCGATCAACGTCGCGATCAGTGTCGCGCTGCTCGGCAAGCTCTGGCCGAAGATCCCGCCGCGGCTGATCCTGATGCTCGCCGCAGCCGGGACGATCGGCGCACTGTTCGACACGCCGGTCGCCGCGGCCCTGATCTTCACCGGAATGGCCGCCAGCATCCCTGGTCCGGGCGCGCTCTTCGACAAGCTGTTCCTGCCGCTGGTGTCGGCCGGTGCCGGTGCGATCACGATGACCCTGCTCGGCCAGGAGTCCATGGCTTTCCCAGTGCCGCCGTACCCCCAGGCCCACGCGATCGACCTGCTGACCGGCACGATCATCGCCGCCGTCGCGGTGCTGCTCGGGCTCGCGGCCGCCGTCGCCCTGCCCAGGGTGCACACGCTGTTCCACCGGATGCGCAACCCCCTGATCTACACCACCATCGGTGGCCTGGTGCTCGGCCTGCTCGGCGCGATCGGCGGCCGGATCACCTTGTTCAAGGGGCTGAGCCAGACCGACCAGCTGCTGACGAATTACGCCCAGTACGGCTTCTGGACGCTGCTCTCGTTCGCCCTGATCAAGGTCGTCGCCCTGGTGATCAGCGCCAGCGCCGGCTTCCGCGGCGGCCGGATCTTCCCGGCCGTCTTCATCGGCGCGGCGCTCGGACTGGCCGCGCACGCCCTCGTACCGAGCATCCCGGTCGGCCTGGCGGTCGGCTGCGGCGCGTTCGGGGCCACCCTGGCGATCGCCCGCGACGGCTGGGTCGCGCTGTTCATCGGGGTCATCACGTCGGGCGGTATGACCATCCTGCCGATCCTGTGCATCGTCATCCTGCCGACCTGGCTGATGGTCTCCCGGGCGCCGCTGATGCTGGTCACCCACCCGGTCGACGGCCCGGCCGCCGAACCGGAACCGGCGGGCAAGGGCGCCTGAGTCGGCCCCGGGCCCAGTCAGCCCCCGGCCAAGTCACCTTCGGCCCAGTCATCCCCGGTTCGATCACCCCGGCCGGGTGAACCACCGGACGCCCTGGTGACGCCGCCGGTGCGCAGTGGCACGATCGGGCTGACACATCCGGTCCGAGAGGAGTTTGCTGGTGGCCACGTTGAGCGTCTGGAAGTTCACCAAGCCCGACGGCGCATCGCAGGCGTTGCGCACGATCAAGGATCTGAACAACGAGGGGCTGATCGTGCTCCAGGACGCGGCCTACGTCGAGTGGCCGGAGGGTGCGAAGAAGCCGAAGACCCATCAATTGACGGAGTTCGTCGGGCCGTACGCCCTGGGCGGCGCGTTCTGGGGATTCCTGTTCGGCCTGCTGTTCTTCATCCCGTTCCTCGGCCTGGCGATCGGCGCGGCGGCCGGCGCGGGTGCCGGTGCCCTGCGAGACGTGGGCATCGACGACGACTTCATCAAGAAGGTGAAGGCGTCGGTGACCCCGGGCACGTCGGCCCTGTTCCTGCTGACCTCCAGCGCGGTCCAGGACCGGGTCCGCGCCCGGTTCATCGGCGAGGAGCACCCCGAGCTGATCTACACCAACCTCTCGGAGGAGGAAGAGGGCAAGCTGCGGCACGCCTTCGGCGACGAGTAGATCTTCGGCAGCAGCCACGCGGCGGCGGCGAGCACACCGACCACGGTGAGCGCGCCGCCGCCGATCAGCGTCCAGCGCGGGCCGAGGGTCTGACCGATCCAGCCGATCACCGGCGCACCGATCGGCGTCCCGCCCATCATCACCATCATGTACAGCGCCATCACCCGGCCGCGGAGCAGCTGCGGCGCGCCCATCTGGACCGACGCATTGCAGGCGGTCATGGTGAGCAGAGCGGCCAGCCCGAGCGCCGGCAGCGACGCCGCATACCAGCCGTACGTCGGCATCAGCCCGGAGACGACCTCGAGCAGGCCGAACGTGGTGGCGGCGACCACGACGAACCGGGCCGACGGCCGCGACGTCCGGCGAGCGGCGAGCAGGGCACCGGTCAGCGAGCCGACGGCCATGAACGTGCCGAGGATGCCGTACTGCTCGGCGCCGCGGTGGAACTCCTGCTGGGCCATCAGGGCCGAGGTCAGCTGGAAGTTCATCCCGAATGTGCCGACCGAGAACGCGATCAGCAAGACGAGGAGTATCTCCGGCTGCCGACGGACGTAGGACAGCGCTTCGCGGATCTGACGCTTGGCCCGGGATGCCCGCGGTGGCGGTTGCAGCAGCCGACCGTCCATCATCACCAACGCGAGGATGAACGCCGCGTACGTCACCGAGTTCGACAGGATCGACCAGCCGGAGCCGAAGGCCGCGATCACCAGGCCGGCCAGCGCAGGGCCGATGATCCGGCCGGCGTTGAAGGTCGCCGAGTTGAGGGCGATCGCGTTCGGCAGCAGCGGGCCGCCGACCACCTCGGAGACGAAGCTCTGCCGCGCCGGGTTGTCGAACGCAGTGCCGACGCCGAACAGGAACGCGACGACGTACACCTGCCAGATCTGGGCCACACCGGTGACCGCCAGCACGCCGAGCAGGGCCGACATCAGCGCCAGCCAGAGCTGGGTGAGCTTCAGCACGGAGCGCTTCGGGAAGCGGTCGGCGACCAGTCCCCCGATCGGCGACAACAACAGCATCGGGAGGAACTGGAGGGCGGTCGTGATGCCGACGGCGACGCCGGAGCCGTGGGACAGCTCCAGCACGAACCAGTCCTGCGCGACTCGCTGCATCCAGGTGCCGATGTTGGAGACGAACGCGCCGGCCATCCAGATCCGGTAGTTGCGCACCGCCAGCGCGGCGAACATCCGAGATCGTGGCCGCTGCGGAGGAGGCGCGGCGGCCTCACCCCGAGGGCGTACGTCTTCTGCCGTCAGCCGGTCGTGGGAATCGAGACTCACGCGTTCCGCACGCGTTCCAGGATCAGGACGGCCCGGCGCAGGACGTCCAGGTCGCTCTCGTCCAGGCCCTCCATCTGTCGCGCAAGCCACTCGTCGCGGCGCCGCCGGTTCGCCAGCAGGATCTCGCGACCGGCGTCGGTGAGCGCGACGACGCACTGCCGGCGGTCACGCTCGGACGGCTTGCGAACCGCCATCCCGCGCTCCTCCAGCGCGTTCACGATCCGGGTCATCGACGGCGGCTGGATCCGCTCCAGCGCCGCGAGCTCCCCCATCAGCTGGTCACCGTGGTTGAGCAGGCTGGACATCGCGGACAGCTGGCTGCCGGTGAGATCGAGGTCGTCCGCCCGCATCTGACGCAACCGTCGAGCCAACCGCAGCGTCGTCGTCCGCAGGGCACTCGCCAGCCCCGGCGTGCTCGTCAGATCGTGCGTCTCCACGTGATCCAGGGTATTACTTCGCAATGCTAAATACAACTGCTAAGCAGTTCGGCTGGTGACCGCCGGCGCCCGACAAGCACTCAGACGGTCTGCCCGCCGTCGACGATCAGAGCGTGCCCGACGGCGAACGACGCTTCGGCGGAGCAGAGCCAGAGCACGGCGTCGGCGATCTCTTCGACCCGACCGAGCCGGCCGATGGGCTCCTGGTCGAGGATGGCCCGGTGTCCTTCCGGCGTGCCGCCGAAGACGCGCTCGATCATCCGGGTGTCGATGATGCCCGGGCAGATGGCGTTGATCCGGATGCCCGAGCTTGCGTAGTCGAGGGCGGCGCACTTGGTCGCGCCGATGATGCCGAACTTGGCCGCACCGTACGCGGCCCCGCCGCGGAAGCCCTTCACGCCGGCGCCGGAGGAGGTGTTGACGATCGCGCCGCCGCCGCGTTGCAGCAGCAGCGGGATCTCGTGCCGCATGGACAGATAGACGCCGCGCAGGTTCACGGCGATGACATCGTCCCAGTGGTCTTCCGCGATGTCGGCCAGCGGGCCGGTGCGCTGCTCGATGCCCGCGTTGTTGAAGGCGATGTCCAGGCCGCCGAACACCTCCACGGCGACCGCGAGGGCCGCCACCAGGTCTTCTGCCCGGGTGACGTCACAGCGCACACCGACGACCTGGGCGCCGGTGCTCTCGACCAGGCGAACCGTCTCGGCGTTGGCGGCATCGTCGAGGTCGGCGACGACCAGGCATGCGCCCTCGCGCGCGAAGGCGATGGCGGTGGCTCGGCCGATCCCGCCGCCGGCGCCGGTGACGAAGGCGATCTTGTCGGTGAAGCGGTGGCGTTCGTCGGTCATCTGGTCTCCTGGGGTTGTGGGCTGTGATCGGTCGAGGTTCACCATGCCGTGCTGCTCCGAGTATCGAGCGACCCGGGACGGTCATCGCGGCACCGCCCGGTCAGCTGCCGGCGTGGTCGCCTGGGTAGATGCGGAGTCGGATCCGCTGACCCGCGGCCGCCACAGCGCCGAGGTCGCTGTTGATCGTGCCGAGCGGGACGAGGCCGTCAGGCACCGACTGGCCGAGGTCGCAGTAGAAGACCGCGAACGTCTGCGACCTCGGTCCGTAGTAAACCCCGGCCACGGCAGGACGGGTCACCAGCGATCCGTCGGTCGACCCGAGCGGAACCGGCAGCCGGCCGGACTTCGCCTGACCCATCGGATCCCTCAGGTCCAGCGTCAGCGGCAGCAGCGCGGCGAACGCCCTGGCGGTCGGGTTGTCGGCGAGCGTGGCCGGCACCACCTGGTCGTCGAAGCGCAGCACGATCTGACGCGACGACGAGCCGGCCACGCCGGAATCAGAACTCGCCGCGTCCTGTGCCACTCCCGGCACCCCGACCGCGCATCCCGACCCCGCGGCCACGGTGACCAGGCCGACGACGGCCGCCGCGCCTCTCGCCCGCCAGCCGGCTGCGACCCTTCGATCGATCACTGTCATGAGCCCAGACAACCGGCTGGAGCCGAGGCAGAGAAGTCACCGACCATGGGTGTGCTGTCAGTACATCGCTGACCGCGGACCCGCCGTCGTAGTGTCACGGCCATGGACAACCGCGCGGCCGTTCGCGAGTTCCTCACCTCACGCCGCGCCAAGATCAGTCCCGAACAGGCCGGCCTGCCGAGCACCGGTCGGCGTCGTGTGCCGGGTCTGCGACGCAGCGAGGTCGCCCAGTTGGCCGGGATGAGTGTGGAGTACTACGCCCAGCTCGAGCGCGGAGCCCTGGCCGGTGTCTCGGCGGGTGTCCTGGACTCGGTGGCCCGCGCCCTGCAGCTCGACGACGCCGAGCGGGCCCACCTCCTCCGCCTCGCCCACGAGGCCGACGGCTCCAGCCGGATCGTCCGCCGGCCCTCCGCACCACAGTGGAGCGTGCGGCCGGCGTTGCAATGGGTGCTGGACTCGATCACCTCCCCCGCCGCCGTCGGGAACGACCGTCTCGATCTGCTGGCCACCAACCACCTCGGCCGCGCCATGTACGCCGACATGCTGCTGGACCCGGCCTCGCCGCCGAACTTCGCCCGCTACACCTTCCTCGACCACTCCGCGCGCCGGTTCTATCCGAACTGGGACGTCGCAGCCGACATGACCGTCGCCAACCTCCGCACCGCCGCCGGCAAGGACCCCCACGACAAGCGACTCCACGAGCTCGTCGGTGAGCTCTCCACCCGGAGCGAGGAATTCCGGCGGCGCTGGAACGCCCACGATGTCCGCACCCACGGCGCCGGCATCAAGTACTTCCGCCACCACATCGCCGGCGACCTGGAACTCAGCTACGAAACCATGGATCTCCGCGCCGAGCCCGGTCTCGCCCTGACGGTCTATTCCGCCGCGCCCGGCTCACCGACCGCGCAGGCCCTGGCCCTCCTCGCCTCCTGGGCAGCCACCGAACAGCAGGCCGACCGGCAGCCGCACGGCCGCTGATCCTCGGCTGGACGACTTCACGTCGAGCGAGGTCGACAGCCCGCGTTGGTCTCGGCTCGTCGCTGAGCGGCGCACGACCGACAGTGCCGGCATTACCACCAGACCCACATGGTCCAGGGTTCTTTGGCGAGTGCCGCGGCCCGGCTCTCGAACACCATGATGTTGACCGGGCGACCACGGTCCAGGAACCGGGACAGGCGCGGGCCGAGGTCGGGAATGCCCAGGGTCGTGGCCTGATCGGGGCTGAGGGCGAACCGGGTGTGGCCGTCGCGCACGGGTATGCCCGCCGCGCGCGCCTTCCCGGCCAGAGTCGGGCTGATCACGGCAAGGTCGATATCGCTCAAGCGACCGTCGTCGAAGGGCTTCCCCGACGAGGCACCGCGGACCGTGACAGCACTGCCCTGGATACCCAGTTCGGCGTCTCGGACGGCTCGCACCTCCAGATATGCCTTGCCGCTCCAGCCGAAGTAGACGAATTGTTGCCGTCGAGGGAATCCGAGCGGATATCCGCGCGCAGCGACGTCGGCCGGCGTGAGCGGCGAGCCCGCAGGGGCCCCGGTCGCCGAGACCTTCCCGCGAGGTGCTCCCTTCGCCGCCGCGGCGGCTCGCGTCGTCGGCGCGCCCTTGGCCGGCGACGTGGCCACACCCGCGTCGATGATCGCCTCCTCGGCGAGTCGGGCGGCGCCGGCGGCATCGCCTGCCTTGGCAGCACTCTTCGCGTCCGCGATCTCCTTCGCGACCGTCGGGTCGGTCGAGCCCGAGCCGACCACCTCGTCGAGGTCAGGGCACCGCTGCACCGGGCAGATCTCGATCCGGTTCTCGGTGACGTGGATCTCCTTCTCGCCACCGGCGACCGACTTTTTGGCCTTGCTGGCGATCGGCGGGCTGACGCTGCCGCGGTCTCCGCCGGAGGCGGCCTTTTCCTCGGCATACTGGAGCTCGGCCAGCAGCGTGTCGGCCTCGTCCTCCACCGCCCGCGCCAGCTTGGCCTGGTCGCCGCCCAGTTTCGCCGTCGCTCGTGCCGATCGCCAGCCGTCGGCCGCCGGTCCGAGCTTCGCCCGGACGAGCCGCAGGCCGTCGACACCCAGCCGCGCCCAGCCGTAGTAGCCGGCGAGCCGATTTGCGGTGTCCATCGCATCCAGCAGGTGCGGCCCGGCGTCGGGAAAGGTGTCGACGATCCAGTCCCGATGGTCGTTGACGACCATGGCGCCGGCCTGGATGCCGAACTGGACCCGGTCGGCCCAGACCAGGGCCCGCGCGCCCCAGAGGTACGCCTTCGAGACCTCGCCGGCCAGGACTCGCTCCTGCAGGCCCTCCAACGAACCGCCGCCCAGGCCGCCCAGCCCCACCGTCAGGCCGAGCATGAAGGCCGACTTGGCAGTGCCCAGCGTCCGCTCCTTGATCTGATTCGAGTAGTCGATCAACGCCAACGCCGGCACGTCGTAGATCGGATGGTCCTCGACGTCGAACAGGTGCACGGCGACCATCAGATTGGGATCCAGCTCGATTCCGTTGCTGAGCTGGGACCAGGAGGGCAGGGTCGCCAAGTCCGCCTTGAACATGTCGTACTGCGTCACCACCACCGAGTTGTAGTGCAGACCGATCTTGCCGTTCGTCTGGAGCTCGGCGGTGAACGTCGCCGACGCCAGTCGGGTGACGCCGATGTTCCGGATGGGAAAGATCATGCGGCGGTCCATGCCCGCGACGAACTCGGCCTGGGAGACTCGTCCCATCCGGTAGGAGATGATCTTGTTCGCCTGCTCGCGTTCGAACTTCGACACGTCACCGGTGATCATCGCGTCGTAGAAGACATCGAGCATCGCTCGACCCTCACTCGACAAGCCGATCACGCTGACGGGAACCGGGAGCCTGTTCACCACGTCTGCGGTGACGTTGTCCTCGATCGCCGACGGCAGCGCGGCAATCACAGCGCGGACGAACGCGTACTCCTTGACCGGTGCGGCCAGACGAGCCACCAGCGCGTCGGCGATGCCGTCGACATCCCACACGATCCCCGCGCGGTACGGAGCGAGGAAAGCCCGGGCCTGTGCGCGAAGGGGATCGATGGGGACCGGGGTGGGCTCGGGCGACAGCCGCTGCAGCTGCCTGTCCTCATCGAGGTCCACCTCTCCGTCGCGTGCGCCACAACGCTGCGCGACCAGCCGACAGACGGCGGCGTTGCCCGCCGATCGCTGCAACACCAGCACGCTCGCCCATCGATCGGGCTGAGGGCTGCGGTCACGAATGTGACCCGTGCCGCCAGGAACGGTACGAACAGGACTCGGGACCTTCGGGACGAGACCGCCCACGACTCGAGGATAGATCCGCTATGTGTCCGATCCTGAGGGACGAAAGTGCAGACATCGCTGCCCGAACGCACCCCGCGACCTCGATCGCGCGGGCCGCAGTCGTCCCCACCGCCCGGGTCGTGCGCGGTCCGGGGCGTCATCGGCTCGAGGACCGCGAGGTCCGGGAGACCAGTCGCGAGGCGATGGTGGAGGCCGGCCAGATCAGCAGCCAGCAGAGCTTGCCGCCGTCGGCGCTGACCAAAGCGATCGGGATCGACGCCGCGAAGACCACGGGCGTCACGAGTCCGACGAGCGTGTGCCGGCGCAGTGCGGCCGCGCTGTCGGCCTCGAACAGCTCCGGGTTGCGTCCCAGGTAGGTCCACATCAGCGCGAAGGCGGTGCCGGTGAACGCGACCGAGGCGGCGTAGAACACGGTGCCGGCGGTGCCGCTGTGCGTGCCGAGCACTGATGTCGGGAACGGCAGGAACGCGACGCAGGCGAGCACCACGAGATTGATCTTGAGCAGCCGGTCGTCGACCGTTCGGACTCGGCTGAACCAGGCGTGGTGGGACAGCCAATAGAGCCCGATCACGGTGAAGCCGACGGCAAAGACGACGATCTGAGGGGTCGCGGAGCGGAGCTGCTCAGCCAGGCGCTCGGGATCGAGGTCGAGATCGGTCAGTGGCAGCACCAGCAGCGTGATCGCGATGGCGAACACGGCGTCGCTGAACGACATCACCCGGCCTGGTGTGTAGCGGCGTGCGCCGGACCGGGCAGGGGTCCGCGCGGCGACCTCGCTCACCGCCGTGGCTCCGGCGGTCGGACCGCCTCGGGCGAGGACCCGCGCCGCTGCTCGGCGTCGTGATCATCGCCGGCCAATCGCTGGGTGTATCGCAGCCCGGCGACGACGAGGACGCAGGGCACGGCCCAGCTCAGGCCGAGGCGCAGCAGGGTGCCGACCTGGTCACCGCTCGCCGCGACGAGCAGCCCGTAGGCCAGCCGGCTCAGTCCGATCCCGGTCACCACGCCGGCCCAGGCGAGGCTGATCTTGGTGTTGATCGCCTTGAACTCCGGGCTGCCCCAGTGCTCCCGGGGCACGACCGCACGCGCGTACTGCTCGGTGAAGGGCACCGTGCCGACCGAGACGAGCATCATCAGTCCGATCAGCAGTGCGGCGACCGCGCTGCCGAAGACGTCGACGAACCAGCGTCCGGTCGGACCACCGAGGAGGGCCACGGCCGCGAGGCCGCCGAAGGTGACCACACTCGCGGCGGTGATCAGCTTGACGCCGTTCCGCAGCCCGGCGATCAAGATCAGCAGCGCGAGCACGGCGGAGGCCAGCGCGGCCCAGCCCACCAGCGGCGGTCCGAGGAGGTAGCCGCCGGCGGTGAACAGCACCAGCGGGGAGAAAGCCAGGACGAGGTTCTTCGGATTCATCGGGAATGCCTTGTCGGTCGAAGGTGAGGAGAGGTGTCAGGCTCGCGACTCGGCGAGCTGGCCGGCGAAGAAGTCGCCCATCCGGAGATCCACGAGGTGGCGCGCCATCGGCTCGCAGTGGGCGTTCGCGCCCTCGGCCGCGGTGAACCGGAGCAGCACCTTCGAGCAGGTCAAGGCGTCGTACAGCTCCTGCGGCTGGCCCGGGAAGAACTGCTCGTCGTCCGGATCGGTGATCAACATCGGGGTGCTGATCTTGTCGACCACACCGTCGAGGGTGTAGCGGTTCACCTCGGTGAACAGGTCGAACGGGTCGGTCAGGCCGTACGGCTTCGCGCGGAACGCGATGGTGCGCTCCATCTCCGGCGTCGCCGGGGCTGACATCGCCCGGTTGAACGTCGCCCGGTCACCGGCCCGGAGCGCGGCCAGCAGCTGCGGCGGCAGGTTGCGGTTCCAGGCCCGGGCCACGTCGGTCACCCCGCCGTCGACCACCGCGGCCACGAACCGGTGCTCGAAGGCGAGCGCCCGGGGCAGCCAGTAGCCGCCCTGGCTGATCGCGTACGCCAGCAGCGCGTCGGCGTCCACGTCGGCACGCGCCACCAGCAGGTCGACGACCGGGGTGAGGACGGCCTCCCAGTCGTGCCGGAATGGGACGTCACGCTCGAACAGCATGCTCTGCTGGCCCGGGCCGTCGAAGACGAACACGTTCCAGCCGCGCTCCAGCGCGCCCTTGATCACGTACGCCCACAGTCCGGCCAGCGATCCGTCGCTGCCGTTGGTCACGACGACGGTCGGCCGGGCTGCGCCGGTGGCGTCCGGACGGAACAGGTAGCCGGGCATCGAGTCGCCCTCGTACGGAACGGCGATCGGCAGGTGCCGCCCCTCGGAGCTGGCCACGAACCGGTCCCAGCACTCCCGGTGCAGCCGGAAGGTCGGCAGCAGGACGGAGTCGTCCGGCATCCCGTCAACGAACGCGAGCGCCTGGTCGTACGCCTCCGAGGCGGCGAGGAAGAACGCGGCCGCGCTGAACTCCGAGCCCGCCCGGCTGCTGGCCAGTCCCTGCTCGCGCAGCGTGTCGGCGGTGTCGGACCAGGCCCGGTACCAGCCCACGGCGTCGCCGTCGGGGATCCGGTCCAGGGTGGCCAGCGCGAGCCCGATGTCGATCACGCCCTGGGCGGCGTGGCCGAGCATGGTCTTCGCGTTGTAGTCGAAGTCGTCGGCGGTGAAGAACCGGCGCGAGACCGGCTGAGCGATCGTCGTACCGGCTGTACGGGGAACGGTGGTTGTCGTCATGTCACCAGCGTGGCGGTGGGACGCGCGAGCCCACCTGCGCAAAATGCCCAGTCTTCACCACGCGACCGCCTCGGCGGCTCCCGATCCGGGCTCTGCGAGAATCGATCACCGTCGAACCTGTCGAGCTTGCGAAGGGCGCCGGCTGTGTGGTGGAGACCGGATCAACTGGATCTCGTCGAGACGGCACTGGCCACGTCCGCGGCCGGCGTGCCGACCCTGCTGTCGATCGAGGGCGATCCCGGCCAGGGCAAGACGTCCCTGGTGCGGGAGGTCCGAGAGCGCGCGGCCGGTCGTCAGCTGCTGACGGCTGACGGCGTGGAGAGCCTGGTCGGCGTCCCCTACGCGACCATCGCGCACTGGCCGCTCCCTGCGCCGATCGAGCCCGATACGGCGCCGTTCCAGGCAGCACAGCAGGTTCGCCGTCTGGTGGACCGGCTCGCCCTGGTCGGTCCGGTCGTGATCTGCCTCGACGATCTGCAGTGGTGCGACGCCGAGACGGTGGAGACCCTCGGCTGGGTCATCGGCCGGGCCGCGGGTGACCGGCTGCTGGTCGCCGCCGCGTCGCGGCCGCTGCACGCACCCGCGCACCCGACCTGGCGGCGGCTGCTGCTCGACGAACGCACGGTCCGGATCCGGTTGACCGGTCTGCAGCCGACCGAAGGCCGCCGGCTGGTCGAGCAGGCATCACCGGGACTGGAACCCGGCCTGGCGGCACGGCTGCTCGAGCACACCGGGGGCAATCCGCTGTATCTGAAGGCGCTGCTCGCCGAGCACGATCCGGGCGAGCTCCGCGTCATGGACGATCTGCCGGCTCCGGACGACGTCGCGCTCGGCGTGGCAGGACGGCTCGACGAGCTGCCGGCCGATACCGCCGATCTGGTGACCGCGGTATCGGTGCTCGGCGACGGCTGGGTGCCGGTCCGGTTGGCGGCCGGGCTCGGCGGGGTCGAGAGTCCGCTGTCGGCGGCCGAGCCGGGCATCGAGGCCGGTCTGCTGGAGCTGCGACGCTCCGAGCTCGGACCGCAGCTGCGCACGGTTCACGCCGTGATCGCCGCCGCGGTGCGGGCGGTGCTGCCGCCGGATCGGCGCCGGCAGCTCCACCTGCGCGCGGCAGAACTGGTCGAGGACCGGAGCGCAGCCCTGCAGCAGCGGATTGCCGCCGCGGATCAGTACGACGACGTCCTGGCCACCGACCTGGCCGCGTACGCCGCCGAGCTGCATGGGCGCGGCACCTACCGGGAGGCCGGCCGCTTCCTGCGCTGGTCGAGTGCGTCGACGAGCGACGCTGCGCGCCGCCAGGCCCGTTGGCTGGACAGCGTGTTCGAGTACGTCCTGGCCCGGGACGACGAGACCGTCAGCGCGATCCTGGCCGAGGTCGAGCAGGCCTCCGATCCGGTCCGCAGGGCCCTGGTGACGGCCGGCCTGGCCATCGTCGTCCGGCGCTGGCTCGATGCCCGCCGCATCCTCGAGGCCGTCGAACCGGCCGATCTGGATCGCACCGACGGGCTCTCGCGCTACCGCCTCGTCGTCCTTCGGGGCTGGTCCCGGATCACCACCGGGGCTCCGATCGGCGAGGCACTGCCGGACCTGACCTGGGCCCGCGACGCCTCGCCGGCCGACCCGGCCATGTACAGCTATCTGATCTTCGGTCTGGGCATGGCCCGCGCGGCCTCCGAAGCCAGATCGGGCTGGCGGCCCGCGGACACCTCCGAGCCGAGGTCGGCCACACCAGCCGCCGACAGCGCCCGGCTGGCGTGGCGGGGACTCGTCTACACCGTCGGCGGGCGGTTCGACGAGGGCGCCGACATCCTGGCCGAGATCGCCCGCCGGATCCGGGACGGCCGGGCCGGCCTCAGTGACGGCATCGTCCACGCCTGTCTCGGCTACGCCTCCTGGATGCGCGGGGACTGGGCCGCGGCCCGGCGCAACCTCGCCCTGGCCGTGGAGTCGCGGTTCGGGCTGCACCCGATGGCGGCCGCGTACGCGCCGCTGCTGGACGTCGCTCGAAACGATCTCGACGCGACGGCGGCGACCTTGCGCGCGGCGCGCGGGGCGGTCCGGGACGCACCGTGGTCCCAGGCCGTCGGTGCCGTCGGGACCGCAGAGGTGATCGTCGGCCGGCTCACCGGCGGACCGGCCGGCGCCGCGTCCGCGGTGGCGGAACTCCGTGCCGTCGTCGGCGACGCCGTCGACGACCCGGGCATCTCGCCGGTCTGGGCCGTCCATCTCTGCCTGAGCAAGATCTGGTCCGGCCAGCCCGACTACGTCGAGACGATCCGGTCCCGGTGGGACTTCGACGCCAGCGGCCTGGTCTGGGCCCGGCCCGTGATCGACTGGCTCACCGGTCTCGCGGCCGAGCAGCGGCACGACCTCGAGCAAGCTCGGCGCTCGTTGAGCAGCGCCGCCGCAGCCGGCGGGATGGACTCGATGCCGTTCCACCGCGCCCTGGTCAGCGACGACCTGGCCCGGGTGAACGGCGCCCTGGGCTACGGCGCCGCCGCGAAGGAGGCCCGACAGGATGCCGCCGATCGTTTCGGCCGGCTGGGCCTGATCCGGGACGACCAGTCCGCCGCCGGTCCCGAGGCGGACGTCTTGGCCCCGTTGTCGGACCGGGAGCGCGATGTCGTCGGGCTCCTCGTCGAGGGGCTCAGCTACGCCCAGATCGCGCGGGAACTGTTCATCACCCGGCACACGGTGGGCTATCACCTGTCCAACGCGTACGCCAAGACCAACACCACCAGCCGTCACCAGCTGGTCGAGCTGATCCGCAGCGCCGGCTGACCACCGGCCGTACCGCACTAGTCATTTTGCGCAGGCCCAGGCCGGACGACCGACGTCACGCTGTTGGGCATGACGTCGACAGCCCCCATCGGTCGCACCCGCACGCAACACCTCGCCGCACGGGGCGCCGGGATCGCCTTCGTCCTCGGCCTGACCCTGGTCCTGGGAACGGTCAGCCCGGCGTCCAGCCAGCCCCCGGCCGGTCCGCCCGCGAACCTGAAGGCGATCACCGCGATGGACTCGCGTCGCTCGGAGATCCGGCACGAGGCGGACCCCGGATCCACGTCAGGCAAGGCGAAGGTGTGGACCAACGTCAAGGCGCTGGCCGCCGCGGCGAGCGTGGGTACGCCGACCCAGAACATGGGCAACCCGGCCGACAAGACCGTGCTGCAGTCGGACAAGGTCTCGATCGCGGCGACCACCGACACCGCCGACGGCACGAGCAGCACGAATGTCACCACCCAGCAGGCAACGGCGCTGAACGAGGCGATGTCGGCCGTCGACACCACCAAGACCACCGCTGCAGAGCCGGAGGGCGGCCGGGCGCTGATCGACCACCAGTACCCGAGCCACGGCGGACGGTTCGTCAACGGCAAGGCCGACAGCACGCTCGCGTTCCGGGAGTCGCTGGCGGGCAGCGACGGACTGTGGCAGCTGGGCACGACGAACCAGACCGCCGAGCAGTACGGCATGGGCAGCCCGGCCGGCGCTCCGGCCGTCGGCACCACGTACGTGATCACCCAGGGCCAGACGGCGATCACCAACACCTCGACCGCCGGCAACGCCGCGCTGGGCGCCTCGCCGGCTTCGACCGCCGTCGGCTCGGCGCCGAACGACAGCCAGCAGTGGGCCGTCGTCGACGCCGGGAACGGCCTGGTCCAGCTGGTCAGCCGGGCCGACGGGCTCTGCCTGACCCACCAGGGGCCGGACTCCCAGTACACGGCGACGATCGACGCCTGCAGCAGCGACGCCAGCCGGCAGTGGCTGGTCCTGGACGACGGCGGCCTGCTCATCCTGCCGCCCACCGGGCGCGTCCAGGTCGCCTCCGCGCTGGGCAGCGCCAGCGGCTCGGGGAACCCGGGCAAGCTCGTGCCCACGTCGCAGGCCGGGTTTCCGCAGACCTGGCAGTTCCGCCCGATCGACGAGCCGGGCGGCTCGGTGCCCACCTGGTCGGTGCCCCGGACCGGCGGCGACACGGCCGGCAACATCAGCGCCCCGTACGACATGAGCGTCGGCGACCTGGACGGCGTGGTCAGCACCGACGGGCTGTACCACGACGAGGCGGTCGTCGCCTACACCGACTCCGACGACCGGTGGGCGCTGCGCGTCGTCGACTACAACGCGAACACGTCCCACCTGCTGGTGACCGCTCCCGATCCGTCGATCGACTTCAGCAAGAACGGCTGGATGGAAGGAAGCACCTGGTATCCCGGATCGGTCTTCGCCCAGATCGGCGACTTCGACGGTGACGGTCGCAACGAGATCCTGGCCGGCTATCAGGATTCCGGGGGACAGTACCGGCTGAGCTTCTGGCGCTACACCGCCGGCGACGACGGCAGCCGGAGCCTCACCCTGGCGGTGAACAAGGACGACTGCGCCCAGTGCGACGGCATCCCGTTCGACGGGATCGGCGACGCCCCGACCCTGGTCGCCGGCTACAACACGGTCGCGGTCGGCGACTTCGACGGCGACGGTGCCACCGACCTGGCCGTCGCGTACGCCACCAGCGCGAAGGGCAACCTGGACAGCACCGAGCAGGTCCCCAACCTGGGCATCGTCACGTTCACGGGCGCGCTCACCATCCGCAGCGTCGAGGTGACCCCGACCGGGATCGCGAAGAACACCTACCTGCCGCAGGCGGTCCAGGGTGACCTGACCAGGACCGGCAGCGGGCTGCGGCTGCAGGCGGGCGTGTTCAGCATGGACGCCAGCCAGGGGTACGGCTACCAGCGTCGCGAGCTCGCGATGGGATGGGTCGCCGGCTACTTCAAGGGCGAGAACAACTGGGACGACGGTCAAGGCAACTGGGACGTGTACGGCCGCCAGCCCCAGTTCCAGCTGTACGCGGTGAACGACGCCGACTGTCCCAGCGACAGCACACACCAGGTCTGCACCGACACCACGCCGCTCTCCACCGAGCAGCCGGACCTGGCAAGCCCGTTCCCGACGTCGGAGTGGACCTACGACCTGGTCCGGCACGGCCAGCCGCAGCCGGACGTCTCCCCGATGGCGATGGAGGCCGGCGCGTACGGCGGCTCCGGTGACGCCGACCCGCCGGTGTGGGGACTCTGGTTCGCGCGCTGGTCGCCGAACAAGAACCTCGGCGACTCCACCTCCCGGATGGCCTATCAGGTCGCCACCAGCTGGGTGGTGCCGTGGCAGTCCGCCACCGCGCCCGACACGGTGGTCACCACCGACAGCCACGCCACCGCGACCAGCACCCCGGTGTCCTACGGGGTCACGGCGTACGACCGGTTCGGCGACTCGGTCTACCTCGGTTCGCCGGTGCTGTTCGACGTCGACAACTCCCGGAGCCTGGACATGCTGGCGGCGGAGCCGCCCAAGCACGCCGACTACCTGAACGGCGCGATGTCCAAGGCGGCGCTGTCCAGCGGCTACTACCTGACCACGACCTCGAAGTCCGGCACCGAGTGGACGAACTCGGTCAGCAACCAGAACACCTACAGCAACGGCGGCTCCACCGAGGATTCGGTGAAGGGCACCCTGGCCGCCGGGCTCGGGCCGTTCGACGAGAAGAGCTCGCTGGAATTGAAGCAGTCGTTCAAGAAGGCCTGGACCGGCTCGCACACGACGTCGACCGACATCAGCGGCAGCAAGTCCATGGCGATCACCTCCAACGCCGTCGACGACGACGTCATCTGGTCCTCCCTGCACGACTACCAGGTGTACCGCTATCCGGTGCTCGGCAACCTGGCCGGCGGTACCAGCTGCAACGGCAGCCCCTGCAACCCGTACTACGAGGTCACCATCCCGGGCTCGACGACGTACATGTCGCAGACCGGACTCAGTGATGCCGACTACAGCCCGTCCTGGCAGAACAACAACGCGCTGAGCTATCCCGTGGTCGACGCCAACGGCGTGCTGCCGCTGCCCGACGCGGGCGCGTACAGCTATGTCGACGGCTCCGGCAACACCCAGACCACGGACACACCGCTCTACGACGAGGCGAACCAGCTCGGCGGGGCCACCACCAGCGTCACGCTGAGTCTCGGCTCGAGCACGGGTGGGTCGACCACGACCACCAGTGGCCGCAACTGGGACACCGACACCCAGATCGGCGCCTCTGCGTCGCTGACCTTCGGGATCCCGAAGGTCGACGGCGGCACCCTCGACTTCTCCACCACCAACGGCTTCGAGGCGAGCCGGACGTTCCTGAACACCACGGTTGCCACGAACAAGACGACCAGTGGCACCGAGTTCGTGCTGAACACGGCCGAAATCCCTGCGTCCCAAGGGTTCGAGGTCGGGTCGGCGGTGTACTACTCCGCCGCCGGCACGCCGAAGGTGGTGCACGGGGTGAACCTGACCAACACCGCGTACGGCACCTACTTCACCTCCGCCAACACCTACGGCACCGACTCCGATGTCGCGTTGAACCTGCCGGGCCGGATCTCGATCGAGGCCGACAGCGACGACAACGTGCAGGTGCCGTACCTGTCGACGAGCGACGAGCGGCAGCTGATCCGCGGCTTCCAGACCCTGCAGGTCGACGACTCCAACGACCTGCTGCCCACGGCCGGCTCGCCGTTCGGCGTCAACCCGACCTCCGGTACCCGGGTGCAGTTCCGGCTGCCGGTGTCCAACCTCAGCCTGGTGGCCATGCCGTCGGCCACCACCGCACTCTTCTTCGCCGTCCCGGTCAACGGGCTGAACAACGCCGTCACCGGCACCCCGCTGACCATCGGCACGGTCGCCGTCCCGGCGCTCGGCGCCCAGGCCTCGACGACGATCACGTCGCCGATCTGGACCGCCCCGAAGGTCACGGATGCCCAGCAGTACCGGATCTTCGTCATCCTGGACGGGAAGGGAACCATGCCCGAGATCCACCCGTTCGCCGGAACAGTCTGCGCGGGCGACGTCCTCGACCCGGACGATCCGGCCGACGCGCTCTACGACCTCACCTCGACCGACCCGACGGCCCCCGACCCGACCGGTTGCGGGCAGAACAACCAGGGCTACGGCCTGCTGACGGTCAACCCGGTCGCGCTCTCCGGCGAGGTCGGCAGCCCGGACAAGCCGGCCGACGTCACCCTCGACGGCGCCGGCCTGCTGGACGGGAACAAGGCGCACGTGAAGCTCGGGACGAGCTCCCCGGTCCCGGTGGTGCCGCTGAACGCCAATCTGCGCGGACTCGTCTACACCAAGGCCGATCGTCACTCCGCCGACAACCAGCCGGTGATCGTCTACGACGGCAAGCCCGCCGACGGCAAGATCATCTACACCGGCCGGATGCACGGGGTCTCAGCCGACTCCGGTGGGGTGATGCCCTTCACCTGGAAGCCGACCGAACCCGGCCTGCACGAACTGCACACGGTGATCCTCGGCAGCCAGACCGCCGGGCAGGACGACGAGCAGATCTTCCGGGTCTGGGTCGACAGCAAGCCGCTGGTCAAGCCGTTCGCCGTCACCGCCTCGGTGGACCAGCCGGCGATCGAGGCGGGTGGGTCGGCGACCATCTCCGGGAAGGTCGGCCCGGCCCTCGACAAGGCCGAGGACCGCGACGTCGAGCTCCAGGTCCGACGTGGCGACGGCTGGGCGCCGGTGCTGGAGAAGAACACCGCGGCCGACGGCAGCTACAGCTTCACCGTGCCCGAACCCACAGCTGGGACGTACGTCTACCGGGTCAAGAAGAACGCGGCCGGCCGGCGCTCGGCCGCCTACTCACCGGAGCTCACCGTGACGGTGCTGAAGGGCTTCGTGGTCACCGCCAAGGTCGGTCCTCCCGCGATCGACCTGGGACAGGCGACCAGGATCAGCGGGACCGTCGTGCCGGTACAGGCCTCGGCCGCCGATCGGACGGTGCAGCTGCAGGTCAGGTCCGGCTCGACCTGGAGCAGGGTGGCGGACGGAAGCACCACGGCCACCGGGACGTACGCCTTCAGCGTCAGGCCCAGGGCCCAGGGCAGCTACGCCTACCGGGTGCTGAAGCTCGGCACCGGCCAGCTGAAAGCCGCGTCTTCCCCGACGGTGACGGTCGAGGTCACCCAGCAGTTCACCGTGACGGCGAAGGCCGCGCCGACCAAGATCACGATCGGCAGGAAGGCCACGATCAGCGGGACGGTGACACCCAGGCTCGCCTCAGCGGTGGACCGGGGCGTGCAGCTCGAGCTGAAGACGGGCTCGTCCTGGAAGAAGTTGTCGACCGAGCACACCTCGGCCGGTGGCACGTACAGCTTCACCGTCAAGCCGACCAGGAAGGGCAACTACAGCTATCGCGTCGTCAAGACCGCCGCCGCGGGCAAGCGGGCCGCCGCCTCCCCCATCGTCAAGATCACCGTTCGCCCGCGGTAGCACGGTCGGGCGCGCCACCCTGGCCGGCTCGGCAGATTGCGCTGCCATTCGCACGAAGAGTTCGGGTAGGTGACATCCTGTCCGGACCACCGACGACCAGGAGACGACGTGACGAAGAAGTCCCGGATGTTCCGCCGAGCCGCGGCCGTGCTGGCCGCGGCAGCCGTAGCAGCGACGCTCGGCGTGCAGCCGGCGCAGGCCATCAGCACGAACAAGGACAAGAAGTTCCTCGTCGTGTACAACAACAACATCGAGAATCTGGCCGGCTGCGACGGGAACTACGCCAAGTTCATCGCCTACCTGAAGAAGCAGAAGAAGAGCCCGGACATCTTCGCCGTCCAGCAGATCTCCAACGCCAAGCAGCTGGCGACGTTCACCAAGCGCCTGTCCGACGAGTTGCCGGGCAGCTACAAGGGGATCATCGCGGTGTCCAACCCGGGGTCCATGGGCTACACGTCGGGTTGCAAGGTGAAGAAGAACCAGCAGACGAACGCGATCATCTATCGAACCGGCCGACTCACCCCCGAGAAGACGGTGAAGTGGCGCTCACTTGCTCCCTACCACTACGCCGATGGTCCGTGTCAGGAGCTGTACGGCAGCTACAAGTCCAGTCAGGATCGGGTCGTCAACGTGGCGGTTCGGTTCCACGACAACGTGGCCGGCAAGGACGTGACGGTCGCCGCGGTCCACTGGCCGACGAACACCTGGAGCGGCCCGCGCTGTGCCGCGCAGAACATGAGGGCGACCAATAGCGTGGTCGAGAAGCTCGGTGGCAAGGTCAAGATCGTCGCCGGAGACATGAACGCGAGGAAGGGCGAGGCCGGTTGGTGGACGAAGGCGCGCACGACCTACAAGTACCGCGATGTGGTGTGGGACAGTGCGTGCGCACCCAAGACGAAGACGAAGAAGGCGAACACCTGTCCGGATTCGACGTCGACCAACGGCGATCGGCGGATCGACTACCTGCTGACCAAGGGTGGCCACACAACGACGAACGTCGCGACGATCAGCAACGCCGCGGTCGGCGGGAAGTACTCCGGGCACCAGGCGCTGAGGGCGTACGTGAAGTACTGATCGGCGCCCGCAAGTACTGATCGGCACCCGGGCGGTGGGGCACTAACCTGAGCCCGTGCCGACCAGTGACGAGCCGACCAGTGACGAGCCGACCAGCGCCCCCGACACCGACCAGGCCGCTCCCTGGTGGCGGACGGCGGTGGTCTATCAGATCTATCCGCGAAGCTTCGCCGACTCCGACGGCGACGGCATCGGCGATTTGCCGGGGATCACGTCCCGGGTGCCGTATCTGTCCTCGCTCGGGGTGGACGCGGTCTGGCTCTGCCCGTTCTATCCCTCGGCGCTGGCCGACGGCGGCTACGACGTCGACGACTACCGCGACGTCGATCCGCGGCTCGGCACGCTAGCCGACTTCGACGACCTGGTGACCGCGCTGCACGCCGCCGACATCAAGATCCTGGTCGACGTGGTGCCGAACCACACGTCCGACCGGCACGCCTGGTTCGTCGAGGCCCTGGCCTCGCCGGCCGGATCGGCGGCCCGCAACCGCTACATCTTTCGCGACGGGCTCGGCCCCGACCAGGACCGTCCGCCGAACGACTGGGAGTCGCTGTTCGGAGGCTCTGCCTGGGAGCCGGTCGGCGACGGCCAGTACTACCTGCACATGTTCGCCGCCGAGCAACCAGACCTGAACTGGCACGACGACTCGGTCCGGGCCGACTTCCGGGCGACCCTGCGGTTCTGGGCCGACCGCGGGGTGGACGGCTTCCGGGTGGACGTGGCGCACGGTTTGATCAAGGACCTGAACGAGCCGTACCGGCCGTGGAGCGAGATCTCGGAGGTGATCAGGCCGGACGGGTCGCATCCGCTCTGGGATCGGGAGGACCTGCCCGAGGTCTATCGGGAGTGGCGAGCGGTCTTCGACGAGTACGTCCCCCCGCGGATCGCCGTCGCCGAGGCATCGGTGCACCCGACCCGGCGTTCGCGCTATGCGGCGTCGGACGGGCTGGGGATGGCCTTCAATTTCGAGATGCAGGACGCCGACTGGTTGCCGTCGGACTACCGCCGCGTGATCGACTCCGGCCTCGGCGACCTGTCCCGCGGCGAGACGCCGACCTGGCTGCTCGGCTGCCACGATTCACCGCGGGTCGCGACCCGCTACGGGCTAGCCCGAAACCCGGGCCGCAACTCGCAGCAGACCGCTCGGGACTGGCTGCTCACCGACGGCCGGCTGCCCGAACTCGATCGGGCTCTGGGCGAGCGGCGGGCCCGGGCCGCGGTGTTGATCTTGCTCGCCCTGCCCGGCTCGACGTACGTCTTCCAGGGTGAGGAACTGGGCCTGCACGAGGTAGGAGACCTGCCGTCGGCCGCGCTGCAGGACCCGATGGCGCAGCGTTCCGGCGGCAAGGAGAAGGGCCGCGACGGCTGCCGTGTACCGCTGCCGTGGACCCCCGACGGTCCGTCGTACGGCTTCGGTCCGGGACCAGCGAACCTGCCGCAGCCGGCTTGGTTCGCCGACTACTCCGTCGCGAGCGAGTCCGAGCGTGCCGACTCGACCCTGTCGCTGTACCGGGCGGCCCTCGCCCTGCGCCGGGTGCTCGCGACCGGGGACGAGTTCGGCTGGCTTGATTCCGGCTGGCTCGATTCCGGCGACGACGTCCTTGCCTTCCGGCGACCCGGTGGCTGGGTCAGCGTGACCAACTTCGGCGGGCAACCGGTCGGTCTCCCGGACGGGCAGCTGCTCCTCGCCAGCGGCGCGCTGCCGGACGGCCGGCTGCCGAGCGACACGACCGCGTGGTTCCGCGTACCGTGACGAGATGACCGAGATCACCTTCGTCACCGCAGACATCACCGAGGTCGACGTCGACGCGGTCGTCAACGCGGCCAACTCCACCCTGCTCGGTGGCGGCGGGGTCGACGGCGCGATCCATCGCAAGGGCGGGCCGGAGATCCTGGCCGCCTGCAAGGAGCTCCGGGCGACCGACTACCCGGACGGCCTGCCGGCCGGCCAGGCGGTCGCGACCACAGCCGGACGCCTCCCGGCCCGCTGGGTGATCCATACGGTCGGACCGACGTGGGCGAAGACGATCGACAAATCGGACGTGCTGGCGTCCTGCTATCGCGAGTCCCCCCGCGTGGCCGACGAGCTCGGCGCCCGCACGGTCGCGTTCCCGGCCATCTCGACCGGCGTCTACCGGTGGCCGATGGACGACGCGGCTCGGATCGCCGTCGGCACGGTCGAGGCCACCTGGACCCGGGTGCAGGAGGTGCGGTTCGTGCTGTTCAACCAGGACGCGTACCAGACCTTCCGCGCGGCGCACAGCTAGCGGCGCGCGGCGCGATCTCCTGGCCGGGCCAGGGAGACCCCGCATTGTCCGCCGCCGCGTCCGGGTCGATCATGGGCACCGTGCGGACGCTGCTCAACATCATCTGGTTCATCTTCTCCGGCTTCTGGCTGTGGCTCGCCTACATGCTCGCCGGGGTGATCTGCTGTGTCCTGATCGTCACGATCCCGTGGGGGATCGCGTCGTTCCGGATCGCCAACTACGTGGCCTGGCCGTTCGGCCGCGAGGTGGTCGAGAAGCCGACGGCGGGCTGCTGGTCGCTGATCGGCAACATCATCTGGTTCATCGTCGCGGGCTGGTGGCTGGCCGTCGCCCACGTCACCACAGCCATCGCGCTCTGCCTGACGATCATCGGCATCCCGATGGCGATCGCCAACCTCAAGCTCATCCCGGTGACGCTGCTGCCGCTGGGCAAGGAGATCGTCACCAAGCCTCGCGGCTGAGCGAACCGGTTCGGACGCGGGGTTCAGCCGCGACCCTCGTCGAGCACGAGCCACTGCCGCCCGTCGATCAGCTCACGGGCGGCGTCGAGGTGCCCGGCATGACAGGCGACCTCGCTGATCATGTGCAGCAGGATCTCCTCCAGGTCCGCCAGCCGCCAGTCGCCGAACAAGCCGTCCGGCCACCAGCGCGGCGGCGCGTCCAGCGGTGTCGAGCCGATGATCTCGTCCGATCGGCGGATCGCCCGGCGATAGTCCCCGAGCACCTCCTCCACCGGCTCTCCGGGTCCGACGTACCAGGTGTCGGGCCGGCCGGCGAAGAACGAGATCGCGGTCGGCTCGGCCCCGACCACGGCGTGGAACCAGAACCGCTCCTCATCCAGGGTGAGGTGCCGGATCAGCCCCAGCACTGTCCATCCGGACGGCAGCACAGGTCGTCGCATCGCTTCGGCGTCCAGGCCGGCCACGATGCCGAGGGCATGATCGCGCTGCGCGCTCAGCTGGCCCAGTAGCCGGTCGCGGAGCTTTTCGGCCGCCGTCATCGTTCTTCTCCTGTGCCGAGGGTCGGCCGTAACTGCGGCGTCACGCGGATGTCACGGCGTGTCGCCATCGTTGGGCCGTAGCCGCGGCTACAGACTGGATCCAGGCCTGGAAGCCGACGAAGCGGCCCCGTCGAGCTCGGGTCCAGCCCGAGACCCTGCCGGGTATGAGCCGGCAGGGTCTTTCGCACCCGGCCGCCCGTCGATCGAGCATCTGCGGAGCCCCACCGCGAGTGCGGCCGTGCGTCTGCGGGCCGGTGGTCGTTCGTCGTCGCGGTCATGGCGGTTCTCCTCCGGAGGTCGTCGAGCGTCGTCGTCGGAGGTGACCTTCCGCTCGGGGGCAGAATCATCGGTGATGAATCCCGAGACCCGGCCCGATCACGACTCCGGTCCCGAACCCGACGATCTCGCGGGCGCTCAGCAGGGCGACGCCGAGGCGTTCGACCGGCTCGTGGCCCCGCTGCGACCCGCCCTGCACGCGCACTGCTATCGCATGCTGGGCTCCGCGCACGACGCCGACGACGCCCTGCAGGAGGCGCTGCTGCGCGCCTGGCGCAAGATCGCCGGGTTCGAGGGCCGCAGCTCGCTGCGCAGCTGGCTGTACTCGGTCGCGACCCGCTGCTGTCTGGACCAGCTGGCCGGCCGCCGGCGTCGCGCGCTGCCGATGGACCTGTCGCCGGCCAGCGAGCGGGTGGTGACCAACGACGTACCGCTGTCCGAGGTCAGCTGGCTCGGTCCGTATCCGGACCGGCTGCTGGAGGATCCCGCGACCCGGGTCGAGGAGCGAGCCGGCATCGAGCTCGCGTTCGTGGCCGCGCTGCAGCACCTGCCGGGCAACCAGCGGGCCGCGCTGGTGCTGTTCGACGTGGTGGGCTTCAACGCCGCCGAGATCGCCACGATCATGGACACGTCGGTGGCATCGGTGAACAGCAGCCTGCAGCGGGCGCGCGCCGCGGTTGCGGCGCGGATCCCGGCCCGATCCCAGCAGGAGACCCTGGACGACCTGGGCGACGGGCGCCGGCGGGCCGTCGTCGCCGCGTACGCTCGCGCGTTGGAGCGGGGTGACATCGAGGCACTGATCGGCCTGCTGACCGCCGACGTGACCTGGTCGATGCCGCCGCTGCCGCACTGGTACGCCGGCCTCGGCTCGGTGCGGGAGTTCGCGCGCCGGGTGCCGATGACCTGTGGCGCGTGGCGCCACCGGCCGACCAGCGCCAACGGGCAGCCCGCGGTCGCCTGCTATCTGCGTCCGGCCGGCGAGGACGGTTATCGCGGCTGGGCGATCAACGTGCTCACCCTGCGCGACGAGCGGATCGCCGCGATCACGTCGTTCATCGGGGAGGACCAGTTCCGGTTGCTCGGCCTGCCGGTCGAGCTGCCGCCGGTCGCCGCCGGTCGCTGAGCCTTTCTCGAACTGTCCAGGTTCACGGCGGCGTAACCCGCGCGGAGGCTTCGGCTGTAAACATGTGCGGCGTGAAACGTACTGTCACCTGCTCGATCGACCTGGGCCTCACCGGGCCCGCCCGGCTTGTCTACAGCGTCGCCGTCGCCGCCGGCATCCCGCTCGCCGACGAGTCCTTCACTCTCACCGTCGACGGCGCACCGGTCTTGCCGACCGAGATCACCGACGTCCACGGCACCCGGCTGCACACCGCGTACGTCGACGGCAGCACCGCGAGCATGCGCTACGAGGCGGTGGTCGACGGCATCGACGCGGTGCCGGTGGTCGGCGACGCCGACGACATCGTCTATCTGCGACCGAGCCGCTATTGCGAGTCCGACTCACTCGCGCCGACCGCCGCCAGCGAGTTCACCGGGCTGTCGGGACTGGACCTGCTCCAGGCGGTGATCAGCTGGGTGAACGACAAGCTGACCTACGTCACCGGCTCCAGCCTGCCGACCGACGGTGCGGTTCGGACCCTGCTGGCCCGGCAGGGCGTCTGCCGCGACTTCGCGCACCTGTCGATTGCCCTCCTCCGGGCGCTGAACGTGCCGGCTCGGCTGGCTGCCGTCTATGCCCCCGGGCTCAGCCCGATGGAGTTCCACGCCGTCGCCGAGGCACTGGTCGACGGCCAGTGGTGGGTGGTGGACGCGACCCAGCTGGCGCCGCGTCAGAGCCTGCTGCGCGTGGCCACCGGCCGCGACGCCGCCGACACGGCCTTCCTCACCAACTTCGGCGCGGCCACCCAGCTGAACGGTCTCGAGGTGACCGCGGTGGTCGACGACTTCGCCCTCGACGACACGACGAAGCTGACCCAGCTGCGCTGACCCCCGAACCGGAAACTGTGCAGATCTCGCAGCGACACGCTGATCCGACCTGCGACAGCAGCACAGTTTCCGGCCGGGGTGGGTGGGTGGAGGAGGGCGTACCGGCGGCCGGCGAGACGAAAATCGCCGCCCGACACCGTTGTCTTCGAAGGTGACACGTGTTAGGTTATTTCTGGGTGAAGTCATAGCCGGCCCGCTTGTCGTCACAAGGGTCGCCGTGAAATTCTTTGCCCTGTTATTTCCACTACGGATCGTCGGGCACGTACCTGCCCGTGGAAAGGAAGTGTGGCGTGGCCACAGTCAGTTTCAAGGACGCGACTCGCGTCTACCCGGGGGCAGATCACCCCTCCGTCGACAAGCTGAATCTCGACATCGGCGACGGTGAGTTCATGGTCCTGGTCGGGCCGTCCGGTTGCGGCAAGTCCACCTCGCTCCGCATGCTCGCGGGCCTGGAGGAGGTCAACGCCGGCAGCATCTTGATCGGAGACCGGGACGTCACCGACCTCCCGCCGAAGGATCGCGATATCGCGATGGTGTTCCAGAACTACGCCCTGTATCCCCACATGACCGTGGGCGACAACATGGGCTTCGCGCTGAAGATGGCCGGCGTACCCAAGGCCGAGCGTCAGCAGCGCGTGCAAGAGGCCGCCCACCTGCTCGGCCTGGAGGACTTCCTCAACCGCAAGCCGAAGGCGCTCTCCGGTGGCCAGCGGCAGCGTGTCGCCATGGGTCGCGCGATCGTCCGTTCGCCCCAGGTCTTCTTGATGGACGAGCCGCTGTCCAACCTGGACGCCAAGCTCCGGGTTTCCACCCGCACCCAGATCGCCGCGCTGCAGACCCGGCTCGGCGTCACCACCGTCTACGTCACCCACGACCAGGTCGAGGCCATGACGATGGGCGACCGGGTCGCGGTGATGAAGGCCGGCATCCTGCAGCAGGTCGACAGCCCGCTGTCGCTGTACGACAAGCCGCGCAACCTCTTCGTCGCCGGCTTCATCGGCTCTCCGGCCATGAACCTGATGGAGGGCACGATCGTCGACGGTGGCGCGAAGCTGGGCGACTACGTCGTCCCGGTCCCGCGCGAGACCCTGGCGAAGGCCGAGGGCGAGAAGACCGTCATGCTCGGCATCCGGCCGGAGAACTTCCAGCTGGGCACCGGTGAAGAGGGCGTTCCGATCGACGTGGCGGTGACCGAGGAGCTCGGCGCGGACGCGTACGTGTATGGCACGCTGTCCGGCATCTCCGAGGACGAGCAGCTGACCGCTCAGCAGATCGTCGGCCGCATCTCGTCGCGGACGCCTCCGCAGCGCGGCTCCTCGATCCGCCTGACGATCGACCCGGGCCACGTGCACGTGTTCTCGCAGAAGTCGGGCGACCGCATCTCCTGATCAGCGAGCTCGACACCGATCCACGCAAGACCCCGGCCCTCGGGCCGGGGTCTTCGCGCGTTCCGGACTCCCCTCGCCCCTCCGGCACCTCGGATCCCTTGGGGCTACTCGGATCCCCTGGGGCACTTCGGATCCCCTGGGGTGACTCGGATCCCGTGTAACGGATCCGAACCGCTCCAAGGGATCCGAAGCTGCCCGGGGGCCGGGAGGCGGTTGCCGGGCCGGGGAGTGGGATGCCCAGGCCGGCTGCGAGGTTCTCCGGGGGTAGCTGCGCCATTCGGATCCGTTAGGACGGTTCGGATCCCGTACAGCGGATCCGAACTGCCCCAGGGGATCCGAACCGCATTAGGGGATCCGAACCGCACCAGGGGATCCGAACCGCACCAGGGGATCCGACCTGCACTACGGATCCGGATCGAACCCCGGGAGTCCGACGCTGTGCGGGCCGGAGGTGGTGTTCGTCACCTGGTCGCGGGCTGCCGGGGGACGTACGTCTGCTGGCAAGATGGTCGGGTGCCCCGGTTCCTCTCAGCGCAGACCGACACCAGGCTGATCACGCTCCCGTGGAGCGTCCCGCTGGCCGACTGGCCCGCCGAGAGCCTGGTCGCGCTCCCCCGCGGCATCTCCCGGCACGTGGTCCGGTTCGTCCGGGTCGGCCGCGAGGTGTACGCCCTCAAGGAGGTGCTCGAGCATCTCGCCATTCACGAGTACCGGACGCTGCGCGACCTGACTCGGCTGGACACCCCCTCGGTCGAGGCACAGGGCGTGGTCACCGAGCGGTACGACTCTGCCGGCAATCCGCTCGACCCGATCTTGATCACCAGGCATCTCCAGTTCTCGCTGCCCTATCGGTCCCTGTTCAGCCGCGGCGTACGCCAGGACACCGTGAACCGGCTGGTCGACGCGATGGTGGTGCTGCTGGCGCGGCTGCACCTGATCGGGTTCCTGTGGGGCGACGTGTCGCTGTCGAACACCTTGTTCCGGCGCGACGCGGGTGCCTTCGCCGCCTATCTCGTCGACGCCGAGACCGGCGAGCTGCACGACCAGCTCAGCGACGGCCAGCGCGAGCACGATCTGACCATCGCCCGGACCAACCTGTTCGGCGAGTTCTGCGACCTGGAGGCCGGCGGGCTGCTGGACGACGCCCTGGACCCGCTGGTGCTGGTCGAGACGATCGAGAGCCGCTACCGCGAGCTATGGGCCGAGCTGACCGGGGTCGAGGAGTTCGACGGCACCGAGATGCACCGGATCGAGAGCCGGGTCCGCCGGCTGAACGCGCTGGGTTTCGATGTCGCCGAACTCGACATCACCACCGACTTCGACGGCTCGACCATCCGGATCCAGCCGAAGGTCGTCGACGCCGGGCACCACTCGCGCCGGTTGATCCGGCTGACCGGATTGGACACCGAGGAGAACCAGGCGCGCCGGTTGCTCAACGACCTGGACTCCTACCGCGCCCGGACCGACCAGCAGAACGCCGACGAGGCGATCGTGGCCCACCAGTGGCTGACTGATCGGTTCGAGCCGGTGGTGACCATGGTGCCCGGCGATCTCCGCGGCAAGCTGGAGCCTGCCGAGCTCTATCACGAGGTGCTCGAGCACCGCTGGTTCCTCAGCGAGGACGCCGGCAAGGAGATTCCGGTCGAGGAAGCGGCGTCGAGCTACATGCGCGAGGTGCTCGCCAAGTTGCCGGACGAGCAGATCGCGCTGGCCAGCGAGACCACGATGCTCGGTCTGGCGAACCCGTTCGACCCGTCCCAGGGATTCGCCGACGACGACTACGTGAAGCCGTACGACCCGTGGGAGGACGACGCCTCCGAAGAGGCGGCAGAAGAGGCGCCTCAGGCTGCCGCGTTCCTCGACATCGCCGCGCTGCGCAATCGGAAGTCCAAGGGCGACCTGCCGACCTAGCCGTCTCCATCACACGCCGAGTTGTCAGGTTCTCAGCGAGCTATAGCTCGCTGAGAACCTGACAACTCGCTGGGATTTCAGCGCGGAGGCATCCGGAGGGCACCGTCGAGCCGGATGGTCTCGCCGTTGAGCAGCGGGTTGGCGACGATCTGCTCGACCAGCTGCGCGTACTCCGACGGCCGGCCGAGCCGCGGCGGATGCGGCACCAGCGCCTCCAGGCTGACCCGGGCCTGCTCGGGCAGGCCGGCCATCATCGGGGTCTCCATCACGCCCGGCGCGATGGTCATCACCCGGATCGCCTTGTCGGCCAGATCGCGCGCAGCGGTCAGCGTGAGGGCGGCGATCCCGCCCTTGCTGGCCGCGTACGCCGCCTGCCCGATCTGTCCGTCGAACGCGGCCACGCTCGCGGTCATCACGATCACCCCGCGGTCACCGTCGCTCGGCTCGTTCGCGGCCATCGCGACGGCGGCCAGCCGGAGCACGTTGAACGTACCGATCAGGTTGACCTCGATCACCCGACGGAAGTCCTCCAGCGGCAGCACGCCGCGCTTGGAGATGATCCGCCCGGGGGTCCCGATGCCGGCGCAGTTCACCACCACCCGCAGCGGTCCCAACCCGGCCGCGGTGTCCACCGCGGCCTGCACCTGCTCCTCGTCGCGTACGTCCGCGGGCGCGAACACCGCCCCGGCACCGAGTTCGGCCGTCAGGTCCGCCCCGGGCGCGGTCGGCAGATCGACGATCACCAGCTTCGCGCCGGTGCGCGCGAGCGCACGGGCGCTCGCCGCCCCGAGCCCCGAGGCACCGCCGGTGACCAGGACGACATCGGCCGAGGTGAGTTGCATGTCCTTCTTCTCTTCCTTCGGGGCCGGGGGCGGCCGGGCTCAGCGCAGCAGCTGGCGAGCGATCACCAGCCGCTGGATCTGGTTGGTGCCCTCGAAGATCTGGGTGACCTTCGCCTCGCGCATGTAGCGCTCGACGGGGAAGTCCCGGGTGTAGCCGTAGCCGCCGAACACCTGCACCGCGTCGGTCGTGACCTTCATCGCCGTATCCGTGGCGATCAACTTGGCCACCGCGGCGTCGCGGGTGAACGGCCGGCCGGCATCGCGCTTGCGAGCCGCCATCAGATAGGTCGCCCGGGCCGTGTCGACCGCCGCCGCCATCTCCGCCAGCAGGAACTGGATGCCCTGGAACTCCGCGATCGCGCTGCCGAACTGCTCGCGCTCCTTCGCATACGCCACGGCGGCATCCAACGCCGCCTGGGCGAGCCCGGTGGCGCAGGCCGCGATCCCCAGCCGGCCGGAGTCGAGCGCCGACAGGGCGATCCGCATCCCCTCGCCCTCCGCACCGATCCGGGCCTCGGCGTCCAGCGCCACGGCGTCGAGATACATGGCGGTGGTGGGCGAGGAGGTGAGGCCCATCTTGTGCTCCGGCTCGCCGAAAGTCAGCCCGGGCGCGCCGGCGGTGACGTGGAAGCAGGAGATGCCGTACGTCCGGTCGGGGCCGGTGCGCGCGAACGTGGTGTAGAAATCGGCCTCGCCACCGTTGGTGATCCAGGCCTTGGCGCCGTGCAGCGCATAACCGTCGGCACCGGACTTGGCCCGGGTGGTCATCGACGTGATGTCGGAACCGGCCTGCGCCTCCGACAGCGCGTATCCGCCGAGCAGCCGGCCGCCGATCATCTCCGGCAGATAGGTCCGGCGCTGCTCCTCGGTGCCGTAGCGCGACATCGCGTAGCAGGTCATGGTGTGCACCGAGACCCCGACGCCGACCGCCATCCAGGCGGCGGCGACCTCCTCCAGGGCCTGCAGGTAGACCTCGTACGGCTGACCGAGGCCTCCGTATTCCTCCGGGTAGGACATCCCGAGCAGACCCGCGTCGCCCAACAGCCGATAGACGTCTCGGGAGAACCGACCGGCGGCCTCGGCGTCGGCCGCCCGCGGAGCGAGCTCGGACTGGGCGATCTCGCGCATCAGATCGACCAGCTCGGCACCCTCGTCGGTGGGGAGAACCCGATCGACACTCATTCCGCGAAACCTCCTGCCCGGCTGGTGAGACACCGCTCGGTCAACGATTCAAATCGGTACTGTCAAGAGTACGCTAGTACCGCTATGAAGTCCACGGTGATCATGGGATCGCTGACCCGCCGGCAGTCCGGCCTCCGCGACGCGCTGGTCGATCTCTTTCTGGCCAAGGGATTCCTGCAATTCACCCTCGACGACATCGCTGCCGAGCTGTCCTGTTCCAAGCGGACCCTGTATGCGCTGGCGGAGAGCAAGGAGCAGTTGGCGGTGCTGGCCGTCCGCGAGTTCTTCCGCCGGTCCACCGACCAGGTCGAGGCCGCGATCGCCCGCACCCGCGCCCACGGCCGCAGGTTGACCGGCTATCTCGAGGCGGTCGCCGCCGCGCTCGCGCCTGCCAGCCGGGCCTTCACCGATGACGTCGCCAACTTCCCGCCGGCCCGCGAGATCTACGAGCGGAACACCGAGGCGGCCGCGCGCCGGGTTCGCGAGCTGATCGACGAGGGCTGCCGCGAGGGCGCCTTCCGCACCGTCGACAGCACGTTCGTGGCCGAGGTCGTGACCGCATCGATGCGGCGGATCACCTCCGGCGAGCTGACCGCGGCCACGGGCCTGAACGACGCCCAGGCCTATCGCGAGCTGGCGAAGCTGACCCTCGCGGCCGTCCGCCGCTGAATCGCACCGATCGGGCCCGAGCCCGTCGACAGGCTCAGGGCACACCACCGATCTGGCCCGAGCCCGTCGACAGGCTCAGGGCACAGATCCGTCGCGGCCGGGCGGGGAACCACTAGGCTGGCGCGATGAGCCAGGATCTGCACGATCTGGGTGAGTCGTTGATCAGCACGGCCGCCCGCGTCGTGCGCTGGGCACCCAAGGGCGAGAGCGACCTGAGCCTGTCGGCCGCCAGGATCTTGGCGCGGCTGTCCGACAAGGGATCGCAGCGGATCTCCGACCTCGCCGCGGCCGAGAAGAGCTCACAACCGACGATCACGAATCACGTCAAGCGGCTGGAGTCGGCCGGCCTGGTCGGCCGGACGGCCGACCCGACCGACGCGCGGGCGTGGATGATCGACCTGACCCCACGCGGGCACCAGCGGCTGGCCGAGCTGCGCTCGACCATGGGCACCAACGTCGAGCCCTACATCGCTCAGCTCGACGAGGACGAGCGGGCGGCACTGGCCCGAGGGCTCGCGGTGATGCGCCGGCTGATGACGCTGCCGGCCCCGGAGAACGACCAGGCTCGCTGAGCGACCGAGCCGCCGCCGACGTTTGGATAGGCTTCAGCGGTGACCTTCCGGCTGTACGACACCGCGACGCGGAGTGTGCGTGACTTCGTTCCCGTCGAACCCGGGAAGGCCTCGATCTATCACTGCGGGTTGACCGTCCAGTCAGCGCCGCACGTCGGTCACATCCGGGCCGAGGTCGTCTACGACGTGCTGCGCCGCTGGCTCGCCCACCTCGGCTACGACGTCTTGTCGATCGCCAACGTCACCGACATCGACGACAAGATCCTGGCCAAGGCGGCCGAGGCCGGCGTGCCCTGGTTCGTGCACGCGTACCGGTTCGAGCGCGAGCTGCACGACGCGTACGCGGCCCTGGGCTGCGAGCCCCCCAGCTACGAGCCGCGGGCGACCGGGCACGTGCCCGAGATGCTGGAGCTGATCGAGATCTTGATCGACCGCGGCCACGCCTACTTGGCACCGGACGGATCCGGCGACGTGTACTTCGACGTGAAGTCCTGGTCGGCGTACGGCAGCCTGTCCGGACAGCGGGTGGACGAGATGGAACCCGCCGCGGACGCCGATCCCCGCGGCAAGCGCGACCCGCGGGACTTCGCGCTGTGGAAGGGGCACAAGCCGGAGGAGCCGGAAAGCGCCTCCTGGCCCACGCCGTGGGGTCGAGGCCGGCCGGGCTGGCACCTGGAGTGCTCCGCGATGGCGGGCAAGTATCTCGGCGACGAGTTCGACATCCACGGCGGCGGACTCGACCTACGCTTCCCCCACCACGAGAACGAGCTGGCCCAGTCAACCGCGGCCGGAAGGGCGTTCGCGCGCTACTGGATGCACAACGCCTGGGTCACCGCGGCCGGGGAGAAGATGAGCAAGTCGCTCGGCAACGGCGCGCTCGTCTCGGAGGTGACCAAGCGATATCCGGCCAGGGCGGTGCGCTTCTATCTGGCGGCGCCGCACTACCGCTCGGCGATCGAGTTCTCCGACGACTCGCTGGCCGAGGCGACCGCGGCGCTGGATCGGATCGACAGCTTCGTCGGCCGCGCCGTGGACGCGGTCGGCGACGCGCCGGACTGGCTGCCGGACGCGTTCGGCGCCGCCATGAACGACGACCTGGGCACGCCGGCCGCGGTCGCGGTGCTGTATGCGGCGGTCAAGGAGGGCAACCGGGCACTGGAGGCAGGCGACGTCGACGACGTCGCGACGCAGCTCGGCGCCGTCCGCGGCATGCTCGGCGTGCTCGGCCTCGACGATCGCGACCCGATCTGGGCCCGCGGCGGCGGTGCGGACCGGCAGCTGGCCGAGGCCGTCGACGGCCTGATCTCGGAGCTGTTGAAGCAGCGGGCCGACGCCCGGGCCCGCAAGGACTACGCCGCCGCCGACGCGATCCGGGCATCGCTGGCGCAGCTCGGCGTCGAGATCGCAGACACCCCGCAGGGCCCGAAGTGGTCGCTGCGGACCGACAGGTCGGAGGCCTGATGGCCGGGAACAGCCAGCGCCAGGGCGCGGTCCGCAAGCGCGGCAAGGGGAACACCGCCGGCTCCGGCGGCCGCGTCCGTCGCGGGCTGGAGGGCAAGGGACCGACGCCGAAGGCCGAGGACCGGCCGTACCATCCGGCACACAAATCGAAACGAGCCGCCGCCAAGAAGGGCGCGCCGGCGCGCTCGTCCACCGGCCGTGGTGGCGGCACCCGGACCGGGCGGCCGGGCACCGGGCCGGAGTGGGTGGCCGGCCGAAACCCCGTGCTGGAGGCGATGACCGCCGGCGTTCCGATCAAGACCGCGTACGTCGCCGAGGGAGCCGAGCGCGACGACCGGCTCCGCGACATCCTCAAGCTGGCGGCCGAGGGACGTACGCCGCTGCTCGAGGTGACCCGGGCCGAGCTGGACCGGATGACTGGCGGGGCGGTGCACCAGGGGGTGGCGCTGCGACTGGAGGACTACGAGTACGCCCACCCCGACGATCTGCTGGCCGCGGCCCTCGCCGCCGACGGCGAGCCGCTGATCGTGGCCCTCGACTCGGTTACCGACCCGCGCAACCTGGGCGCGATCATCCGCTCGGCAGCGGCGTTCGGGGCGCACGGCGTCCTGATCCCGGAACGGCGTTCGGCCGGGATGACAGCCGCCGCGTGGAAGACCTCGGCCGGAGCGGCCGCCCGGCTGCCGGTGGCCCGGGCCACGAACCTCAACCGGACCCTGACGTCGTACGCCGACGCCGGCCTGTTCCTGGTGGGTCTGGACGGGCGCAGCGACGTCGACATCGCCGACCTGGCCGAGGCGTCGGGTCCGTTGGTGCTGGTGGTCGGCAGCGAGGGGGCCGGCCTGTCGCGGTTGGTCCGGGAGCGCTGCGACACCCTGGCGGCGATTCCGATGGCCGGCGAGGTCGAGTCCCTGAACGCCGGCGTCGCCGCCGGCATCGCGCTGTACGAGATCGCCCGCCGCCGCTGAGCCGGCCTGTTTGACGCGTTTCTGCCGCTCGATCGCCATTCCGGGCCCGATTCGGGCTCTCGGAGCATTCGAGTGGCGGATTCGCGTCACCGATTGAAACCCAGTGGGCCGGAAGCCGGGCGCGGGTAACATCTGGCCGGTGACCGACACCCTCGCGCAGTCCGATCTCCCTCAGGCCGCTCCCGCCGTCGACTACTCCGCCACCGCCTCCGAGGCCTACCGCGCCGCGCTCAGCGTGATCGAGTCGGTCGAGCCGCGGATCGCCGACGCCACCCGGGCCGAGCTGGCCGACCAGCGCGCCTCGCTGAAGCTGATCGCCTCGGAGAACTACGCCTCGCCGGCCGTGCTGCTCACCATGGGCACCTGGCTGTCGGACAAGTACGCCGAGGGGACGGTCGGTCACCGCTTCTACGCCGGCTGCCAGAACATCGACACCGTCGAGTCGCTCGCGGCCGAGCACGCCCGTGAACTGTTCGGTGCGGAGTACGCATACGCCCAGCCGCACTCCGGCATCGACGCGAACCTGGTCGCGTTCTGGTCGATCCTGGCCCACCGGGTCGAGTCGCCCGAGCTGGCCGAGCTCGGCGCGAAGAACGTGAACGACCTGACCGAGGAGCAGTGGGAGGTCCTCCGGCACAAGTTCGGCAACCAGCGCGCGCTGGGGATGTCGCTCGACGCCGGCGGCCACCTGACCCACGGCTTCCGGCCGAACATCTCCGGGAAGATGTTCCACCAGCGCAGCTACGGGACCGACCCGACGACCCAGCTACTGGACTACGACCAGGTCGCCGCCGCGGCCCGGGAGTTCAAGCCGCTGATCCTGATCGCCGGTTACTCGGCGTATCCGCGGCGGATCGACTTCGCGAAGATGCGCGAGATCGCCGACGAGGTGGGCGCCACCCTGATGGTCGACATGGCGCACTTCGCCGGCCTGGTCGCCGGCAAGGTGTTCACCGGCAACGAGGACCCGGTGCCGCACGCGCACATCGTCACCTCCACCACGCACAAGTCGCTGCGCGGCCCGCGCGGCGGCCTGGTGCTGGCCACTGAGGAGTACGCGCCGAGTGTCGATCGCGGCTGCCCGTTGGTCCTCGGCGGTCCGCTCGGCCACGTGATGGCGGCCAAGGCGGTCGCCCTGGCGGAGGCACGCACGCCGGCCTTCCGGACGTACGCCGAGGCGGTCGCCGACAACGCCCAGACGCTGGCCGAGGGTCTGAAGAAGCGCGGCGCGAAGCTGGTCACCGACGGCACCGACAACCACCTCGTGCTGATCGACGTGTCCGGCTTCGGACTCACCGGTCGGCAGGCCGAGTCGGCGCTGCTGGACTCCGGCATCGTCACCAACCGGAACGCGGTGCCGAACGACCCGAACGGCGCCTGGTACACCTCCGGCGTCCGGATCGGCACGCCGGCGCTGACCACCCGCGGCTTCGGGGCGGCCGAGTTCGACCGGGTGGCGGACCTGATCGTCGGCGTGCTCAAGGGCACGACCCCGGTGACCGCGAGCACCGGCCAGCCGGGCAAGGCGAAGTACACCCTCGCCGACGGGCTGGCCGACGCCACCAAGTCCGCTGCAGCCGAGCTGCTCGACGCCAACCCCCTCTACCCCGGCCTCCAGCTCTAGGCCGGGCCGCCTGCTCGGCGCCGGCCGTCCCTCTGTCACGGCCGGCTCCGCGCACGTCCTCCGGAAACTGTGCAGCTGTTGCACGCGGCACCGGCGTGTCGCTGCAACAGCCGCACAGTTTCGCGGAGGGAGTACGAGCGCGGTTGCCCGGGGCGGCAGCGCGGACGGTCAGCCGCGGCCGGGCGTCACAGCCGGCTCATAGCCGCGGCCTATCTACCCTGATTCGCATGCCCGTGGCCACTGTCCAGGTCTCTCGCCCGTCGCGCACCGCCCGGCGGCTGGCTGCCCTGCTCGCCGCGGGAGCTCTCGCGGCCGGGCTCGGGGCCTGCTCGGCCGATGCGGCGAACACCGAGGACGCGTACCGGCTGGGCTGCCCGGCGCTGGACGCCGCCATCTCCGGCAGCGGCACCGCCAAGGACGCGACCATCAAGGGGCTGGAGACCATCCGCGACTCGGGCCAGTTGGACCCGCAGCCGCAGGCGTGGCTTGAGACCGCGATCAAGGGGCTGCGGGCGTCGAGTCCGAAGGATCTGCCGCCCGACGCCCGCAGGACGCTCGTCCAGGGCTGCGCCGACCACGGTCACCCGCTGCAGAACCTCAGCTGACCCGCCCCCAGTTCGGCCGGAGAGGCCTCGACCGACTCGGCGCCCGACCGGGACGATCAGCGGGCGAACAGCAGGCCGGACACGGTGGTGATGAAGTTGCGGAGGGAGTCCGGCAGGTCCCGTAGGTGCCAGTCGGCCGGACCGTGATACCAGGTCAGGTCGGTCGAGTCCGCGTCCGCGTCGTCGTCCGCCGCCACCAGCGCGTCCAGCCAGCGGTCGGCACCGCCGAGCACCACCGCGTACGGCAGCACCTCCGAGATCTCCCGCAACTCGGCCCCGGGCGGCATCTGATCGGTCGGGTGACTCATCAGGTCCGACCGCAGGGCGCCGAGCCCGGCCAGCAGCGCGGCACCCTTCGGCGTCCGCGACGGCATCTCCTGCGCGACGAACATCAGCCCGAGGGCCAGCGCGATCAGCGCGATCCCGACCAGGCCGAACTCGGTCAGCAACGCGAGCAGCGCGGTGATCACGACCGCCGCGGCGATCCCGATCAACCCCAGCCGCGTCCAGCGACTGCGGGTCGAGTCCGGCCGCCGCTCGTACCAGCCGTGGCCGACCATCTCGTCGTACAGCTTGTCCTGGATGGCCCCGATCGAGTCCTGGACCCGGCCGGCGAGCTCGGAGACCCGGACGATGCCGCCGACCGGCGCGATGGTGTCCAGCAACAGCTGCTCGTACGACTGCAGCGCGTCCGGTCCGGCGAGCCGGGTGAGCTCCCAGTCCGTCCGGGCGTACGCCGAGGCCCTGGGCAGCTCGGTGATCAGCAGGTGTCCGCGGACGGCCAGGTCGAGCAGCGACGCGGTCACGTCGATCGGGTCGACCCGCTCGTCGACCAGGGTGCCGATCTCGCCCGGTCGCACCTCGCCGACCACGCGGAACTCGGTCTGGCCGGCGCCGACCGGGACGAACTGGCCCGCTCGGGCCGGCTCGCCGGCGGTGGCGTCGCGGCCGGCCTGGCGATGCATGGCCAGCAGGCCGAGCCCACCCAGCACCAGCAGCCCGAGGGCGATCCCGAGCGGCAGCGGCTTGGCCGAGAAGGCTCGGCCGACCGTCCACAGTTCCTTGATCTGCTCGTTCGCCGGCACCGCACCGGGCGCGAAGCCGATGTCGACCGCGACGATCTGTCCCTCGCCGAGCGGCCCGTCGCGGAACGTCGGCAGCGGCACCTCGCCGGTCCCGCCGGTGGCGACCCGGCAGGGCACCGGCGAGTTCGGGCTGCCGGCATTGCACTCGAGATAGTTGAACGCCGCCGGCAGCCGGACCGTGCCGGTGAACTCGTTCACCTGGGCGCTCAACCCTTGGAGCAGGGGCCACTGCAGCGCCGTACCCGAGTCGATGGTCCGGACCGCTCCGGTGACGGTGTAGGACATCGACACGACGTTCGCCCCGCCGGTGGCGACGGTGACGGTGCGGAAGCGGTCGTGGTCGCTCTGCGTCGGGGCGACCGTCTGCCCGCCGATCGAGGCGGTCACGTCCGACAGCTGCATCACGTACTGCCGCTGCCCGACGATGTTCTGGCGCAGCTCGAACGTCTGGGACACGTTCGCCGGGGCGGTCCCGGCGAAGGTGATGGTCTGCTGGACGCGCAGCGCGCCGTCGGCCGCCAGCTCCGCCTTGGCGTCGAACACCGACGCCGTACCCTCGGCAGCGGCCGGCAGGCTCAGCGGCCCGATCAGCAGCGCCGCCGCGGCGGCCAGCATCGCCAGGATGGTGAACGCCCCGGTCCGTCGGACTCGAACGCGCCGGTGCGCCGTGGCGGCGCGGCTGGGTGAAGTCGTGTCGGCCACGGGCACAAGCCTCCCATACCGGGTCGGCCCGCCCCGGCTCTCTATTAGGGTTTGGCAGGTGACGGCGCAGCAGTGGGGAAGCGGCGGTTGGTCCAACCGGCCACCGGCGTACGGCCCCACGCCGCAGCCGGGCATGGCGACGTACGCCCCGCAAGCCTTCGGGCGACCGCCGATGGGCGCCGGCTTCGGCGGCGCCCAGCCCGGGCTGCCGCAGTACGGTCCGGCGCCGCAAATGCCGGGGCCGCCTCGACGCAACCCGCTGAGGACCGTGCTGCTCGGCATGATCGGGCTGTGTCTGCTCGCGATCGCCGGTCTGGTGATCACCAACCTCGCCACGGGCGCCGGCAGCGAGGTCAGCTACCAGAACGACAACTTCAAGGTGCCGCCGCCGGACACCTCGCCGCCGCCGATCCCCCAGCCGAAGACCGAGGCCGAGGCCGAGGCGTTCCTCACCGCGAACCCGTTCTACGACCAGACCACCCCGGCCCCGGTGCGCTGCAACAGTCGCCCGATCAACGTCGCCACTGCCAGCGACAAGCAGCTCGCCGCACACTTCGACGGCTTGATGGAGTGCCTGATCCGGGTCTGGCAGCCGCCGGTCACCAAGGCCGGCTTCCAGATCGTCCGGCCGAGCGTGACCATCTACGGCGACGAGATCACCACCAAGTGCGGCACCAGCGACGTGAACGCGTTCTATTGCAGCGCCGATCAGCAGGTCTACTTCAGCAACCAGCTGCCGAAGTACGTCACCATCGTCGCCGAGGACAAGTGGGCCGCGGACGTGGTGATGGCGCACGAGTTCGGCCACGCGCTGCAGGGCCGAACGGGGATCTTGATCTCCTCGGCCGCCCTTGGTCAGCTGTCCGGCGAGAAGTCCACCGAGCTGCTGTTCAGCCGCCGGTCGGAGACCCAGGCCGACTGCTTCTCGGGCATGTTCATGCGGTCGGTGTCGGTCTCGCTCGGCATCCAGCAGTCCGACGTCGCCGGCATCCTGGCGACCTACAAGGCGGTCGGCGACGACACGCTGACCGGCAACCCGAAGGTCGAGGCCAGCCACGGGCTGGCCCGCAGCCGGGTCTATTGGGGCAATACCGGGCTGGGCACCAGCGACGTCGGCAAGTGCAACACGTTCAGCGCCCCGGCGAGCCAGGTCCGTTGACGTCCGGCCGGCCGATGGCCGAGCGCCGGCTGCCCGTGCTGTGGCTGACCGGTCCGCCGGGGGCCGGCAAGTCCACGCTGGGCTGGGAGCTGTTCGACCGGCTCGCCCGCGACGTCCGGGTGGGGTACGTCGACCTCGACCAGGTGGGCATGTGCTACGCGACGCCGACTCCGGACAGCTGGGCGCCCGAACCTCGCGGGGACTACGGCCGGCACCGGCTGCAGGCCCGGAATCTCAACGACCTGCTGCCGGTGTTCGCGGCGGCCGGCGCCGCCGGCGTCGTCGTGTCGGGCGTCGTCGACGCACGGCGCGGGATCGACGTGGAGTTGCTGCCCGCGGCCGCGTTGACCAGCCTGCGGCTCCGGGTCGATCCCGCGGAGCTGGCCCGGCGGCTGCGCGCCCGCGCCCGACCGGACGACGACGTCGAGCACGTGCTCCGCTACGCCGCCCAGCTGGACGGGCTGCCCGGCGCGGTGCTGGACACGACCGGCACCACGGTCGAGCAGGCCGTGGAGCTGGTCCGCCAGCACAGCGGTGATTGGCCCTTCGCGGCCAAGGCCGGCCCGGTCGAGTTCGCCGGCGACGCCGCGCTGCCGTTGTCCGGCCGAGCAGCCTCGACCGCGGGTCCGGTGCTGTGGCTGTGCGGTGCCACCGGGGTCGGCAAGTCCACGGTCGGCTGGCAGCTGTACGAGCAGATCCGCAGCCTCGGCGTACGCTGCGCGTTCGTCGATCTGCAGCAGATCGGCTTCCTCCGGCCGACCGGCGAGGACGATGCCGGGAACCATGGACTGACGGCGCGCAACCTCGCCGCCGTCTGGGCCAACTTCCGGGCCGACGGCGCGCGGGGCCTGTTGGTCGTCGGGTCGCTCGACTCGGCCGAGACGCGGGCCCGCTACGCCGCGGCCATGCCGGAGGCGTCGATCGCCGTGTGCCGGCTGCACGCGGGCCCCGACCGGTTCGCCGAGCGGGTCGCCCTGCGCGGGCGGGGTCTCGGACCGCCGATCGCCGGGGACGCGTTGGCCGGACAGCCGGCCGATGTGCTGCACGAGGTCGCCGTACGAGCCACTGCCGAGGCGGCGGCGCAGCAGCGGGCGGCGCTGGGCGACGTCTGGATCGACACCGATCGGTCCTCTCCCCGCGAGGCGGCTCGCGAGATCCTGCGCCGCACCGACTGGCTCGGCCTGGCCCACCGCCTCTGAACACCCTCCCCCGGCTCTCCCGGCCCCCGGATCGCCAGGATCTCGGATCCCCTGCGCGAGTTCGGATCCCGTACGCGAACTCGGATCCTCTGTGCGAGTTCGGATCCGATACACGGGATCCGAGGACGTACAGGGGATCCGAGTTCACCCTGGGGCGAGACAGCCGGCGGGAGGGGTCAGTGCAGCAGTGCGGTGGCGATCGCGGCGATGCCCTCGCCGCGGCCGGTCAGCCCGAGCCCGTCGGTGGTGGTCGCCGACACCGTGACCGGGGCGCCGACCGCGGCGGACAGCACGCGCTCGGCCTCGGCCCGGCGGGGACCCAACCGGGGCCGGTTGCCGATCACCTGCACCGCGACGTTGCCGATCTCGAACCCAGCGGCCCGGACCCGCCGGGCGGTCTCGGTCAGGAAGGCGGTCCCGGGCGCACCGGCCCACTCCGGCTCGCTGGTCCCGAAGTTGCTGCCGAGGTCACCCAGCCCGGCGGCGCTCAGCAGGGCGTCGCACGCGGCATGGGCCGCCACGTCGCCGTCGGAGTGCCCGACCGGCCCGACCGGCTCCTGGACGAACTCGAGCCCGGCCACCGTCATCGGGTGACCGGGCTCCAGTCGATGGACATCGGTGCCGATCCCGACCCGTACGTTCACTGCGGCAGCGAACGCGTGCCGGGGTTCGGCGGGTGCGGGCTCAGGAGGCGAGAACCTCGTCCAGCAAGATCTCCGCCTTGTCCTCCTCGACCCGCTCCGCGAGGGCGAGCTCGGAGACGAGGATCTGACGCGCCTTGGCCAGCATCCGCTTCTCACCGGCGGACAGGCCACGCTCACGCTCGCGACGCCAGAGATCGCGAACGACCTCGGCGACCTTCATCACGTTCCCGGAGTGCAGCTTCTCCAGGTTTGCCTTGTAGCGACGCGACCAGTTGGTCGGCTCCTCGGTGTGCGGTGCCCGCAGCACGTTGAACACCCGCTCCAGACCGTCGGCGTCGACGACGTCACGGACGCCGACGAGGTCGAGGTTGCAGGCCGGGACGCGCACAACGAGATCGGTCTGGCCCACGATCCGCAAGACCAGATAGATCTTGTCTTCACCCTTGATCTGACGAGTTTCGATGTCCTCGATGACAGCGGCCCCATGATTGGGGTAGACCACCGTTTCGCCGACTGTGAAGGTCATATTGTTTTGTACCCCTTTCGCGGTCTCCTAGTTTAGCACGCTCTCAGGGACACCCCTGGCGCCGTTTGTGCTAGCCAGAGGCCATAACCAGGGTCCCGCACGGCTTGACAAACGCCCCCAGAGTATGCGTCGGCTGTGACCCCGCCACGATTCCCGCGGCACCGGGCACGGGCATCTGCACGGAGCGGAGCCGACTCGCTAGGCTCATCCCTGACCGTCTCGCACCGACCCTCGTCGATGCGGGGCGCGGCAATCCGGCAGACAGCAAGGGAGTCGACATCGTGGCTGTGATCTCGCGTCGCAACCGCCGTACCGGACGTCGTTGGCTGGCCCCCGGGCTGGCACTGACGTTCGTGCTGGGCCTCGTGCTGTCCGCCTGCGGCTTCAACGCCCAGACGAACCTGCCGTACACCCCGGCGGACGGGGTCAACCTCGACGTCGGCTCGGTGCACGTGCGCAACCTGATGATCCTCAGCCGCACCGACGGCGAGGGCTTCCTGAGCGCCAGCATGTCCTCGCCGGACCAGGACGCGCTCGTCGGCGCCTCCGGCACGGTGATCAAGCCCGACGGGTCCAACGGCGGCGAACTGACATTCACCTTCCCGAAGCCGGTGGCGCTCGCCAACGGCACGGCGGTCGTGCTCACCGACTCCCCGGCCTTCGTGACCGTCAAGGGCGAGGGCCTGACCCCGGGCAACACCGTCGATCTGACCCTCGAGTTCAGCTCCGCCGGCCAGTCCACCCTGCAGGTCCCGGTCGTCGACGCGAACCACCCGGCCTACGTCACCGTCAGCCCGTCGCCGTCGGCGTCGTCCAGCAGCTGAGCCGATCGAGCGGGCGTGACCTAGCCGTAGGTCTCCTCGCTGCTGAACAGGCTGCTCACCGACTCGCCCAGATTCGTCCGCCGGACCGCCTCGGCGAACAGCGGCGCGACCGAGCGCACGACGATGTTGGGCAGCTGCTTCTCCGGCGGCAGCGGCACGGTGTCGGTGGTCACGATCTCGGCGATATCGGGTTCCTGCTTGAGCCGCTCGATCGCCGGGCCGGTGAACAGTCCGTGGGTGCAGGCGAGGCTGACCTCCCCCACCCCCTCCTCGCGCAGCTTGCGCAGCAGCTCGATGATCGAGCCGGCCGTGGCGATCTCGTCGTCCAGCACGATCACGTCCCGGCCGGCGACGTCACCCACGATCCGGTCGATGACCACCCGATCGTCGGCGAGCCGCTGCTTCGCACCGACCGCCACGGGCACGCCCAGCATCCGAGCCATGTGATTGGCCATCTTCGCGTTGCCCAGGTCGGGCGAGACGACCACCGTCTTGCTCAGGTCCCGGCCGCGGAAGTGACCGGCCAGCTCGTTCACCGCGTTCAGGTGGTCGACCGGGACCGAGAAGAAGCCGTGCACCTGGGGCGAGTGCAGGTCCATCGTGAGCACCCGGGTGGCGCCGGCCTCGGACAACATGTCCGCGACCAGCCGGCCGCCGATGGAGATCCGGGGCGCGTCCTTCTTGTCCGAGCGTGCGTACGCGTAGTGCGGGATGACCGCGGTGATGTGCGCCGCGGTCGCGCCCCGGGCGGCGTCCAGCATCAGCAGCAGCTCGAACAGGTTGTCCTGCACCGGCGGCACCAGCGGCTGGACGATGTAGACGTCGCGCTGGCGGCAGTTCGCACGGAGCTGGACCTGAAGGCAGTCGTTGCTGAACCGGGTGGTCCGGGAATGGCTCAGCTCGACGCCGAGGATCCGGCACATCTCCTCGGCGAACGCCGGATGAGCAGTGCCTGAGAAGACGGTGATCTCGCCGGTCACGCGGACACTGTAGTCGTCAGTCGCGGCCCGCGGGATGCGTACGTCCGGGCGGGACGCGGAGCGTCTGCGGGGCGCCGTCGTCGCCGGTCAGCCCGTAGCCGCCGGTCAGTCTCCCGCCCGGCTCGATCAGCGGCTCGACCAGTGCCACCAGCTCGGGATCGGGCTTGCCGAGCAGGACACCCGCCGCGGCGCGGCGCGCGATCCCGGCCATCAGATCGGCGAGCTGGACCCGCGCATCCAGGGCGGAGTCCACCCGGACCAGCGCCAGCCGGGTGCCGGGACGGTCCGCCCGCAACCCGGCGGCGAGCTGGTCGATCCGGCCGGGCGTCAGCACCGACTGCTCGTCATGCACGACCCGCAGCTCGCCACCCGGCGGCGCCCAGTGCAGGGCCGCGCGGGCCACGGCCGGGATCAGCGGCTCCAGCAGCGGCCGGGGCCAGGCTCGAGACCGGGCGCGGTCGCCCAGCCGGCCGATCGCCCGCTCGGCGTCCAGCAGATCCAGCACCGTCCGGGCGGTTGCCGGGGCCGGCCGGTGCCGGAGGTCGTCCAGGGCCTCGCCGAACCGCTCGAGGGCGTACGGCGACGTGTGCCGGCCGCCGAGCCGCAGCACGTCCGCGCCCCGGCGGAGGAACCGTCGCCAACCCGGCTCGCCGAACCAGATCGGCCCACCGGCCGCCAGGGTGGCGACCATCGTGCGGACCGGTTCGCAGCGCCCGGGCAGGTCCAGTGCCGACGGGGCATCGTCGTCGAGCAGCACCTCCAGGATCCGCGCCAGCAGGAACCGCCGGGTATCGGTGAGCTGGACGTACGCCCGGTCGGGCAGGCCGGCGAGCGGATCGAGCAGCCGGCGCAGCGTCGGGCGCGCCCGCGGACGGAACAGGCGCTGCGCCTTGAGCTCGCCGGTGGTGGAGCCGGTTTCGGCCCGGACCCGGGCCACCAGGTCGTCGGCGGCGGCGGGCTCGACCAGCAGGCTCGCGTGGCAGAAGACGGTGCCGTGTTCGGCCAGGCTGGTGCCGGTGAACCCGGACTCGTCACAGGCGATCTCGAGCGGCGCCAGCGGCCGTTCGGTGCCGGGCATGGCGGACCCTCCCGCGTCGGTCTCGCGTCAGTGCTGCCCTGTCACGGTCTGCAGCATGCCGACCTCGCGGTCGGGATGACGGCCAGGCTACCCACCGGCCGAGGCCGGGGCCCCTGGTTTTCGACGCCGCAGTGGCTCAGCCGTCGAACTTGTAGCCCAGGCCGCGCACCGTGACCAGATGGGTCGGCTGGGCCGGGTCGGCCTCGATCTTGGTGCGCAACCGCTTGATGTGGACGTCGAGGGTCTTGGTGTCGCCGACGTAGTCGGCTCCCCAGATCCGGTCGATCAGCTGGCCGCGGGTCATCACCCGGCCGGCGTTGCGGAGCAGCATCTCCAACAGCTCGAACTCCTTCAGCGCCAGCTGGACCCGGCGGCCGTCGACGCTCACCTCGTGCCGCTCGACGTCCATCCGGACGCCGTCGGCCTCGATCACGTCCGGCACCAGCTCCGTGTCCTGGCCGCGACGCAGCACGGCTCGGATCCGGGCCACCAGCTCACGGTGGCTGAACGGCTTGGTCACGTAGTCGTCGGCGCCGAGCTCGAGCCCGACCACCTTGTCCACCTCCGAGTCGCGCGCGGTGACCATGATCACCGGCACCGAGCCGCGCAGCCGCAGCTGGCGGCAGACCTCATTGCCGCTGAGCCCGGGCATCATCACGTCGAGCAGCACGATGTCGGCGCCGACCCGGTCGTACTCAGCGAGACCGGCGGCACCGTCGGCCGCCTGGACCACCTCGAAGCCTTCCCTGCCGAGCATGTAGGCCAACGCGTCGCGGTAGGAATCCTCGTCCTCCACGACCAGCACGCGGGTCATCCGATGAGCTCCTGATGATCATGATCCTCGTTCCGGCGCTCCGGCCGAGGCTCGTCGTTCGGGGCAGAGTCCGGGCCGCCGCTGGTCGCGGCCCCGGCGCCCAGCTGGGCGGGAAGTCGGAGGGTGAAGGTGGATCCCCGGCCCGGCTGGCTCCAGACCGAGACCTCGCCGCCGTGCGCGGCCGCGATGTGCGACACGATCGACAGTCCGAGGCCGGTGCCACCGTTGGCGCGGCTGCGGGCGTAGTCGACCCGATAGAACCGTTCGAAGATCCGGGCGTGCTCGGCCGACGGGATCCCGATGCCGTTGTCGGAGACGGTGATCTCGACGTAGTCGTCGTCGGCCCGGCTGTCGACGTGCGCGGCGACGGTCACCCGGGCACCGGAGTCGGAGTAGACGACGGCGTTCTCGACCAGGTTGCCGACCGCGACCGCGAGCTGACGCGCGCTGCCGAGCACCCGGCAGCCGGGCGTGCCGGCGATCGCGAGAGAGACGTTGTTGCGGTCCGCGTCCACCCGGCTCCGGTCGACCGCCTCGGCCAGCACCTCGTCGACCTCGACGACCTCGGGCCTGGTCAGCGGATTGTCCGACTGCAGCCGGGACAGCTCGATGATCTGGCTGACCAGATCCGCCAGCCGGGCGGACTCGATCCCCATCCTGGCCGCGAAGCGGCGAACGGCCTGCGGGTCCTCGGCGGCGTCCTCGACGGCCTCCGCGAGCAGTCCGATCGCCCCGATCGGCGTCTTCAGCTCGTGGCTGGTGTTCGCGATGAAGTCCCGTCTGGTCTCCTCCACCCGCCGGGCGGTGGTCTGGTCGTCGGCGAGCAGGACGATCAGGTCGTCGTCCAGGGGCGCGACCCGCAGCACGAGGTACGTCGTCGCCGCCCGCGGCCCGCGGCGCAGCTCGAGGTCCTGCGTTCGGGGGTGCCGCTGCCGACGTACGTCCCGGACCAGGTCAAGCAGCTCCGGCACCAGGATCCGCGAACCGCGGACCAGGCCGAGGTGGCGGGCCGCCTCGGTGCTCGTCAACACCTCGTCGTGCGGTCCGACCACGACGCCCGCCGAGCCGTGCATGGCGAGCACCTCGGCAACGCCCTCGGGCACCGACGGCTCGGGCTGGGCGAACGGGTCGTCCACCTCGCTCGGCGTCGGACGCCGACGGGCCACCAGGGCACCGACCACCACGCCGACGGCAAGCGCCGCGATCAGCAGCACGATGGTCGTGGCGTCCACAGTGGTGATCCTAGGTGGCGCCGCGGACCGGTTCGACCAGCTCGGGGGTCGCGCACGCGCGATCCGAGCCGAGGTGTTCGATACTTGTTCACGTCGCGTTCATCGAGCCCATGGCCCCGGCCCGCACACCCGACCTAGGGTTGACTCGGCCCCGGGCCGGAAACGGGCCCGGACGTGAACCAGCGAGGACAGGATCTGATCGATGCGTGAGCTCTATCGGGAGCAGTTGGACGATGTCCTGCTCGACCTCGCCCAGATGGCCCAGGAGGTGTCGACCGCGGTTCGCTCGGCGACCACCGCGCTACTCGAGTCCGACCTGCACCTCGCCGAGCAGGTGATCTCGGCCGACGATCAGCTCGATCTGAAGCAGTCCGACATCGAGCGGCGGGCGTTCGACCTGCTGGCCCTGCAGGCACCGGTGGCCGGCGAGCTGCGGATCATCGTGGCCAGCCTGCGGATGGTCGCCGAGCTCGAGCGGATGGGCGACCTCGCCGCGCACATCGCCAAGATCGCCCGGCTGCGCTATCCCGAGTCCGCCGTGCCCGAAACGCTCCGGCCGAGCTTCGTCCGGATGGGCGACGTCGCCGAGAAGATGGTGATCGCCGCCGGCCAGACCCTGCACGATCGCAACGTGCAGAGTGCGGAAGAGCTGCGCGACCGCGACCAGGAGATGGACGAGCTGCGCCGGACCCAGTTCCGGGTGCTGCTCGGTGACGACTGGCCGTACGGGGTCGAGGCCGCCGTCGACGTCGCCCTGCTGGGCCGCTACTACGAGCGGATCGCCGACCATGCCGCCTCGATGGCCCGCCGGATCATCTACGTCGTCACCGGCGAGTTCCCCGAGCACGAGTACTGGCCCCAGCCCTGACGCTGCCCGACCCCGGGCGCGCGCCTGTCGCGCGCGCTGTCGGCACCGGTCTGACCCGGCCTGGACGGGTGCCCCGCCCCACCACCCGGCACTTCCCCGCCACTCCCGAGGCATCTTCGCTCGCTTTGACCCCAGTTCGCGCGTGAAGGTTCACGCGCGAAGTGGGTCGAAACCGCGCGAAGTGGGTCGAAACCGCGCGAAGACGCACGATCTGCCGGGGCGAGCGGTCGGCGCGGCCCCGGCAGATCGGCGTGCGCGGGGAACCGCTACTTCTTGCCCTGGTTCTTGACCGCCTCGATGGACGCGGCGGCAGCCTCGGGGTCGAGGTAGGCGGCCGGTCCGGTCGGCTTCATGTCCTCGTCCAGGTCGTAGTGCAGCGGGATGCCGGTCGGGATGTTCAGCCCGACCACCGCGTCGTCGCTCATCTGGTCGAGGTGCTTGACGATCGCCCGGAGCGAGTTGCCGTGGGCGGCGATCAGCGTCACCTTGCTCGCCCGCAGGTCGGGCACGATCTGGTCGTACCAATACGGCAGCGCCCGCTCCAGCACGTCCTTCAGGCACTCGGTGCGCGGGCGGATCTCGCTCGGTACTCCCGCGTACCGGGGGTCGGAGAAGTTGTCGAACTCACTGCCGGCGTCGATCGGCGGCGGCGGGGTGTCGTACGAGCGGCGCCAGATCATGAACTGCTCCTCGCCGAACTCGGCGAGCGTGGCGGCCTTGTCCTTGCCCTGCAGGGCACCGTAGTGGCGCTCGTTCAGCCGCCACGAGCGCTTGGTCTCGATCCAGTGCCGGTCACACGCGCCGAGCGCGATCTGGGCGGTGTTGATGGCGCGCCGCAGCACCGAGGTATGGACGACGTCGGGCAGCAGACCGCTCTCGGCGAGCAGTTCCCCACCGCGCTTCGCCTCGGCCGCCCCCTTCTCGTTGACGTCCACGTCCACCCAGCCGGTGAACAGATTCTTGGCGTTCCACTGGCTCTCGCCGTGCCGCAACAGGATCAAGGTCGACATGCGGCTGAGCCTAGTGGTCCCGCGTTACGCGCGCTCGTCGGTCCGAACCGCGTCACCGCACCGAGGCCGTTCACGATTTCGTCCGCGAGATCAGGCCGGGCCTGGGTCCAGATGAGTGAACGCGGCCAGGTTGGCGGTGGACTCACCGCGGGATCGGCGCCAGACCCACTCACGCCGGATGCTCTCGGCGAAGCCGAGCTCGAGGATGGTGTTGAAGCTGTCGTCGGAGGTCTCGGCCACGGCGCCGAGCAGCCGGTCGACCTCCGCCGGCGTCACCGACGACAGCGACACCCGCCCGGCCAGATAGATGTCGCCGAGCGAGTCGAGACAGAACGAGACGCCGTACAGCTTCAGGTTCTTCTCCAGGCACCAGCGATAGACGCCCGCCTCGTTCTCGTCGGGTCGCCGCGCGACGAAGGCCCGCAGCCCGAGGCCGTACGTCCCCACCTCCAGCGCGCACTCGGTGCTCAGCTTCCGCGTGCCCGGCAGCGACACCGAGAACAAGCCCGGCCGCTGCTCCGACCACGGCAGGTCCAGCTCCGTCAGCATCGCGCGGACCACCGCCGCCGCCTGCTCGCCCGCCCGGTCCATGGCTCGCGAGCCTAGTCCGGCCGGTTTGAGGTCCGACCGGCGCGGATATCGACCAAGCGGAGAGAGGAGTCGTGAATGGGTATCGGGCTCGGTGTCTTGCTGATCGTGGTCGGATTGATCCTGCTGTTCGCGCTGAACGTGAACATCCCGTACGTCAGCGACGACGTGCTCGGGATCATCCTGATCGTCGGTGGCGTGCTGGTGATCGTGCTGGCCCTGGTGTTGAACGCCCAGCGGCGCCGCAGCACCCACGTCCAGGAGACGCACTACGACGGGCCGCCGCCCGCCGCCTGACGCCTCGACCGGTCGCCTCGACCGCTGGACGGACGGCGCGGGTGGCGCCGACGCATAGGGTTCCGAGGTGGCCGATCTCCCCTCAGCGCTGCGGACGAGCGGTGCGGGACGGCCGACCTGGGCTGCCTGGCTGACCCGGGCACCCCGGCTGCTCGACGATCTGATCGGAGATTGGCGTCTCGGCGTGGACGGGCCGCCACGCGCAGGCAGTTGCGCCGTGGTCGTGCCGGTCCGGGCCGAAGACGGCCGCGCCGGCGTGCTGAAGCTCAGCTGGCCGCACTGGGAGGCCGAGACCGAGCACCTTGCCCTGCGCGCGTGGCAGGGCGACGGCGCCGTTCAGCTGTGGCGGGCGGATCCGCGCCGGTTCGCGTTGCTGCTCGAACGCGCCGACCTCGATCGCGACCTGAATCAGGAGCCGGTGCTCGACGCCTGCGAGGTGGTCGCCGGGCTCTACCGCCGGCTGCATCGAGCGCCGCTGCCGCAGACCCGCCGGCTCAGCGAGCTCTGCCGGGAGTGGGCGGAGCGGCTGACCCTGTTGTCGAGAACCAACCTGGTCCCCCGCCGGTTCGTCGGTCAGGCCGAGCGGCTGCTGCGGGATTTCGCCGACGATCCGGCCACCGACCGGGCCCTGATCCATACCGATCTGCACTATGCGAACGTGCTGGCCGCCGACCGGGAGCCGTGGTTGGCGATCGACCCCAAGCCGCTGGCGGGCGACCCGGCCTACGAGGTGGCCCCGCTGCTGTGGAACCGGTGGGACGAGGTGCTGGCCGCCGCGTCACCGCGGCAGGCGTTGCTCGCCCGGCTGTACGCGGTCGTCGACGCCGCCGGCCTGGACGAGGACCGGGTGCGCGACTGGGTGGTCGTCCGCGAGGTCTGCAACGTGCTCTGGGCGCACGAGGACCAGCTCCACGCGGGCACCCCGGTCCGGCCCGACGCGGTTACCACCGCGACGACCATCCTCAAGGCCGTTCAGCGCTGAACCGGCCGAACGGGCCCGAACGGGCCTGAACGGGAACTGCACCGAACGGACGTGCGCCGGACGCCTCAGGTCTGCTGGATGAACCACCGGGTCTGGTAGCCGTCCAACGAGAGCGGCCCGTCGGTCAACGGGGTGTCCTCGGTCAGCGCGTCCCAGGCCCAGTTGCCCACCGGGATCACCCAGCGGGCCAGCTCCTGCCGATCGGGTGTCATGTTGTAGACGCCGACGAGGGTCTGCACCGGGTGCCGTCGGATGAACACCAGCACACCCGGGTTCACCGGGTCGACGATCTCGGTCTCCACCGACGCGTGCAGGCTCGGCAGCGACGACCGGACGGCGATGCTGTGCCGTAGCCCGTGCCAGATCCGGTGCTCCAGCGTGCCGTCGACGTGCCGGAGCTCGGCGACGTCCCAGGGCATTCGCGGCCGGTGGATCCAACGGTTGTCGTCGGCCTTCGCCGGGTCGTCGACGAAGTCGTAGTCGTTGCGCAGCGCGAGCTCGTCGCCCATCCAGATCAGCGGCAGACCACCGAAGCCGAGCATCAGGTTGTGGGCCAGCTGCAGCCGCTTCACCGCGAGGTCGAGGTGGGCCTCGTCGTCGCCGGACAGGGCTGCCTCGATCCCGGCCAGCGACGCCGCCGTGCCGCTGATCCGGCGGTCGCCGGTCGCCAGGTTCTCCTGGAACACCACGCCCCGCGCGTCGCTCATCGGATAGAGCCCGGCATAGAACTCCGACAGGAACCGCCGGTGCTCGAAGCCGTTCAGCCCGACCGAGGCCGCGTCGCCGTCGTCGATCGCCCAGCCGATGTCGTCGTGGCAGCGCAGGTACGTCGCCCAGGCCGCCGTCGTCGGCTTCGCCGGGAAACGGTTCATGGCCGAACAGAACAGGCGGGTGTCCTTGGCCGCGAGCGCCGACCAGATCTGCACCATCAGCGAGTTCTGGTAGGCCAGGTCCGACACCTTTCCGGTGTGCCGGCCGACCCCGAGATAGGGCACCAGGTCGGTCGGTCCGACGATCGCCTCCGCCTTGAAGATCAGCGCCGGCGCCGCGATCCGGGCCACGGTCCGCAGCGCCTGGGTGATCGAGTGCACCTCCGGCTGGTTCTGGCAGGAGGTCCCCATCCGCTTGAAGATGAACGCGATCGCGTCCAGCCGCAGGCACTCCACGCCCAGGTTCGCCAGCCAGCAGATCAGGTCGGCGAACTCGTAGAACACCTCCGGGTTGTGCCAGTTGAGGTCCCACTGCCATTCGTTGAACGTGGTCCAGACCCAGGCCTGCGCGTCGTGGTTCCAGGTGAAGTTCCCCGGGGCGAAGTCGGGGAAGACCTCGGGCAGGGACTTCTCGTACTGATCCGGCAGCTCGCGGTCGGCGAAGAGGTGGAAGAAGCCGCGGTAGTAGTCGTCGCCGTCGCGCGCCAGCTCTGCCCAGCGGTGTTCGTACGCGACGTGGTTCAGCACCAGGTCGAGGGTGAGCGAGATACCGCGGCGACGCAGCCCGGTTGCCAGATCACGCAGGTCCTCGATGTTGCCCAGGTCGTCGCGGACCGCGCGGTAGTCCATCACCGCGTAGCCGCCGTCGCTCGGCCCGGGCCGCGGTCGGAGCAGGGGCAGCAGGTGTAGGTAAGTGACGCCCAGGTCGGACAGGTAGTCGATCTTCTCCCCGACCCCGCGCAGGTCGCCGGCGAACAGATCGGTGTAGGTCGCATAGCCGAGCATCTGCTGGTGCTGGAACCAATGCGGATCGGCATGTCGCTGCAGGTCGAGCAGGCGCAGTTCGGGCGGGCGCTGCCGGAAGTTCTCGGCCGCGATCCGGATCAGGCGGTGCGCCATCTCCACGGCGTGACCCGGGTAGGCCCCGGTCAGCCCGGCAAGCAGATCGGGCCAGTAACGACGCAACCGCGTCTCGAACACGACTTGATCATGGGGCGGCTGATCGGAGAGCAGGTCGCCGACGTCTGGAGTGGTCATCGCCAGTCAACCTATTGCCCCGGCCACGGCGCTGCCAGGGGATCGTCCCGGATGATAAGACCCTGTGACCAGGCGAGACGAGACTGCCCGGTGGGCGCCTCGCCACGGCGTTCAGCGGGTCGAAACCGAGTCCTTCGGCTTGCGACCCAGCCGTTTCTTGAACTCGTCCAGGAATGCGTCCCGCAGCTGGTCGTTGTCCAGGGCCCCGTCGATCCCGCCGAGCTTGCCGGCATGCACCTGCTGGCAAACCTTGAGCCACGCCTCGCCCATCGCAAAGGTGAACGTAGTTGCGACGCCGGCCCCGATCGCCCCGCCGACGATCGTGCCGGCGCCGGGCACCATCTTCAGCAGACCGGTGAAGGTGGCCCGGCCGATCTGGGTGGCGGCGGTGGTGGAGACGATCGCCATCAGCGCCGCCTTGTCGAACTTGATCTTGTAGAGCTGCGCGATCCGGGCCATCATGCCGAGCTGGATCGGGACCAGCAAGGTGGCGTCGGAGAACGGGATCGGGGTGGCGGCCGCCGCGCCCGCGCTGGTCACCGCGATCCCGATCAGCCGGTGGGCCTCTTTCGCCTTCCGCTCCAGATCGATCTCTTGCGCCGCGATGAGGGCTCCGTGGACGCCTTCGGGCGCGACGCGAAAGGTGGCATCGAGAACCTCGCTCAGGCCGTACGCGCTCTGGCCGTGGAACTCGTCCGGCTTCGCGTACGTCATGAAGACCCGATCGCCCACGATCGGCAGCCGGCGGGCCGTGATCTGTTCGGCCAGCATCACCGCGTCCGGGTGGAACCGGCCGTCGGGGCTGCGCGGCACCTGGGTGAGGACCAGGATCACCGGCAGCCCCAGCTCGCTCAGCCGGCGGACGAAGTCGGCTTCGGTGTCCTCGAACCGGCGGTCCATCCCGCGCACGCAATACCAGGCGACGTGGATCTGCTCGCTCTGCGGCAGCTTGCGGGAGTTCTTGATCACCTCGTTGAGGTCGGTCAGGATCTCCTTGCTGTTCTTGCCGATCTCGACGCCCTGGGTGTCGACGATGCCGAGGTGCCCGATCCGGTCGAGATAGAGATGGCTGCCACGGGTGACCGGCTCGCCGATCCCAGTCCGGGCGACCTCCTCGCCGAAGATCGCGTTGATCAGGGTGGACTTGCCGACCCCGGTCTTGCCGAAGATCGCCAGGTTGAACCGGCCGAGTGCGCTCGCCTGCTTGTCGAACTCGGTGCGGAAGCTGTCCTTGAGCCAGTCGTTCGCGCCTGCCACCCGCGTCTCCTGCCGGTCGGTAATGCGTTCCAGGGTACGAAGCACCCAAGTCCATGCCGGCTGCCCCGCCGCGACCGCTCGCCGCTCGTCTACCCCATACCCCCGGCGCCTGCCTCACACCCCTGGCTCCCGCCTCACACCCCCGGCTCCCGCCTCACACACCCCCGGTAGACGGTGTGGCGCGGCAGCCAGCGGTGTGAAGCGGCGGCACGAGGCCGCGGGTCGAGGCAGCCGGCCGGTCTGGACCGGGGCCCGGTCGCGCGAGATTCGGGCCCGCCGCGCGGCCTCCGATAGACTCGTTCGGTTGCCCGCCCGCTGGAAAGAGTTCCTGATGCCCACCCGTACCGACCTCCGCAACGTCGCCATCGTGGCGCACGTCGACCACGGCAAGACGACGCTGGTCGACGCGATGCTGTGGCAGTCGGGCGCGTTCCGGGTCGGCCAGGACGTCGAGAAGCGGGTGATGGACTCGATGGACCTGGAGCGGGAGAAGGGCATCACCATCCTCGCCAAGAACACCGCGGTGAGGCACCGGGCGGCCGACGGCAGCGATGTCACCATCAACATCATCGACACCCCCGGCCACGCCGACTTCGGCGGTGAGGTCGAGCGCGGGCTGGAGATGGTCGACGGCGTGCTCCTGCTGGTCGACGCCTCCGAGGGCCCGCTGCCGCAGACCCGGTTCGTGCTCCGCAAGGCGCTGGCGAAGCAGCTGCCGATCGTGCTGGTCATCAACAAGGTGGACCGGCACGACGCGCGGATCGCCGAGGTGGTCGAGGAGACCTACGAGCTGTTCCTCGACCTGCTCGAGGACGACGAGACCCACGTGCTGGACTTCCCGGTGGTGTACGCGTCGGCCAAGGCCGGCCGCGCGACGCTGACCGCGCCCGACAACGGTACGCAGCCGGACAGCCCGGACCTGGAGCCGCTGTTCGCGACCATCCTGGACGCCATCCCGGCGCCGACGTACACCGAGGGCGCGGTGCTGCAGGCCCACGTGACGAACCTGGACGCCTCGCCCTATCTCGGCCGGCTCGCGCTGTGCCGGGTCGTCGAGGGCACGCTGACCCGCAACCAGGCCGTCGCCTGGTGCCGGGCCGATGGGTCGGTCCGCACGGTCAAGCTGTCCGAGCTGCTGATGACCGACGCGCTGGAGCGGGTGCCGGCCGACAGCGCCGGTCCGGGCGACATCGTGGCCATCGCCGGCATCCCCGACATCACCATCGGCGAGACGCTCTCCGACCCGAACGACCCGAAACCGCTGCCGTTGATCACGGTCGACGAGCCGTCGATCTCGATGACGATCGGCATCAACACCTCTCCGCTGGCCGGCCAGTCCGGCAAGAACCTGACCGCCCGGCTGCTGAAGAACCGGCTCGACAGCGAGCTGGTCGGCAACGTCTCGATCCGGGTGCTGCCGACCGAACGACCCGACACCTGGGAGGTGCAGGGCCGCGGCGAGCTGCAGCTCGCCATCCTGGTCGAGATGATGCGCCGCGAGTCGTTCGAGCTCACCGTCGGCAAGCCGCAGGTGGTGACCCGGGAGATCGACGGCAAGGTGCACGAGCCGGTCGAGCGGCTGACGATCGACGCCCCGGAGGACTTCGTCGGCGTGGTCACCCAGCTGCTCGGGCTGCGCCGCGGCCGGCTGGAGCAGATGGTGAACCACGGCACCGGCTGGGTCCGGATGGAATACCTGGTGCCGGCCCGCGGGCTGATCGGCTTCCGGACCGAGTTCCTCACCGAGACCCGCGGCACCGGGCTGATGCACCACGTGTTCGAGGCGTACGAGCCCTGGCACGGCGAGCTGCGGACCCGGCCGACCGGGTCCCTGGTGGCCGACCGGAAGGGTGCGGTGAGCTCGTACGCCCTGTTCAACCTGCAGGAGCGCGGCACGCTGTTCGTGGGCCCGGGCACGGACGTGTACGAGGGCATGATCGTCGGCGAGAACGCGCGCAGCGACGACATGGACGTCAATCCGACCCGGGAGAAGAAGCTGACCAACGTCCGCTCCTCCACCGGCGACGAGCTGGAGCGGCTGATCCCGCCGAAGCTGATGAGCCTGGAGCAGGCGCTGGAGTTCTGCCGCTCCGACGAGTGCATCGAGGTAACGCCGGCCGCGGTCCGGATCCGCAAGGTCGTGCTCTCCGGCACCGAGCGCGCCCGGACCAGGGCGCGCGCCAAGAACGCCTGAGCCGCTCGCTCGCAAATCCCTCGCTTCGGAACGCCGAGCCCGTGTCCACCCGACCCGGCCAACGCTCCGCCGTCGACGGTCCGGGCTCACGCCGCACCCCGGAGGTCGACTCCGCACCCTGTGCGCAGGGTGCGGAGTCGACCGGCACGGTGCGGAGTGGGCTCGGCCGGATGGTGAATCGACCCGACGGGCCGGAGGGCGTACGCGGCCTGTCCGGAGCGCCCAGTCGGTGAACTTTCGAAATAGTGCTGGTAAGTGGCCCCATCGCGGGTCAGAATGATCCGGTCCGCGCGCACCCGATGCCACTTCCCCACAGCCGGTGATCGCGAACGGCCGTCGTTCTCGCGTGGGGAGAGACCATGAAGCACCTGATCCGCATCCTGCTCGGCACCGCTGTGGGCCTCGGCCTGATCAGTGCGGCGCTGGTGAGTGAACCGCTGGCCCCGCCGGCGGCGGCCGCCCCGATCGCCTCGACCGGCACGTACCAGGAGGGCACGGCGACCGTCACCGCCGCGGCCTCGAAGGTGAAGCTGCCGAAGCGCTGCAAGACCAAGGGGCGCGTGTTGTGCATCAGCAAGTCCAAGCGCAAGCTGTACTTCGTCCAGAACGGCAAGATCCGCAAGACCGTCAGCGCCCGCTTCGGCTGCTACCGCACGCCGACCCGCAACGGCACGTTCCACGTCTTCCGGAAGAACCGGCACTGGGTGTCGACGATCTACCACAGCCCGATGCCGTACTCGATGTTCTTCAGCGGCGGCCAGGCGGTGCACTACTCCAGCGACTTCGCCCGGCGCGGCTACTACGGCTGTAGCCACGGCTGCGTCAACATCCGCAGCTGGAGCGGGATCGCCTGGATCTACAAGCGGATCCGGGTGGGCGACAAGGTCGTCGTCTACCGCGGCTGAGCCCGACTCCGCCGGCCGAGCCCGGCCGGGAGACGAACAACTGCCCGCTCCCCGGCGTTCCGGAGAGCGGGCAGCTGTTTCATATCAACCTGGGATCTTCTCCCCCCCAGGATGGTCAGCTGGCCTTGGCGGCAGCCGACGTCTTCTTGGCCGCGCGGGTGGCGGCGGCCTTCTTGGCAGCGGCCTTGCGGGCGGCGGCCTTCTCCGCGGCGACGGCGTCCTCGGCGGCCCTCGTCGCCTGGGCCTTCGCGCTGGCCTTCGGGGTCACGGTCTCGGTCGCGGTCTTGCCGGTCACCTTCTTGCGGGCGACGGTGACGGACTCCTGGACGGCCTCGAATGCCGGGTCGATCCGCTCGGCCACGTCGGCGGCCACGTCCTCGGCCTGCTTCTCGGCCTTGGCGGAGAACGCCTTGACCGTCACGATCGCACCGTCCACGACACGCTTGCCGCGACCGGCGAGGTCACCGTAGCCGCTGGCGGCCTCGGCGTAGTACGCCTTCAGCTGCTCCTGCGCCTCGACGAGCCTGGACTTGGTCGTCTCCGGCAGGCCCTTCACGGTCTCCGGGAGCGCCTTGACCTGCTCCGGCAGGGACTTGACGAACTTGCTGAACTCCTCGGCGCGGGCCTTCGAGCTGTTCTCGAACTCACCCTGCCGGGCCTGGACCTTGTCGCGGGTCGCGATCAGGGTGGTCTTGGCCTGCACGGCGAAGCTGTCGGCCAGCCCGGCCACCGCGTAGAGCGGGGCGAAGTCGGACTCGAGGGCGGCCTTGCGGGCCTGGGCGGGGGTCTGCTTGCGGGTGGTGGTGCTCATTTCTACTCCTCTGTGGTGGCGGTATCGGGGGTGGTGGACTCTCGCGCGTTCTCGTGCACGAACGAGGTGTAGACGTCGATCAGCACGCGCTTCTGCCGCTCGTTGATCGCGGCATCGGCGAGCACGGCCATCTCGACGGTCGTCGCCTGGTGATCGCGGGGATCGAGGATCCCGGCCTGGACGTACAGCGTCTCCGCCGAGATCCGCAACGCCTTGGCCAGCTGCTGCAGCACCTCGGCCGACGGCTTGCGCAGACCCCTTTCGATCTGGCTCAGGTAGGGATTCGAGACCCCGGCCTGCTCGGCGAGCTGCCGGATCGTGACGCCGGCCGCCTTGCGCTGGTTGGCGATGTACTCGCCCAGCGTGCCGAGCTGCTCTCCGAGCTTCGGTGCCTTGATCCCTGCCATGTATCTAGTGTGCTTGCAAAAGTTAGCAGATGCAAGCCAGAGCTAGCGTGAGGCGGGTCACACACCCGAACGGAGCAGGCAGAGTTCCGGCGCAGCTGCTCAGCGACGCCCGGTGGCCGGCTGCGGCACGCTGGCCGTGATCAAGGTCCCGTCGGGCCGCCGCTCGCCGGTCTGCAGCGTCGGCACGCCCACGATCTCGGGGCCCTGACCGTCGAGCGGAACGGTGACCAGTTCCCCGGGAGGGACGGTGACCTGCTCGCCGCGGACCGCGACCCGCACCTCGGCGCCGTCCTCGATCAAGAAGCTGATCGCGTCCGCCGTCACCTCGACCCGCACCCGGCTGCCCCGCAAGGTGATCTTGAACTCCAGCTTCGGCCAGCTCGCCGGCAGCCGCGGATCGAAGGTGATCGCGCCGTTGTAGTCGCGCATCCCGCCGAAGCCGTAGACCAGCGCGGTCCAGACCCCGCCGGTGGACGCGACGTGCACCCCGTCGCTGGTGTTGCCGTGGAAGTCGGCCAGGTCGACGAACAGCGAGCTGTAGAAGTAGCGCAGGGCGAGGTCGCGATAGCCCACCTCGGCGGCGATGATCGACTGGACCACGCCCGACAGGGTCGAGTCGCCGGTGGTGATCGGGTCGTAGTACTCGAAGTCGGCGCGCTTCTGCTCCAGGCTGAAATGGTCGCCCTGCAGGAACAGCGCGAGCACTACGTCCGCCTGCTTCAGCACCTGGAACCGATAGATCACCAGCGGGTGGTAGTGCAGCAGCAGCGGGCGCTTGTCGGCCGGCGTGTTCTTCAGATCCCACATCTCGCGGTCGAGGAAGTGGGAGTCCTGCGGGTTGATGCCGGTGGCCTTGTCGTACGGGATAGCCATCGCGTCCGCCGCGGCCGCCCATTCGTCCGGCTCGCTCGGATCGAGGTCCAGCCGGTGCACCATCCGCTCGTACGCCCGCGGCGCGTTCTCGGCCAGCCCGCGCACGACCACGGCTGCTTGGGCCAGGTTGAACCGGGCCATCACATTGGTGAACAGGTTGTCGTTGACGACGGTGGTGTATTCGTCCGGCCCGGTGACGCCGTGGATGTGGAACGTCCGCTGGCCGTCGCCGTCGCCGCCGTCGCGCCAGAAGCCGAGATCGGCCCACATCCGGGCGGTCTCGACCAGGATGTCCACCCCCTCGCGCTGCATCAGATCCACGTCGCCGGTGGCATCGACGTACTTGCACAGGGCGTACGAGACGTCGGCGTCGATGTGGTACTGCGCGGTGCCGGCCGCGTAGTAGGCCGACGCCTCCTCGCCGTTGATGGTCCGCCACGGGAACAGCGCGCCGCTCTGGGCCAGGTCCGCCGCGCGCCGGCGGGCCGCATCCAGCATGTTGTAGCGGAACCGCAGCGCGCTGCGGGCCATCGCCGGCGAGGTGTAGATCAGGAACGGGAGCAGGTAGACCTCGGTGTCCCAGAAGTAGTGACCGCCGTAGCCGGAGCCGGTCACGCCCTTGGCTGGCACCCCGGACTGCTCGGCCCGGGCCGCGGCCTGGGCGATCTGGTAGAGGTTCCACCGGATCGCCTGCTGCACCGCCGGCTGGTCGTGCACGACCACGTCGGCGCGTGCCCAGTACGCGTCCAGCCAGGCGCGCTGATCGGCGAACTGGCCGTCGACCCCCTGCTCCCGGACCCGGTCCAGCGTGCGCCGGCAGCGATCGACCAGTTCCCGGACCGGAACGCCGCGGGAGGAGTGGTAGGAGACCACCTTGGTGATCTTGATCGGCTTGCCCGGCTCCGCGTCGACCCGGTAGACCTTCTTGCCGGTGTCCTCGTCGGCGTGCACGAGGTCGGAGTACTCGCACTCGGTCTCGATGTCGTGATCGGCGCCGACCGCGATGGTCATCTTCGAGTTCGTGCAGCGATAGCCCAAGATCATCCGGCGGTCGCTGGCCCAGTGCGTCTGCGGCTCCAGCACCCGGCTCTCGAACGACTCCGCCTTGCGCGGGTCGACGCCCTCCCCCATCGCCGCGGCCCGGACGTGGTATTCGTCCTTGCCGTCCTGCCGGTTCAGCATCTGCGAGGACACCACCACCGGTGCCGGGTCGTCCAGCATGGTGATCTCGATGGTCATGATCGCCAGGTGCCGCTGGGTGAAGGAGACCATCCGGCTGGACCGGACCTGGACCCGCTTGCCGGCAGGGGTGCGCCAGATCACGTCGCGGTGCAGCACGCCCTCGCGGAAGTCGAGCCGGCGTTCGTACGTCTCCAGGTCGGCCACCGACAGCAGCATCGGCTCGTCGTCGATGTAGAGCTTCATCGTCTTGTTGTCGGGGACGTTGACGATGGTCTGGCCGACCCTGGCGAAGCCGAATGCCTCCTCCGCGTGCCGGATCGGCCAGGTTTCGTGGAAGCCGTTCACGAAGGTGCCGTGGAAGTGGGTCTCCCGGCCCTCCTCGACGTTGCCGCGCATGCCGAGATAGCCGTTGCCGACCGCGAACAAGGTCTCGGTGATGCCCAGGTCCGCGGTCGAGTAGTCAGCCTCGATCAGGGCCCACTCGTCGACCGGGAAGCGGGCGCGGTCCAGCGGATCGGACGCGGTGGTGGGCTCGTCACCCGAGCTGCCCCTCATGCCGGCACCACCTGAGCAAGGTCTCGGACCACCAGGTCGGCCCCTGCGGCCTGCAGCCGATCGGCCCCGACGCCCCGGTCGACCCCGATCACCAAGCCGAAGTCGCCGGCCTGGCCCGCCTCCACCCCCGACAGTGCGTCCTCGACCACGACCGACCGCTCGATGCTCGCACCCAGCTGGCGGGCGGCGTAGACGAACGTGTCGGGCGCCGGCTTGCCGGGCAGCCGGTGCGCGGCGGCGACGGTGCCGTCGACGACCACGGTAAAGCGATCGGCCAGCCCGGATGCGGCGAGCACCGCCGGGGCGTTGCGGGAGGAGGACACCACGGCCACCTTGGTGCCGCGATCGGCGAGATGGTCGAGCAGCGCGACCGAGCCCGGATAGGGCTCGACGCCCTCGGACTCCAGCACCGACGCGAACTCCTCGTTCTTCCGGTTGCCGAGGCCGCACACCGTCTCCGCGGTCGGCGGATCGGTCGGGTCACCCTCGGGCAGGGTGATGTCGCGGGAGGCGAGCATCGACCGGACGCCGTCGTAGCGCGGCTTGCCGTCGATGTAGTCGAAGTAGTCGCTTTCGGCGTAGGGCGCCGCCTCCGGGTGCTCGTTCAGGTAGGAGCTGAACAGCTGGGCCCAGGCCCGCATGTGTACGTCCGCCGTCGGGGTCAGCACGCCGTCCAGGTCGAACAGCACCGCGTCGTAGTCGTCCCAATCCACGACAGACAAGCCTAGGGGTTCGCACCGGGTGCTCCCGACCCGAAGAAGCCCTGTCGACCGCCGCGCGGGTAAACCTTTGGTTACGTCTGGGCGGTCACCCTCCCGGTTCCGACGGCCACCTCGGCTAACCCGCGCTCGACCCGCCGACGCTCCCCCCGGTCGCCCCGCCGACACTCCCCGCGTCGCCCTCCGGCCGGAAACTGTGCGCGTCTTGCAGCGACACGCCGACGCAGAGTGCAACAGCTGCACAGTTTCCGGTGGAGGTGGGCGGTGAGCGGGGCCGTGAGTGGGCGGCGCCGGGTCAGCGGAGCGCGGTCAGCGGCGCCGGGTCAGCGGCGCCCGGTGAGCGGCGCCGGGTCAGCGGCGCCCGGTGAGCGGCGCCCGGGTCAGCGGCGCCCGGGTCAGCGGCGCCCGGGTCAGCGGAGCGGGGTCAGCGGAGCGGGGTCAGCGGAGCGGGTCGAGGGCGCCCGGACGGACCGCGATCGCGCCGACCGGCTCGCCGTGACCCAGCACCGGCGCGCTCGCCTGGGCGTCCAGGGTCGGGTGCTCGAGCCCGAGCGCGAGCAGGACGGCGGCGGTCAGCACCGGCCGGGCGCGCGGGGTCCCGTCGCCGACCTTGACCGCGATCCCGCGGCCGTCGGCCAGGCCGACCGCCTGCACTCCCTCCGCGCCCGCCTTGGTGACCAGGCCCGGGATCGCCCGATGGAGGTCGTACTCGTCCCGGTGGGTGCCGGACGTCATCTCCGGGTGGGCGCGGATCGCGTCGGCGACCCGCCGCTCGTCGCCGCCGGCGGCCGCCGCGATCCGGCCGAACGAGCGGGCCAGCGCGACCAGCGAGATCGCGAACGCGGGAGCGCCGCAGCCGTCCACGGCCACCCGGTCGGGCCGTTCGCCGGACACCTCGGCGATGACGTCGCGGGCCGCCAGCTGGACCGGATGGGCCGGGTCGCGATAGTCGTCCAGGCTCCACCCGTTGCTCATCGCGGTGGCGAGCATCCCGGCGTGTTTGCCCGAGCAGTTCATCGCGATCGGCGTCTTGACCCCGACCCGCCGGCAGTAGTCGACCCGCGCCTCGTCGTCGACCGGCCAGTCGGGTGGGGTCTGCAGCGCGTCCTCGGTGAGGCCCGCAGACGCCAGGATGCGGCGCGAACCGTCGAGGTGGATGTCCTCGCCGGAGTGCGACGCCGCGACCAGTGCGAGCAGGTCGTCCGGGAGGTCGAGTCCCTGGCCGACCATGGAGACCGCCTGCAGCGGCTTGAGCGCACTCCGCGGATACATCGGCGCGTCGACGGCACCGATCCCGGCGATCAGCGACCCGTCCGCACCGGTGACCGCGACCCGGGCATGGTGGACGCTCTCCACCAGCCCGTTCCTGACCACCTCGACGACGATCGGGTCGAGGGCAAACGGCGTCGGGCTGATCGGGGCGGTCACCCTCGCGACTCTAGTGGGACCCCGACCACCCTGATTTCGTCCCGCTGTTTCGCGCCAGCCCCCGCGATCCGGCGGGTGCGCGGCCACTGGAGGGACGAAATCAGGGAAGTTCAGCGCAGCGGGCGGACGTGCAGTCCGACCTCGGGGTCGACCAACGTCTCCTGGGCGGCCGCGATGCCGTCCGCGACGAGGGTCGCCTCGGCCGGGACCGTGCGCTTGACCAGCCCGAGCGCGATCGGACCCAGCTCGTGGTGCCGGGCCGAGCCGCCGACGAAGCCGACCGCACGCCCGTCCAGCTCCAGGTCTGCGCCGCGGACCGGCAGCGCGTCGGCGCTCCCGTCGAGGTGCAGCAACACCAGCCGGCGGGGCGGCCGGCCGAGCGTGTGCACCCGGGCGACGGTCTCCTGGCCGCGATAGCAGCCCTTGTCCAGGTGCACGGCCACGCCGAGCACCCCGATCTCGTTCGGGATGGTCCGGTGGTCCGTGTCGACCCCGATCCGCGGCACCCCGGCGGCGATCCGGCGCGCCTCGTACGCCCAGGTGCCGGCCCGCGGCCGGTCCGCCAGGAACCGCTCCAGCTCTCCGCGCGGCACGAACGTCTCGTGCCCGCCGAGCGAGTCCAGCCCGGCCCGGGTCACCGCGCGCTCATCGGAGGGGGTGCCCGGCTGCCAGACGACTGCGTACTCGCTGGTCCGGTCGGTCACCTGGACCCGCATCATGAACCGCATCGAGTCCAGCCAGCCGGCAGCGGCCGCCGCGGCGCCCGGCTCGGTATGCACCCAGAACGTCTCGCCGTCGTCCACGCCGTAGAGAGCGTGCTCGATGTGGCCCTGCGGCGAGAGGACGTACGCCGTCGTACCGGTGTGCGGCGGCAGCGCGGTCAGGTGCTGGGTGGTCAGCGAGTGCAGCCAGCCGAGCCGGTCCGGCCCGCTGACGGCGAGCACCCCGCGATGGGAGAGGTCCACCGCGCCCTCGCCGGCCTCGAGCCGGCGCTGCTCGCGGACCGGATCCCCGAAGTGCCACGGGACGCCCGCATCGATGCCATCCGCCACCATCACAGCCATACTCACCTCAGCAATCTCGGACGCCGTCTTCTTCCGCCCCCGGCCCGGAAACTGTGCCGGTCTCGCACCGACATGCCGGCGCCGACTGCAACAACCGCACAGTTTCGCGGGCGGGAGGCCGGGTGGGGGCGGCGTGCGACCGGGCGGACGAGGCTCAGACGCGGGGCTCAGACGCGGGGGTTCAGACGCGGGGGTTCAGACGCGGCGGAGGCGGGCCCACTGGTGGTTCTGCAGCGGGTGGCCCTCCGCGGCCTTGTCGAACGTCCAGAGCAGATCGCCCTCGACGTTGCCGTAGAGCCGCTGCCCGGCCGTGTACTCCGGTGCGCTCGCGGTCCGCATCACCACGTCGGTGGTCAGTTCGATCCGGGCGCCGGTGATCTTGCCGTACCAGACCTCGGCGTAGCCGGCCGGCTGGGACAGCACCACCTCGACCGTGCCGTCCGCCTTCGGCAGCCAGAAACCGGTCTCCATCCCCAGCGGGGCGAGCGGGCGGCCGTCGCCGTCGACGGTGAACGTCTGGGAGAGATAGTGCAGATAGTTGCCGCCGTTCTGGGAGAAGTCGACCTGCTGGCCGAAGTCGGCGTCCTCGGTGTCTGGATAGGTCGACTTGCCCGAACCCTCCCACCGACCCAGCAGCCAGGCGACCCCCATCACATCGGGGTGCAGGTTCTCCGGGATCTCGAACGGCATCGGCTCACATCCTCTCGGCGCCGGCGCGGACCACGATCACGATCACCGCCGCGATCGCCAGCACGCCGAGCAGGGCGATGCCGGCGACCAGAAGCAGGGGAAAGACCGACATGACCGCCAGTCTAGGAGGCGCCCGGCTGCGTCTAGGGTCGAACGCGTGGCGCGATATGTGGTGATCGGGGCCGGCGCGGTCGGCGGCGGCATCGGCGGCACCCTGCAGCAGGCCGGGGTCGACGCGGTGCTGGTCGCTCGGGGCGAGCACCTGGCGGCGCTGCGGGCCGACGGCCTGGAGATCGTCACGCCGGAGGCTACGACCCGGGTCGCGGTGACCGCGATCGGCGGACCGGACGAGGTGTCGCTCGAGGCGGACGACGTGTTGGTGCTGACCACGAAGACCCAGCAGGCCGAGGCGGCCCTGGTCCAATGGGCCGACGCGCCCGTGGCCGGTGGCGGAACGGCCAGCGAGCGGCTGCCGCTCGTGACGGCGCTCAACGGGGTGGCCAGCGAGGCCTTGGCGCTGCGCTACTTCGCCCGCGTCTACGGCGCCTGCGTCTGGATGTGGGCGAACTTCACCCGGCCGGGCCGGGTGATCCTCAGCGGCTCGCCGACCCGCGGGCTGTTCCACCTCGGCCGGGTCCCGGCGGCCTCGACCGACGACGCCGACGTGGCGCTGCTGGACCGGATCCGGAGCGACTGGGCGCCGGCGGCGCTGGACGTCCGGGTGCCGGACGACGTGATGCCGTGGAAGCACCGCAAGCTGCTCACCAATCTCGGCAACGCCCATCAGGCGCTGGTCGGGGACGTCCGCGGAACCGGCGAGCTGGTCCGCGCGGCGGTGGCGGAGGGCCGGGCAGTGCTGGAGCACGCCGGCATCGCGGTGACCCCGGACGAGGTCGAGGCCGAGGCCCGCAAGGCGTACGCGATCGTCGACCTGTCCGACCGGGAGGGATTCCTGGGCGGCTCGACGTACCAGTCGCTGGTCCGCGGCACCGGCGACGTCGAGACCGACTATCTCAACGGCGAGATCGTGCTGGTGGCCCGGCAGCTCGGGATCGAGGCACCGATCAACGCCCGGCTCGCCTCCCTGGTCCGGCAGGCGGTCCGCCGCGGCGATTCGGCCCCGCGGATGTCGCTGGAGGAGTTGCGCCGCCGGCTCGACTCCTGACCCCGGATGATTACGATCCGGCAACGGATGATACGGGCTAGGTGGATGAAGGCCTGCTCACCTATGGTTAGCCGCGCCGACTGACGATGTCCGAGCGCTCGGGGACCAGCCGCTCGAGTCACCGGCGTATCTCAGGGGGTTTCGGTCGGTCATGAGCCGTCGTGTTCTTCGTTCGCTCGGCGTGATTGCCGCCACAGCTCTCGTCGCGACCATTGCCGGGCCGTTGGCGCCGGCCGAGGCCGCGACCACCGCGCGTTACATCGTCACTACCACCAACGCCGGCGAGACAGTCCAGGCAGTTAATGCACTGGCCAACACGAAGGCGAAGGTCAAGCGCCAGTATCGGCACGTCATGCAGGGATTCAGCGCCGAACTGACCGACGCACAGGTGCGTCAGCTAAGAGCCGATCCCGGCGTCGAATCGGTCGTGCCGAATACCGCCGTCCACGCCATCAGTCCGGTCCGTGCAGCCGGCCAGCAGACATCGGCCACCTGGGGCCTCGACCGAATCGACCAACGCACGGTTACCCGTGACGGCAAGTATGGCTACGATCTGACCGGTGCCGGCGTGACGGCGTACGTCATCGATACCGGCATCAGGATGGACCACAGCGAGTTCCAGGGCCGAGCCGTCAGCGGGCACGACTTCGTGGATAACGACGACGACGCGTCGGACTGCCCGTCGAACTATCTCGACGACCCTGACAACGACAAAATCAGCCATGGGACCCACGTCGCCGCCACAATCGGCGGAGCAACCTACGGCGTGGCCAAGCAGGTGTCGCTCGTCTCGCTGCGCGTGCTGAATTGCAGCGGCGGCGGCGACGTGGACACCGTGGTCGCCGCTCTGGAGTGGGTGGCCGCGCACAAGTCAGGGCCGTCAGTCGTCAACATGAGCCTGGGCGGCGATGCCAACGAGGCGCTCGACAAAGCCGTGGCCGGGATCATCGCGAAGGGCGTTCCGGTGACGGTCGCGGCTGGCAACTCCGCGGAGAACGCATGCGGCGCTTCACCCGCCCGGGTGCCTGCGGCGCTGACCGTGGGAGCGACCGACCGGAACGATCACTATGCTGACTTCACCAATTGGGGCTCCTGCCTCGACCTGTTTGCGCCGGGTGTGGACATCGTCTCGGCAGGCACGCTCACGACGACTGCATCGCTGACGTTGAGCGGCACCTCGATGGCATCCCCGCACGTCGCTGGGGCCGTTGCACGGTATTTGCAGGCCTATCCCAAGGCGACCCCCGCTCAGGTGAGCTCGGCGATCATCGGCGAGGCAACCACGGGTGTAGTCAACGATGACGAGTCGCCAAACCGGTTGCTCTTCACCGCATACGCCACACAGCCGACGAACGTCACGAGCAGCCGGAGCGACAAGTCCAAGACAGTCACCGTGCACTGGTCAGCGCCGATCAGCGACGGCGGCTACCCGGTGACCGGCTACCAGCTGGTCCGCTCCGGCAAGGACGCAGCGGGACACGCGAGCGCCACCGCGAACGTCGGCGCCGGCGTCCGCTCGTACACGTTCGGCAAGCTCAAGGCGGGGACGACGTACACGATCACCGTCCGGGCACGCAACGCTCGTGCGCTGGGCGTCCCGTCCACCACCAAGCAGACCATCACCGCGGTGCCGGGCGCACCCAAGATCACCTCGGCCAAGTCCGGCTCGACCAAGGACAAGAAGCGGTCGATCTCGGTCAGGTGGTCCAAGCCCACGTCGGGGGGACCGGTGAAGACCTACGTGATCAGCGTGACCCGGAACAGCACCGGCTCGGTCAAGGCGGTGACCATGTCCTCCCGGGCTCGTGCCGTCACGATCTCCGGCCTGAAGAACAAGAAGGCCTACACCGTGCGAGTGAAGGCGGCCAACGACTCCGGCGGCACCACCGCTAAGTGGAACAAGTCGGTCAAGGCCCGCTGAGGCCGCACCGCTACTGCGGCGGCAGGTCGGCCAGCAGCCGACGAAAGGCACCGACCGACAACCCGCCGTCGACCGGAAGCGCCACCCCGGTGATCCAGGACGCGTCGGCCGACGCCAGGAACGCGATGGCCGACGCGACGTCCTCCGGCTCGCCGACCCGGCCCAGCGGATAGAGCCCGCGCAGCCGGTCGGCTCCGCCGGGTTGGCTGTCCCAGACCCGGGTGCGGACGGTGCCCGGCGCGACCAGATTCACCCGTACGCCACGCGGGCCCCAGTCGGCCGCCAGATTCGTGACCAGCGAGACCAGGGCCGCCTTGGCGGCCGAGTAGGTCTCGTCGCCGAACGGCAGCAGCCCGTTCACCGAGCCGACCACCACCACGCCGGCGGCGCGCTCGCTGCGGGCCAGCACCGGCAGCGCCGCGCGGCAGCAGCGGACAACCGAGGTCAGGTTCAGGTCCAGCAACGCCGACCAGTCCGCGTCCGCGGTCTCGGTGAAGGCTGGCACCGGCCGAGCGCCGCCCGCCACACAGACGAGCGTGTCCAGTGCGCCGAAGATGTCCACCGTGGCCGCGACGGCGGCGTCGACCGAGCCGGTGTCGCCGACGTCGCAGCTCAGTCCGATCGCACGGCCCCCGTCGCCGTCGATCTCGGCGACCACCCGGTCGGCCGCCGCCCGGTCCAGATCGGCCACCGCGACCGCGGCGCCGTCGGCCGCGAGCCGGCGCGCCGTGGCCCGGCCGATGCCGTGCGCCGCGCCGGTGACCAGGGCGACCCGCGCGGACCCATCCGACCACGAACTCTCGGCGCTCATCCGACCTACCCTATGACCGGCCTACCCACGACCGATCAGAGCGGACGTTCGAGCACGGCACATGCGGTGACGTACGTCCGACCGCCGGCCACCGGCCAGCTCTCGATCGTGCTCCCGACCTCTGCATAGCCGAGCCGGCGGTAGAGCGCGAGCGCGCGCGGGTTGTCGTGCTCGACGGTCAGCCGAGCGGTCCGGCAGCCGCGGTCGCGGGCCCGCTGCTCCAGCGCGCCGATCAGCCGGCGGCCGATGCCGAGCGACTGCAGCGTCTCGTGCACGGCCAGCATCCAGAGCAGTCCGACACCGCACTGGCGAGCCAGGTCGAGCCCGCCCATGGCCACCAGCCGGCCGTTCGGCAGGGCGCCGACCAGCAGCACGACCTCGCCGGCGTAGCTGCGGCCGAGCTGGCCGGCGACCTCCGTCAGATGGGTGTCTCCCCCCGACCAGGACAGGTCGGCCAGGTCCTCGGGCGCCAGGTCGCGGAAGGCGACGAACCGATCGAGGTCGGTTGCCGGCATCAGTAGATCAGCGCCTGCACGCCGTCGGTGAGCGCGGCCTCGACGAACTGGGCGGCGCCGGCGATGACGGTGCCCTCGACCAGGTCGTTCGCGGACAGCGCTCGACGGGCCGCGCACTGGCTGCACACCCGGATCGACCCGCCGGCGCGCACCGTCTCGACCAGATCGGCGACCGGAGTCGCGTGCGGCAGCGCCAGGTCGGGCTGCCGCCCCGGCACCGCGAACCAGACGGCGTCGCCGGTCAGCCAGACCGCGACCTCGGCGCCGGCCGCCAGGCCCATCGCCGCCACGGTCCAGCCCTGGTTGGCCCGCTCGGGCGCCTCGGCGCCGCACGTGATCTTGACCAGCAACGCTCGCATCGCTCGCCTCTCCTCCTCGACAAGTGCTCGCGGACCACAACTCTGCCAGCCCGAGAGTCGCTGTCCGCGGGCTCTCCGGTTCCTCCGGTGCGGCGCGGCCGACGGGTGCGGCGGGGATGGCCGACGACGGATGCTCCCTCACCGGGTGGAGATGATCATGCTGAGCGGCGAGCGGGAGGCTCGACGGCCACGAGGGAGCAACGCTCGTCGGATCGGGTCGGATCTGGTCGGATGGGGTCGAATCGGCCCGGGTGCGCAGAACGCCTCGCCGCTGCGCGCACCAGCCGACAGAATGGACCGGTGATCGTTCGAGTGGGCGGCGCGGCGCCGTACGAGACGCGCTACGGCTACAGCCGGGTGGTGATCGCCGGTGACCGGGCGCTGACGGCCGGGACGACCGCGCTCGGGCCGGTCGGTGTGCTCCACCCGGGTGATGCGTACGCCCAGGCCAGGTCCGCCTTCGGCATTGCCCTGGACGCCTTGGCCGGCGCCGGCGTGCCGGCCGACCGGGTCGTGCGGACCCGGATGTACGTTGTCGATCCGAGCCACGCCGACGCGGTCTCCCGCGCGCACGGCGAGGTGTTCGGCACGATCCGGCCGGTGGCCACGCTGGTGGTGGTGGCCGCCCTGCTCGATCCGGCCATGCTGGTCGAGGTCGAGCTCGAGGCGTACGTCGGCGAGCGGTCCGCGCCGGCGGGCGCGTCCTGATGCGGGCGGTGCTGCAACGGGTGAGCTCGGCCTCGGTCACCGTCGACGACCGGGTGGTCGGGGCGATCGACCGGCCTGGACTGCTCGTCCTGCTCGGCGTCACCCACGACGACAGCGCCGCGATCGCCGCCAAGCTGGCGGAGAAGATCTGGACCTTGCGGATCCTGGCCGGCGAGCAGTCCTGCGAGCAGCTGGCCGCGCCGCTGCTGGTGGTCAGCCAGTTCACCCTCTATGCCGACACCCGGAAGGGCCGGCGGCCGTCCTGGAGCGCGGCGGCCCCCCGCCCGGTCAGCGAGCCGCTGGTGGAGGCATTCGTGGCCGCGCTACGCGCGATGGGTGCGGAGGTGGCGACCGGAGAGTTCGGCGCCATGATGCAGGTCGCGCTGGTCAACGACGGTCCGGTCACGCTGGTGCTCGACACGTCCCAGCTGTCCTGAGCCGCTCCGCCCCGGGTGGAACGCCCGAGCGATCAGCCGAAGGTGACGCCCGAGATCAGCACCGCGTCGCGGCTCTTCGCCGAGGAGCCGGGCGGCGTGCTCGCTTCGACGGTGAGCTTCACCGTCGCCCCGGTCAGCGACGGGACCGCCACGGTCTGCATCTTCTGGACCTCGTCGGAGAGCTTCTGCGTGATCACCGTGCCGTCGTCGAAGGTCCAGGTCACGCGGGTGATCCGCCGGTATTCGGGATAGCGCTTCGCGCCGCTCTTCGGGTCGGTCTTCACGTAGCCGTTGATCAGGCCCACCTTGGTGAAGGTGGCACCGGCCGGGAACGTGAACGTCAGGCCGTGACCGACGCCGTTCCCGTCGCAGCGCCAGGCGGTGCTCGCGTGGGTATCGAGCACGTTCGCCGCGTCGTAGCTCACCCGGTTGCCGGCGTCGTCGGTGGCCGGCGGCGCCGTGCAGTCCGCGCTCACCCCGTTCGCGACCGGCTTGACCGCCGGTTTGCTCGAGGTGGCGCTGGTCGACGGCGGCCGGCTGGATGGGTCGAGGGCGACGTTTCGATCCGGCGAGCGGAGCACGAAGGCGACCACCACACCGGCCGCGATCGCGGCCAGCAGGACGGCGCCCACCACGACCCCGACCACCACGCCGCGCCGTCGCGGCGGCTCGGGCTCGGGGACGTACGCGGGCGGCGGCTGATACGGCGGGGACGCCGGATAGGCCGGCTGCGGCGGCGGCACCAGGGTCGGTTGAGGTGGCGGCACCGGCTGCGGCGGTGGGACCGCCTGTGGCGGCGGGCTCGGCGGTGGCGGCGTCGGGGTCACCGGGGGCGGCGTCTCGACCGTGGGCGGCACCAGCGGCGGTGCGTCCTCGGTGGGCGCCATCTCGCCGCGCCGATACAGCCAGCTGAACGGGTCGTCTCCGGACCCGCCGCCAGCCGGCGGCTTCGGTGGACCAGCGGCGCTCATCCACCCCACTGTAGAACCAGCGCCCGCGCGGCCCCACCCCCCGCAGTTGTCAGCATGTCAGCACGCTCGGGCGTGTTGACATGCTGACAACTCGCGGTGTTCAGGCGAGTTCGATGTCGAGCTCGACCACCTTGCCGCGGGCGGCCTCGACCGAGCGGTCGACGCTGGCGCCCGGAGCGAGGGTGCGCAGCGTCCACGACCCGTCGCCGGCGAAGAACCGGAAGTGGCCCGTCGCCGAGGTGGGCACCTCGGCGGTGAACTCGCCGGTCGAGTCGAGCAGCCGGACGTACGCGCTCGAGACCGGTTCGCCGCCGCGCAGCACGCGGCCCTGGATGACTGCTTCCTTGGTGACATCGATGCCCTGAACGCTCAGACCACCGGTAGTTGCACCGCACATGATGACTCCTTGTTGCTGTGGGGGATCCCCGGGGAGGAGGGCTCAGGCCTCGCCGGGCTCGTCGCCGATCGCGACCGGCACGCCGACCAGCGAGCCGTACTCGGTCCAGGACCCGTCGTAGTTCTTCACGTTCGGCCGGTCGAGGATCTCGTGCAGCACGAACCAGGTGTGCGCGCTGCGCTCGCCGATCCGGCAGTAGGCGATGATGTCGTTGTCCCAGTTGAGGCCGGCCTCGCTGTAGAGCGTGGTCAGGTCGTCGTCGGCCTTGAACGTGCCGTCGTCGTTGGCCGCCTTGCTCCACGGCACGCTGATCGCCGTCGGCACGTGGCCGCCGCGCTGGGCCTGCTCCTGCGGCAGGTGGGCCGGGGCGAGCAGCCGGCCGGCGTACTCGTCGGGGCTGCGGACGTCGACCAGCGCCTGCGCGCCGATCGAGGCGATCACCTCGTCGCGGAAGGCGCGGATGGCCAGATCGGGCTCCTGGGCGGTGTAGCTGGTGGCCGGCCGGGTCACGGTCTCGCTGCTCAGCGGGCGCGCGTCCAGCTCCCACTTCTTGCGGCCGCCGTCGAGCAGCAGCGCGTTCTCGTGGCCGTACAGCTTGAAGTACCAGTACGCGTACGCCGCGAACCAGTTGTTGTTGCCGCCGTACAGCACGACGGTGTCGTCGTTGCCGACGCCACGCTCGGAGAGCAGCTTCTCGAACTGCTCCTTGTTGACGAAGTCGCGGCGGATCGGGTCCTGGAGGTCCTTCTTCCAGTCCAGCTTGATCGCGCCCTCGATGTGTCCGCCGTCGTAGGCGGTGGTGTCTTCGTCGACCTCCACGAGAACCACGTTCTCGTCGGCGGCGTGCTCGGCGACCCAGTCGGCGTCGACCAGTACGTCTTGCCTGCTCATGCGGTGCTGTCTCCTGTGGGTGACGGGCCCGGCCGTGGTCGGCGCAAGCCCTGATGGGATGAGGGTTGGGCTCCGGCGTCACACCGGCGCTTCGCGGCACCAGCCGGTGTCGTCCGCCGATGTCGGCGGGTGACCCCGGCGCGGCCCGCTTCGGGCGCGGCGGACGCCACTACATTCGCGACGACAGACACAACGACGAGCGCATCCGGCCGTGGTCCACAGCCAGGCAGCGGGTGAGCGGAGCCCACCGATCCGTCGCGATCACGGGTGACACCCTAGGCCGCAACCTGATCGTCACAAAGCGCCCGTCTCACTTTGTGATAATCCCGTCCACGATGCGAGACGCTCGCGGTGAGGTTCGGCACACCCGCGGCCGCGGCGCGGCGTCAGCCGCCGGCGAAGGGCGGCAGCACCTCTGCCAGCACGGGCTCGGTTCGGGGTCGGGCCAGGTCGTCCGGCTTGGCCACGGTCCCGTCGATCAGGATCGAGCACATCGCCACCACACGGTCGAATCGCGGATCCGCCCGGGCCGCGCGGGCGAGGTCCAGCGCCTCGCCGACCGAGCCGGCGGCCCACTCCTCGCGGGCTACGCCGGCCGCGGCGCGAGCGCCGGCCCAAAACTGCAACGTGATTGTCGTCATTGGATAACTCTCAGGAAATCACCTAGTCTTCCGGACATCACATCGGGGCCCGTTGTGATGCGGACACCGTTGTCATCCCGGCAGACCGCCTCCGGTGAGAAGGCGGCTGGGGCGGTGGTCGGGGCCTGACTCGATCATGCGCGAAGGAGACCGCCATGGCCACCTTGCTGTTGCTGACCAACGATATGCACGCCTCCTCGGAGATCCTGCCCGCTCTCGAACTGCTCCCCCACCAGGTCAAGGTCGCGCAGGCGGAGGCGACCGCCCTGCTCGACGCGCCCTCGGCCGACGTGATCCTGCTCGACGCTCGCCGCGATCTGGTCGGCGCCCGGTCGCTGTGCCGGCTGATCGAGACCACCGGCAAAGAGTCGCCGCTGCTGGTCATCGTCAGCGAGGGCGGGCTGGCTGCGCTGTCGGCGGACTGGGGCTTCGACGACCTGCTGCTGACCTCGGCCGGCCCGGCCGAGGTGGACGTCCGGATCCGGCTGGCGATGAGTCCGGCCACCTCCTCCGGGGTCGAGCCGCTGATCCAGAGCGGGAACATCGTGATCGACGAGGCCGGCTACTCCGCCCGCCTCAACGGGCAGCAGCTGGACCTGACCTATACCGAGTTCGAGCTGCTGAAGTATCTCGCCCAGCATCCCGGCCGCGTCTTCAGCCGGCAGCAGCTGCTGAGCGACGTCTGGGGCTATGACTACTACGGCGGCACCCGCACGGTCGACGTCCACGTCCGCCGGCTGCGGGCCAAGCTCGGACCCGAGTACGAGTCGATGATCGGCACGGTGCGCAACGTCGGCTACCGCTTCGTCACCCCGACCGAAGAGGCCTCCGCCCGCGTCTGACTCCGTCCCGACCCGGTCCCCGTGGCCCTCCCCCCGACCGGAAACTGTGCGGCTGTTGCAGACGCGGTCGGCGTGTCGCTGCGAGATGCGCACAGTTTCCGGGAGGCCTGGTGCCGGGCGTCACCGGGCCGCGCGGTACGGCGCGGGCGGCCGGCATGGGCCACGCCGCGGATGGGCTAGCGTGAGCGGCATGCCCGCCGCGATCATGATCGAGATCGTCGAGGACGTCGGCGCCGGGCGCGAGTGGGTGGAGCAGCTCGCCGCGGCGGCGGCGTCGGCCGACGGGACCTTTCCGCTGAACGAGGCCGCGATGCTGGCGCTGCGCCGGCCGCGGCCGGACGTACGCCATCTGCTGGCCCGGACCGACGACCAGCTGGTCGGCTATGCCCAGCTGCAACAGGATCAAGACGGTCTCGCCACCGGCCAGCTGGTGGTCTCGCCCGCCGCTCGCCGCCGCGGCGTCGGGCGCGCACTGCTGGACCGGTCGCTGGTCCTGTCCGGCGGGCGGCTCCAGCTGTGGGCGATGGGCGACTCCGCGGCTGCGGCGGCGCTGGCCGCGCGGGCCGGTCTCGACCGGGTGCGCGGGCTGTCGATCATGACCCGGCCGCTGGACGACGACCTGCCGGTCGCCGAGCCGCCGGCCGGGGTCACCATCCGGTCGTTCCGGACCGGTCAGGACGAGGATGCCTGGCTCGCGGTCAACGCGCGTGCGTTCGCCCACCACCCCGAGCAGGGCCGGATCACCCGGGCCGACCTCGCCGAGCGGATGGCCGAGCCGTGGTTCGACCCCGCGGGGTTCCTGCTCGCCGAGCGCGGGGGCCGCCTGATCGGCTTCCACTGGACCAAGCAGCACCCCGACCGGCTCGGCGAGGTGTACGTGATCGGGGTCGACCCGGACGCCGGCGGAGGCGGGGTCGGCAAGGCACTGCTCGCCGCCGGCCTGCGATACCTGCGCTCGCAGGGCAACACCGAGGTGAAGCTGTACGTCGAGAGCGACCACCGCACCGCCATCGGCCTGTACGCCGGCGCCGGCTTCCGCGAGCGCAGCCGTGATGTGCTGTATCGGACCCGCGGATGAGCCCCTGCCCGCACCGGCTCGAGGTCGGTCCGCGACGCGCACCGCGCCCGTTCGCCTCGGTTCACTAGGATTTCGGACCGGACCCAGCCCAGGAGAGTTGATGGATTCACTCGATGTCACCGCAGGGGTGGCCGCAGAGCTCGACGAGGACACTGCACCCCGCTCGGAGTTGCCGGCCGACCGCTTCCTGGACCGCGAGCTGTCCTGGCTGGCGTTCAACAACCGGGTGCTCGACCTGGCCAAGGACCGGCTACGCGTGCCGCTGCTGGAGCGGGCCCGCTTCCTGGCGATCTTCTCCTCCAACCTGGACGAGTTCTTCATGGTCCGCGTCGCCGGCCTGAAGCGCCGGATCGCCGCCGGGGTCGCGGTGCCGACCGTGTCCGGCCTGATGCCGCGCGAGGTGCACAGCGCGATCCTCAACCGGACCCGTGAACTGGTGGCCGACGTGTCCCGCGTCTTCGCCGACGAGATCCGGCCCGAGATGGCCGAGCAGGGCATCGAGATCCTCCGCTGGGAGCAGCTGACCGCGGCGGAGAAGGCGCGGCTGGACGACCTGTTCGCGGAGCGGATCTTCCCGGTGCTCACGCCGCTCGCGGTGGACCCGTCGCACCCGTTCCCGTACATCTCCGGGCTGTCCATCAACCTGGCCGTGCTGGTCCGCAACCCCGACACCGGCATCCGGCAGTTCGCCCGGGTCAAGGTGCCGAGCGTGTTGCCGCGATTCATCCCGCTGACCGAGGGCCGGTTCGTGCCGCTGGAGGACGTCATCGCCCAGCACCTCGGGCAGCTGTTCACCGGCATGCAGGTGGTCCAGCACCACGTCTTCCGGGTCACCCGCAACGAGGACCTGGAGGTCGAGGAGGACGACGCCGAGAACCTGCTGGTCGCGCTGGAGCGCGAGCTGCTGCGGCGCAAGGTCGGCCGGCCGCCGGTCCGGCTGGAGGTCGAGGACGACATCGACCCGAAGATGCTGGAGCTGCTGGTCTCGGAGCTGGACATCAGCGAGAAGGAGGTCTTCCTGCTGCCCGGCCCGCTGGACCTGCGGGGGCTCTTCTCGCTGGCCGACCTGGACCGGGCCGAGCTGAAGTATCCGGCCTTCCTGCCCTCGACCCATCCACACCTGGCCGAGGTCGAGACCGCGAAGCCGGCGGACATGTTCGCCGCCCTCAAGCAGCGCGACGTGCTGCTGCACCATCCCTACGACAGCTTCGCCACCAGCGTCCAGCGCTTCATCGAGCAGGCCGCCGACGATCCGCAGGTGCTGGCGATCAAGCAGACCCTGTACCGGACGTCCGGCGACTCACCCATCATCGATGCCCTGATCGAGGCGGCCGAGGCCGGCAAGCAGGTGCTGGCCCTGGTCGAGATCAAGGCCCGCTTCGACGAGCAGGCCAACATCGCCTGGGCCCGCCGGCTGGAGCAGCACGGCTGTCACGTGGTCTACGGCCTGCTGGGCCTGAAGACCCACTGCAAGCTGTCGATGGTGGTCCGCGACGAGCCGGACGGGCTGCGCCGCTACGCCCACGTCGGCACCGGGAACTACAACCCCAAGACGGCCCGGATGTATGAGGACATGGGCCTGCTGACCGCCAACCCGATCATCACCGAGGACATCGGCCGGCTGTTCAACCACCTGTCCGGGATGTCGCAGGAGACCTCGTACAAGCGCCTGCTGGTGGCACCGCACGGGATCCGGACCGGGCTGATCGACCGGATCAACAACGAGATCGCCAACCACGAGGACGGGCTGCCGTCGGGGATCCGGATCAAGGTCAACTCCCTCGTCGACGAGGCGGTCACCGACGCCCTCTACCGCGCCTCGCAGGCGGGGGTGAAGGTCGACCTGTGGGTGCGCGGGATCTGCACCATCCGGCCGGGCGCGCCGGGGCTGAGCGAGAACATCCGGGTCCGCAGCATCCTCGGCCGGTTCCTGGAGCACAGCCGGCTGTTCTGGTTCGCCAACGGCGGCGCGGCGTCGGTGGGCATCGGTTCCGCGGACTTGATGCACCGCAACCTCGACCGGCGGGTCGAGGTGCTGGCGTCGATCACCAACCCGGCGCATGTCGCCGAGATCTCCGACCTGTTCGAGGTCGCCTTCGACCCGAAGACCGCTTCGTGGAAGCTGCAGCCCGACGGGACCTGGATCCCGTTCACCACCGACGAGGAGGGGAAGCCCCTGATGGACATGCAGGAGCACCTGATCAACGTCAAGAGTCGACGCCGGGCCAAGTAGACCGCGAACGAGAAATCACCGCGATGACCACCGTGCAGCGCTCCAGCACCCGCCGCTCGGTCGGGACGACCGGGAGACCGACCCTCGCCGGCGGGGCGGTGGTCACCCGTCAACACCCGGTCCGTGGCCGTGAGGTCGTGATCATCCATCGCAAGCGGTACGACGACTGGACCCTGCCGAAGGGCAAGGTCCACGCCGGCGAGAGCATCCCCGCCGCGGCCGTCCGCGAAGTCGAGGAGGAGACCGGGGTCCGGATCCGGCTCGGGGTCCCGCTGGACACCATCCGGTACGAGGTCCCGAAGGCCGGCATCAAGCAGGTCGACTACTGGGCGGGGACGATGCTCAGCGCGGTCCGCCGGGCGCCGGACGCGGAGGTCGACGTCGTCTCCTGGCTGCCGATCCGGGCGGCGCTGGGCCGGCTGACGTACGCCCACGACCACTTCCTGCTGGAGCAGTTCCTGGAGCAGCCGCCGACCACGCCGTTGATCCTGGTCCGGCACGGCAAGGCGATGGATCGCAAGGACTGGAGCAAGAAGGACAGCGCTCGCCCGCTGGCCAGCCGCGGCCGCAGCCAGTCCAAGAAGCTGGTGCCGATGCTGGACGCGTACGGAATCACCCGGCTGGTCACCTCGACCTCGGCCCGCTGCGTCAGCACCATGCTGCCGTACGCGGAGAGCCACAAGCTCGTCTGCGAGCAGCATCCCCAGCTGACCGAGGAGGAGGGCGCGGACGACCCCAAGGGCGTCCGCAAGACCATTCAGGCCATCCGCCAGGTGGCACTCTCCAGCGGCGAGCCGACCGCGATCTGCATCCACCGGCCGGTGCTGCCGCACATCCTCGCCGCCCTCGACATGGCGCCGCTCCAGCTCGCCACCGGCGAGTTCGTGGTGGCCCACCTGAGCGTCCGCGGCGAGGTGCACGCCATCGAGCGGCACCGGCCGATTGGTTGACCCGGGCTGGGTTGGCTCCGGACGCACCCATCCCCGGAAACTGTGCAGCTGTTGCAACTCGGACCGGCGTGTCGCTGCAACAGCCGCACAGTTTCCGAGAGGGGGAGGCGCCGAGGGTTCCGTGAGCGGCGGCCCGGGCGCGGCTACTGCGGGCCGTAGAGCCGGGCGACGTCGGGAGAGTCGAGCCAGCCCTCGTACGCCGCCGACTTCGGCCAGCCGTCCGGTGAGTCCTGCCACTCCTCCTGCCGGCCCCAGGGGAGCAGGTCGATCAGTGGGAAGGTGTGGCTGAGCTGCTCGGTGCCGCGGCCGTTGGTGTGCCAGGTGCGATAGACCGTGTCACCGTCGCGGAGGAAGACGTTCACCCCGAAGCCGCCGCCGGGCGGGGCGTCGACGTCGGCGCCGAACGGGCTGTCAGCGGTGGAATACCAGGTCATCGTGTTGCCGACCTTCGCCTTGTAGGCCAGCGCCTCATCGATCGGACCCTGGGTGACGATCACGAACCGGGCGTCGTAGCCGTCCAGGAAGTCGAGCCGGGTGAACTGCGAGGTGTATCCGGTGCAGCCGCCGCACTGCCACTCCGCGTCGTCGAACCACATGTGGTGGTACGTGATCAGCTGGTGCTTGCCCTCGAACACGTCCACCAGCCGGACCGGACCGTCATCGCCCACCAGGGTGTAGTCGGGCAGCTCGACCATCGGCAGCCGCCGTCGCTGGGCCGCGATGGCGTCCAGCTCGCGGGTGGCGGCCTTCTCCCGCTTGCGCAGCTCGGCCAGCTCGCGCCGCCAGGCATCGGCATCGACGACCGGTGGCAGCGCCCCGGCCGGAGACTCGGTTGTCGTCGTCATACCAGCTCTGACTGCTCGAACCGGGCGAACTCATCGCGACAGCCGCTCGTCCTGCCCACTCCTCCCCCCTGCCTCCCCCTCCCCCTCCCTCCCGGTGTCCGGAAACTGTGCGGCTCTCGCAGCGACACGCCGGCGAGCGTTGCCAGACGCGCACAGTTTCCGTGACGGATCGCCCGGTCAGACTGATCCAAACGAACTGCAACAGGAGCCAGACGCGATGAACGAGTTGATCCACGATCTGATCGGTGACTGGCACACCGCGGTACACGCCGCGATCAAGGCGGCCGCCTTGTTCGTGATGGCAGTGATCGCGTTCCGGCTGACCACGAGGCGGGCGATCGCGCAGTTCGCGCCGTTCGACTGGGTCGCCGCGGTGGCCGTGGGTGCGATCGTCGGACGGACGGCGACCGCCTCCGACGCGTCCTGGCTGACCGGCACGGCCGCCCTGGTCTCGCTGCTGCTCGTGCACGCCGGCGTGACCCGGCTGCGGCTGGTCCCGGGGTTCCAGCGGTTCATCGACCCACCGCTGCGGGTGCTGATCCACGACGGCACGGTCGACGAGGTGAACCTGGCCCGCTGCGGGATGAGCCACGAGGACCTGGCCGCCGTCCTGCGCCAGGCCGGCTACCGCTCGCCCGCCGACGTACACCTCGAGCTCCTGGAGTCGCGCGGCATGGTCTCCTTCGTCGGCCCCGACGACCGGCACCCGGCCCCGGGCGGCTGAGACACGGACAGAAAGGGCGCCTCAGCGGGCCGCGATCCCGCCGGACAGGGTGCGGGTCAGCGGATCCTCGTCCTCGCCGTACCAGCTGTCCGGATCCACCAGCGCGTTGTCGGCGAAGATGCCGACTCTGCTCCGCCGAAGCGGACCACCACGGAGTTGTCAGGTTCTCGGCGAGCCATGGCGAGCTGAGAACCTGACAAGTCCGGGCAGGGCCGGGCGCGAAGTCGGGTAGGGGTGGTCAGTCGACGCCGAACTCCATCGCGGCCCGGTCGAGGCTGAGCGGGTCGCCCTGGGCGTCGCCCTCGAGCGGCTCGACGCTCGCCTTCTCCAGCTCCAGCTGGCCGACCAGCCCGCCGCCGGAGGCGAGCTGGCCCCGGGCGGCATATCCCTCCAGCTTGGTCCGGGTGTCGGCGATGTCCAGGTTGCGCATGGTGAGCTGGCCGATCCGGTCGGTCGGGCCGAACGCCGCATGCTCGCTGCGCTCCATCGACAGCCGGTCCGGGTGATAGCTGAGCGACGGTCCGGTGGTGTCCAGGATCGAGTAGTCCTGGCCGCGCCGCAGCCGCAGCGTCACCTCACCGGTGACCGCGCCACCGATCCAGCGCTGCAGCCCGTCCCGGATCATCAGCGCCTGCGGGTCGAACCAGCGGCCCTCGTACAGCAGCCGGCCCAGCCGACGCCCCTCGTTGTGGTAGTTCGCGATGCTGTCCTCGTTGTGGATCGCGTTCACCAGCCGCTCGTAGGCGATGCTGAGCAGCGCCATCCCCGGCGCCTCGTAGATGCCGCGGCTCTTCGCCTCGATGATCCGGTTCTCGATCTGGTCGCTCATCCCGAGCCCGTGCCGGCCGCCGATCGCGTTGGCCTCGGTGACCAGGTCGACCTGGTTGTCGAACGTCCGCCCGTTGATGGTGCACGGCCAACCCTGCTCGAACCCGATCGTCACGTCCTCGGCCGCGATCGCGACCGAATCGTCCCAGAACGCGACGCCCATGATGGGCACCACGATCTCGATCGAGGTGTCCAGGTGCTCCAGCTGCTTGGCCTCGTGAGTGGCGCCCCAGATGTTCGCATCGGTCGAGTACGCCTTCTCCACCGAGTCCCGGTAGGGCAGGTCATGCTCGGTCAGCCATACCGACATCTCGGTCCGGCCGCCGAGCTCGGTGACGAACTGCTCGTCCAGCCACGGCTTGTAGATCCGCAGCGCCGGGTTGGCCAGCAGCCCGTAGCGGTAGAACCGCTCGATGTCGTTGCCCTTGAAGGTGGACCCGTCGCCCCAGATCGAGACGCCGTCCTCCATCATCGCCCGGACCAGCAGGGTGCCGGTCACCGCGCGGCCGAGCGGGGTGGTGTTGAAGTACGTCTGGCCGGCCGAGCGGATGTGAAAAGCGCCACAGGCCAGCGCGGCCAGGCCCTCGTTCACCAACGCGGCCCGGCAGTCCACCACCCGCGCCTTCTCCGCGCCGTACAGGTACGCACGCTCGGGCACCTTGTCCAGGTCCGGCTCGTCGTACTGGCCGAGGTCGGCGGTGTACGCGTACGGGATCGCCCCGTGGTGTCGCATCCAGGCCACCGCGACCGAGGTGTCGAGGCCGCCGGAGAACGCGATACCGACCCGGTCACCGACCGGGAGCGAGGTCACCACCTTGGACATGGCCCCCACGCTATCGAGCGTCGCCGATCTGGCCGAACCTGGCGTGATCCGGTGGACAGCCGCGCGAGCCGAACCGCACCGTTCACCTTGCGTTAACCGTCGGCGGACCGACGGGTCACCTGCCCTCCGTACGTTGCACCTCGTCAGGGCGGGGGCCCGGTCATCCGCAGCGCCCCGTCACGCTCACCCCGAGGGCACGCGGTGCCCTCCGCGTCTCGATAAGGACACACATGATCACGAACCGTCTGGTCGCCGGCCGGCTCGTCGCCGCGTCCGCCGCGGTCTCGCTCGCCGCCTTCGGTCTGGCCGCCTGCGGCTCCGACCCGGCCGGCACGACGACCACCACCGGCGACGGGAGCGCCAGCGCGTCCGGCCTGGCCTGCCCGTCCGGCAAGCTGACCGGCGAGGGCTCCACCGCCCAGGCCAACGCCATGCAGGAGGTGATCGCCGACTACGGCGACGCCTGCGGCAACAAGTCGACCATCGAATACAACCCGACCGGCTCCGGTGCGGGCATCAAGTCCTTCTACGGCGGCCTGGTGGACTTCGCCGGCTCCGATTCGGCCCTGAAGACGGTCGCCGTCGACGGTGTGGTCGAGGCCGACAAGGCCAAGGAGCGTTGCGGCGGCAACCAGGCCTGGAACCTGCCGATGGTGGTCGGCCCGATCGCCTTCGCCTACAACCTGGAGGGTGTGGACAAGCTGATCCTCACCCCGGAGGTCCTGTCGGACATCTTCACCGGCAAGATCACCACCTGGAACGACCCGGCGATCGCCAAGCTGAACCCCGGCACCACCCTGCCGAGCAGCAAGATCTCGGTCTTCTTCCGCTCCGACGAGTCCGGCACCACCGAGAACGTCGAGAAGTTCCTCAAGGCTGCCGGCAACGGCGCCTGGACCGCCGAGCCGAGCAAGAAGTGGGCGGGCACCGGCGAGGGCAAGAACAAGTCCTCCGGTGTCGCGGACGGCGTGAAGGGCACACCCGGGTCCATCTCCTACATGGAGTGGAGCTACGCCAAGGACAACAACCTGCCGACCGTCCAGCTGGACAACGGTCAGGGCGCCACCGAGCTGACCGCCGACTCGGTCAGCAAGGCGCTCTCCGGCGCCGAGGTGAAGGGCAGCGGCAACGACCTGGCGCTGAGCCTGAAGTACACCGACACCGAGGCGGGGGCGTATCCGGCGCTGCTGGTCACCTACGAGATCGTCTGCAGCAAGGGTCTGGACGCCGAGAAGACCGCGGTCCTGAAGGACTTCCTGACCTACTTCTCCTCCAGCGACACTCAGGGCAAGCTCGTCGAGCTCGGCTACGCCCCGCTGCCGTCGTCGCTGCAGAGCAAGGTCGCCGCGTCGGTCCAGGCCATCCAGTGACGGCCGGCCGCTAGGTCGCCCCAGGGCAGAGGAGGGAGGCGGCGATGTCGTTGACCGACGAGAACAAGGCGGGCCGGAGTCAAGCCGGATCCGACACGCTGACCGCAGCGGACTCGCCGGTGGTGGACCATGGGCCGGTGAACACGCCACCGGTGCCTCGGGTGAGCGCGCCGCCTCCGCGCACGCAGACCAGGCCGGAGACCGCAGACGGCGGGGGCCGGCGCGGGGTCAAGCTGGCTCGGATCAGCCAGCGAGGGGACAAGACGTTCAAGGGAATGTCCGCCGCGGCGGGCTTCCTGATCGTCGCACTGGTCGCCTTCGTCGGCGTGTTCCTGATCGCCATCGCCGCACCCAGCCTGGCCAGGAACACCGCGAACTTCTTCACCTCGCGCGAGTGGCAGGTCTCCGGCGACACTCTCGCGTTCGGCATCGCCGGGTTGCTGTGGACGACGGTGCTCAGCTCGGTGGTGGCGATGGTGATCGCCGTTCCGATCGCCATCGGCGTCGCGCTGTGCATCACCAACTACATCCCGAAGCGGCTGTCCCGGCCGCTGGCCTTCGTGGTGGACCTGCTGGCCGCGGTGCCGTCGATCATCTTCGGCTTGTGGGGTATCACCGTGCTCGCCCCGTTGCTGCTGCCGGCGCAGAACTGGCTCAGTACGAACCTGGGCTGGTTCCCGCTGTTCGCGCCCGGCCTCAGCTCCGGCGGCACGGTCTTCGTCGCCTCGATCGTGCTGGCCATCATGATCCTGCCGATCATCACCGCGATCTCGCGAGACGTGTTCGAGCAGACCCCGCACGACCACGTCGAGGCCGCCTGGGCACTGGGCGCCACTCGGTGGGAGATGATCCGGACCGCGGTCCTGCCGTACGGGCGTTCCGGCGTGGTCAGCGCCTCGATGCTCGGCCTCGGCCGGGCCCTCGGCGAGACCATCGCGGTGATGATCATCTTGTCGACGCCGGCCGACGGCGAGCCGTTCAACCCGTCCGTCTTCGCCGGCGGCGAGACGTTCGCCAGCAAGATCGCCAACGCCGCGTCCGAGTTCGACACACCGTCCAAGACCGGCGCCTACATCGCGGCCGGCCTGGTGTTGTTCGTGATCACCTTCGTGGTGAATGCGATCGCCCGGACCATCGCCGACCGGGGGGTGAAGTCATGACGGCGTTGATCACCCGTGGTGACTCCAAGAACGAGTTCGCCCGGCCGAGCGGAATCCGCACGTTCAAGAACATCCTGGCGGCGGTGCTGGTCACCGTGGCCGCGCTGATCGCCATCGTGCCGCTGGTCTGGGTGCTGATCACGGTGATCAGCAAGGGCCTGCACCTGGTGCTGGAGCCGTCCTGGTGGCTGGAGAGCCAGCGCGGCATCACGGCGCGCCGCGAAGGCGGCGGCGCCTACCACGCGATCGTCGGCACCTTGATCATCTCCGGGATCACCGCCTTGATCGCGGTTCCGCTGGGCGTACTGGGCGCGATCTTCCTGATCGAGTACGCCAAGGGCAGCAAGATCGCCCGCGGGGTCAGCTTCATGGTGGACATCCTGAGCGGTGTCCCCTCGATCGTGGCCGCGCTGTTCATCTATGCCCTGCTGATCACCGTGCTCGGCTTCGGCCGCTCGGCGATCGCGGTCTCCTTCGCCCTGGTGCTGCTGATGCTGCCGGTGGTGCTGCGCTCCACCGAAGAGATGCTGAAGCTGGTCCCGGACAGTCTGCGGGAGGCCTCGTACGCCCTCGGGGTGCCGAAGTGGAAGACGATTCTCCGGATCGTGCTGCCGACCGCCTTCGGCGGCATCGCGACCGGCGTCGTGCTCGGCGTCGCCCGGGTGATGGGCGAGACCGCCCCGCTGTTGATCCTGGTGGTGTACGCCCAGGGGATCAACTTCAACCCGTTCTCCGACACCATGGCGGCGCTGCCGACCATGATCAACTCCGGTCGTGATCAGGCGGTCACCATGCCCGGCTACGAACGCGTCTGGGGCGCTGCGCTGACGCTGATCGTATTCGTGATGTTGCTCAACCTCGCCGCCCGCGGCATCGCCCGGGCCAGCAAGCTGAAGGACAAGTGATGGCCAAACGTATCGAGATCCGCGACGTGAACATCTTCTACGGCGGCTTCCACGCCGTCGAAGACGTCTCGATGATCGTCGAGCCGAGGACCGTGACCGCGTTCATCGGGCCGTCCGGCTGCGGCAAGTCCACCCTGCTCCGCAGCATCAACCGGATGCACGAGGTGATTCCCGGCGCCTACGTCAGGGGCTCGATCGACCTGGACGGCACCGACCTGTACGGCCCCGGCGTCGACCCGGTCGCCGTCCGCCGGGTGGTCGGCATGGTCTTCCAGCGACCCAACCCGTTCCCGTCGATGTCGATCTTCGACAACGTGGCGGCCGGGCTGCGGCTGAACGGGGTGAAGAACAAGAAGGTGTTGGCCGAGGCGGTGGAGCGGTCGCTGCGCGGCGCGAACCTGTGGAACGAGGTCAAGGACCGGCTGGGCAAGGCCGGCATCGGGCTGTCCGGCGGCCAGCAGCAGCGGCTCTGCATCGCCCGGGCGATCGCCGTCGAACCGCAGGTGCTGCTGATGGACGAGCCGTGCTCCGCCCTCGATCCGATCTCCACCCTGGCGATCGAGGACCTGATCGGTGAGCTCAAGGAGCAGTACACCGTCGTGATCGTGACCCACAACATGCAGCAGGCCGCCCGGGTGAGCGATCAGACGGCCTTCTTCAACCTGGCCGCGCAGGGCAAGCCCGGCCGGCTGATCGAGATCGGGTCGACGGAGAAGATCTTCTCCAACCCCGAGCAGCGGGCCACCGAGGACTACATCACCGGCCGGTTCGGGTAGTTCACTCCGCTGCGCTCCAGGCCCGCTCGTTCGCGCGTCAGTCGACCGCGTCAGGAACCGACCCACGCAGATTCGGCGAACTAAACTCGCGGCGTGAGTGCGAAGGCTGGGTGGTATCCCGATCCCGGAGGCGGGGTCGGCCTGTTCCGCTACTGGGACGGCAAGGCCTGGTCCGCCGCGACCAGCCCCAACCCCGCCGCGCCCGCGCCGTCCGGCGTGCCGAGCGGCGGCTCGGCCGGCTCGGCCGGCAGCCAGTCCTACCAGGCCGGAGGCTACGGCTCCGGCTACGGCAGCGGCTCCTCCGGCTCCGGCTCCTCCGGGTCGGGCTCGTACAGGTCGGGATCGTACGGTTCGGGCTCGTACGGGGCCGGCTCGTACGGCTCGGGCTCGTACGGGGCCGGCTCGTACGGGTCGAGCTCGTACGGGTCGGGCGGAAGCTCCCCGGGCGGCTACCCGTCGGCGGGATCCGGGCAGCAGACCGGCGGCTATCCCGGCCAGTCGAGCAGTGCGTACGCGAACTACCAGCAGCAGACCAAGAAACGCACCCCGGTCGGCTGGTGGATCGGCGCGGCCGCGCTGCTGGTGGTGATCGTGGTGGTCGCGGTGATCGCGATCCGCGCGATCGGCGGCGGCACCCTGGGCGGCAGCTCGAGCGGTGAGGCGACCGGCGAGGTGTGCCCGCCGAAGACGTCGGTCACCAGCCCGATCCAGCATCCGAACGACGGCCGGGTGTACGGCGGTCCGCTGTCCTATCCCGAGCTCGGCGACCCGTGGGACGCTCCGCGGCCCGAGGACCGGGTGCCGTTCGGCAGTGACGTCGCGGTGCAGGAGGTGATGGTCGAGCCGAACTACCAGCCCAACGCCAACTGGGTCGCCTCGATCCTGGTCGGCGAGCTGCAGGCCGGCGACGGGTTCTTCACCCCCGAGCAGGGGTCCCAGATCGTGGTGAAGTGCATCCTGGGCACGTTCTACGGCGACAACCCGGTGAACAGCGACGTCCGGGTGAACCAGGCCACCACCATCGACGGACACGAGGGCTGGTTGGTCGAGTCGCACCTGACCTTCGACATCGAGAACCTGCGCACCAAGGGTGAGCTGCTGATCGTGGCCATCGTCTCGGCCGGCGCCCGCTCCGGCCTCTACTACGCGTCGATCCCGGACACCACGCCGCAGCTGGTGCCGACCGCCCGCCAGGTGCTGAAGGAGTTGCGGGTCGAGGGCTGATCGGCCTCTCACCGGGCGCTCAGCAGTCGGCGAGGCCGCGGCCCGCCTTCATCGCCAGCACCCGCCGGGCGGACTCGGCCACCCGCGTGCGGAAGGCCGCGTCGGCGGCTGCCTTGTCCCGAACCGCGTCGGACATGGCCGCGAGCCGGCCCGGGTCGCCGACGATCACCAGGTCCCCGCCCGCGGCGAGGAAACGGATCGCCCGGCTGCCGGGCCGGAGGTCGCGGACACCCGGGGCGGCGAGGTCGTCGGAGACCACCACCCCGGTGAAGTCGAGGTCGCCGCGGATCATGCCCGTGATCACGACCGGCGAGTAGGCGGCCCGGCTGCCCGGGTCGATCCGGCTGTAGTACGCCGACGAGACCATCACCATGTCGACGCCGGCCCGTACCGCCGACCGGAAACCGGCCAGGTCGGCGTCGTGGCGGCCGGTGCTGGTATCCACCACTCGCGTCACCAGATCCGTGTTGCCGCGGACGGCGCCGAGACCGGGAAAGTGCTTCACCGCCGTCGCCACGCCGGCCCGGTCCATCCCCTCGACGAAGGCCGCGCTGTGGCTCGCCACCACGGCGGGATCGGAGCTGAAGCCGCGCCGGAGCACGCCGATGGGCTGGTTCACCGCGAGCAGCCGGCGAGGCACGACATCGGCGACCGGCGCGAGGTCGGCGTCGATCCCGGCCCGGCGCAGCTCGCGGCCCCAGTCCTCGGCCGAGGAGCGGAGCCGCTGTGCCGACCAGGTGCCCTGGGTCCGCGCCGACGGCATGTCGGCGAAACCGTCCCCCTTCAGCCGCTGGACCAGGCCACCCTCCTGATCGGCGGCCAGCAGGGTACGGACGCCCTCCGGCCGGCGGCCGGCGTCGCGGACGTCGTTGACCAGCCGGGCCACTGCCGCCGACCCGGCGCCGGTGTTGCCGAGCAGGATGACGCTGCCGGCCCGGGTCTGGGACAGCGTCCGTGCGGTGCCCGAGGTGAGACCGCTGGTGGGCACGCCCACCATGAACAGCTGCCCGACCTGCTCGCGCAGGCTGAGCCGGGCGACCACCGCGGAGCAGGCGGGCGACGTGGTCGCGGTGGCCGAGGGCGATCCGACCGCCGACGAGGGTGGGGGTGGCGGGGTGGTGGGAACTCGGCCGACCTGGGTCGGCGCGCCGGCCGAGCTCGGCGCGCTCGTCGGCGGCCCGGTGAGCGCACTCGGCGGTGCGCCGGGCCCCGCGCCGGGGGTGCCGCAGGACGTCAGCAGCAGACCGGCCAGCACGGCCGCCGCAATCCGGGGCGCACCCTCCGCCGGGCGGCGGAACCGCGGACGTACCGGTCGCGGAGACGTCGGACGGAAGAGCGTCACGGACGTACCTGTTCGATCGGGGGCGGGGGTCCCCCATCGTACGCACCGGCGCGCACCCGCCCGGATCTTCGGATCCCTCCGGCGCGGTCGGATCCCGAGCTCCGGATCCGAGGGCGCACAGGGGATCCGGGTTCGCAGAAGGGATCCGGGTTCGCAGAAGGGGGAAAGGTTCGGGTGGCTGAGGTCACGGAGCTCCAGCGACGGTCCGCGGCCTCAGCCACCCGGAAGTCGGACAAGTCCGACGTGGCGCCCATCCTGCCGAGCGCACCACCCGCGCGCGAGCACTTATGTGCGGGCGCCGTCCCGGGGTCGGGTCCGTGACTGCGCCGGACGGCCGAGAGAATGACGTTGACAATGGACAAATCGCCGGTCGACACTGCCGAGACCGTCGATGGGGGTGGGGATGACGACGGACGAACAGCCCTCCGTCTTGCTCGTGGACGACACGCCGGGCGAGGCCGCGAACTTCGCGGCCGCGTTCGACCGGCTGACCCATGTCCGCACGATGGAGCAGCTGGATGCCGCCGTCGCCGGCAACCGGCCCTTCGATATCGCCTTCGTCGACTTCAACCTGGGTTCGGCCGACTACACCGGGCTGACTGCGCTGGCCCGGCTGCGCCGGCGCCGGCCGGGCTGCCGGGTCGTCTCCTATAGCCAGCTGGCCGAGAGCGGCCGGACGCTGTACGCCTGCGCCGCGCGCCACTGGTTCGCCGCCGACGCGCTGCTGGACAAGGTCCACAACCACGCCGAGACGCTGCGCCGGTACGCCGACCAGCTGGCCGGCGGCGCGAATCCCACCCCGATCGGCTGGCAGCGCCGGCTCGAGCACGCCGGCCTGATCGACGACATCGTGGCCGAGCCCTACTGGGTCCAGATCTGGCGAGCCCTGCACGAGTCGGCCGGGGAGATGCAGGCCGCCGCCCGGCTGCTGGGCCGTGATGCGGCGCAGCTGCGCGGCTTCAAGGACCGGGCGATGGCGGCCGTGGTCGAGTTCAACCGGGTGATCCACGACATCGAGCCGCCACTGGTGCAGCGCAACAAGAAGGGCGTGCTGTCCACCTTCGCCGCGCGGCACTGGCAGTTCCTCGGCGCGCCGGACCTCACCACCGCGATGGCGGCCGACGTGCGGGTGAGGTCGCCGCGGTGAGATCCCGGCCCGGCCGCGCGGGATCGGCGGCACGGTGACCGACGGGGTGGAGACCGGCGCACTCCCCGATCCGGCGCTGATCAACTCGCGCGAGGATCTGGCGACAGCGCTGACCGCGCTCCGCCAGGCCGCGAACCTGTCCGTCCGCGAGGTGGTCGCGGCAAGCGCCGTGCCGCACGGCACCGTTTCCGGCTGGATGAGCGGCCAGCACGCGCCGGTCGGCGCCTACCGGGATCGGTTCGACGCCGTCATCGTGGCCTGCGGTGTGACCTCGCCGGCCGATCGGGAGGCTTGGTGGGAGGCCGCCGGGCGGGCTCGGCAGGCCCGCAGCAGCCGCGGCGTCGACGGCCGCCCGCCCTATCAGGGTCTGCAGGCGTTCGAGACCGGCGACTCGGCGTGGTTCTTCGGCCGCGACCAGCTGATCGACCGCGCCCTTCGCCAGCTCGTCGGACTGAGCGAACGGGTGGCCGGCGGCCCGCCGGCGCTGATGACCGTGATCGGCGCGTCCGGCTCGGGCAAGTCGTCGCTGATCCGGGCCGGGATCATCCCCGCCCTCGGCCGACGCGCCCTCGACGGCAGCAGCGACCCGGTGCTGGACACCTGGCGGGCGCTGGTGATGACGCCCGGTGCACACCCGAGCGAGACGCTGGCCGCACTGACGGTGACCCGGCAGACCGTGTTGTGCATCGACCAGTTCGAGGAGCTGTGGACCCAGGTCGAGGACGACGCCGAGCGGACCGCGTTCCTGGAGTCCCTGCTCCGGCTGGCCGAACCCGGCCAGGAGTGGATCGTGCTGATCGGGCTGCGGGCCGACTTCTACGCCGCGGCCAGCCGGCGACCCGAGCTCCAGCAGGCGCTGCAGGAGTGCCAGCTGCTGGTCGGGCCGATGACCTCGGTGGAGCTGCGATCGGCGATCGTCGAGCCCGCCAGCCGGGCCGGCGCCCGCGTCGACGAGGACCTGGTCAAGGTGCTGCTCGGCGACCTGGCGTCGCGCAGCGTCACCGCCGCGCACGACCCCGGCGCCTTGCCGCTGCTGTCCCACGCGCTGCTGTCCACCTGGGAGCGGTCGAACCACCGCCGGATGACTGTTTCGGACTACTACGCGACCGGCGGCATCGCGGGCGCGATCGAGCAGGCCGCGGAGTCGACGTACGAGCGGCTGAGTCCCGAGCAGCAAGACTGCGTGCCACGACTGTTCCTGCGGCTGATCAACCTCGACGGGAACACGATCAGCCGGCGCCGACTCCAGCTCGGCGAGGTGCTGGACGACAGCAACACCGACGCCGCGATGGCCGCGGCGATCGACGCCTACTGCGCGGCCCGGCTGCTGACCCGAGACGTGGACTCGGTGGAGATCACCCACGAGGCGCTGACCACCGCCTGGCCGCGCTTCACGGGCTGGATCGCCAGCAACCGGGCCGGGCTGGTCATCCATCGCCGGATCACCCTCGCGGCTCGCCAGTGGGCCGCGGCCGGCCGCGACGACGGCCATCTGCTGCCGGCCGCCCGGCTGAGCAGCTGGTACGAGTGGGCCCGACTCGAGGGACACAGCGCGGACCTCAACCGGCTCGAGCGCGAGTTCTTGAAGGCCAGCGAGGACCACCACCGGCGCGAGGCCGCGGCGGCGGAGCGGCAGCACCGGTCCCGGCGCCGGCTCGGCACGATGGCCTTCGTGCTCGCGGTGCTCTGCGCTCTGCTGGCCGTCGCGACGACCGGCGCCTACCTGAACGCCCGGCACTATCGGGCCGTCGCCGAAGCCGCACGAGACGAGGCTCGGTCCCGCCAGGTCGCGCTGCAGGCGGCCAAGCTGCGGACCGAGGACCCGGCGCTGTCCAGCCAGCTCGCGCTGGCCGCGTACCGCATCTCCCCCACCCTCGAGGCACGCTCGGCGTTGATGGATGCCACCGCTCAGTGGACGCCGACCCGGCTCACCGGTCACCCCGGCCCGCTGCAGGCGCGAACCAGCCCGGACGGCGACACCCTCGCCACGGCCGACGCGGCCGGCCGGCTGCGGCTGTTCTCGCTGGCCGAGCAGACCCCGCGTCGGGTGGCCGACGTCGCAGCAGCGATCAAGCCCCCGGATCTGTACGCACTGGCCTGGAGCGACGACGGCCGGCTGCTCGCCGTCGGCGGCCAGTCGGCACCAACCCTGTGGGACGTGTCCGACCGCTCGGCGCCGCGCCGGCTGCGGACGCTGGGGGTGGAGGTCACGACGTACGCCCTCGCCTTCGTTCCCGGCACCCACCGGCTGCTGGCCGGTACGTCGGACGGTCGCGTCGTCGGCTGGACCGACCCGGCCCGGTCCGACCCGGTCGATCTGGTCCGCGGTGTGGCCGATGGAGTCTCGGCGATCGCTGTCTCCGCCGACGGCCGGCGGCTCGCGGTGGCCGGCGCGGCGGACCGGATCGATGTCTGGCGACTGGACGCCGGCCGCGCCGTCCACCGGCGAAGCGCCGCCCTGGGGGTTGCCCGCGCCCTGGCGATCGCCTTTTCCCCGGACGGCCGGGAGGTGGCCGCGGGCACGACCGGCAACGAGGTCCGGCGGTGGGCCATCGGAAGGAACGGCCTGACGTCGCGGCCCGCCCTGGGCGGCTTCGGCAGCTGGGTGAACGCGGTCGCCTACCAACCGGATGCCCGCCGGCTCGTCGCCGGCAGCTCGGATCAGACGACCGTCGTGTTCGACCTGGTCACCGGGCGCCGGCTGTCGGTGATGCCGGGACCGGCGATCGTGGTCTCGGTACAGGTGGCCGGCGGCAAGATCGTCACCGGCTCGTCCGACGGGACCAGCCGGCTGTGGCCGCTGCCCGATCCGACCACGCACGACGCGGTCGGACCCGGCTGGCAGCTGGGCGAGTCGACCGATCAGCGACTCCTCGCGGAAGCGACCGGGCGGGGGGACGGGACGCTCCGGCTGTACGACCTGGGCGACGACCGGCGTGCCGACCTGCGTGCGACCGTGGCTCCGCCGGCCGGTCAGGGCACCATCTCCGGGACCGGCACCCTGTCGCCCGACGGCAGCCTGCTAGCCGGCGGCACCACGACCGGGCGGATCGTGCTGTGGGGGACGTCGAGCGGTCAGCCCACGCTGCTCGGCTCGGTCAGCCACGTCGGGTCGGACCACGGTGCCGCGGACGGCCCGCCCAGCCAGCTCCAGGCTCTGGCGATCAGCAGGGACAACCGGCTGCTCGCATCGGTCGACGCGACCCGCGCCTACGTCGCCCTCTGGGACATCTCCAACCCGATGTCGCCGCGGCGCGAGCCGGCCACGCTGCCCGCGGGCGCCATCGCTCTGACGGTCGCCTTCGACCCGGACGGCACGATGCTGGCGGTCGGTGACGCGGCGGACGAGGTCGTGGTCTGGAATGTCGGCGGACCGAAGAAGCCGCAGCGACTCGCCACCCTGACCAACTTCCAAGACGACGTCAACGCGGTCGCGTTCAGCCCGAACGGCCGGCTGCTGGCGGCCGGCGGGGCCGACCGGTCGCTCCGGGTGTGGGACGTCTCCGACCACGATCGGCCGCGTCTGGTGTCCAGCATCGAGGGGCCGGAGGCGGCCGTCGTCTCGGTCGCGTTCTCGGCGGCCGGTGACCGGCTGGCCGTCGGCTCGGCCGACGGAACCCTCTGGCTGTACGACCTCGCCGACCCGGCGACGCCGATCCCCGCGGCCAGCCTCGGCGCGGCCGGCGAGCGGGTCAACGACGCCCGCTTCGTCGACCACGACGGCGGCCTGGTCGGCACCGGCCCGTCGGGCGCGCTCCGGTTTTGGCAGACCGACACCGCCGCAGCCATCGACCAGATCTGCGCCCGGCGGGGAGACCCGCTGGATGCCCAGGAGTGGCGTCGCTATCTCGCCGGGATCCCGGTGCGCCAGATATGCTGACCCTCGGATGCCGCTCCGGCCCGACCTCGATTTCGACGGCGTCCGCCCTGGCCAGACCCCGGATCGGTCGTATTGACCCCGTACGGACTTGACGTAGTTCCTGCGCGCGCGTCGCCGACGCGGTTCGATGGACTAGACCCCGTGCATCCCCCGCGAAGGATCCCCCGGTGCCAGCGACCCGCCACCTGCGCAGTGTGCCTGCAGGACCCCTGACCGACGCCGCAGACCAGCCGCGCGTGCTGCTGGTGGACGACATCCCCGGCGAGGCGGCCAACTTCCGCGTCGCCTTCGGCGCCGGCCTGACCTCCGTCCGTAGCGTCGCCGAGCTCGAGCGGCAGCTCGCGGCGGGGGTCGAGTGGGAGGTCGCGTTCGTCGACTTCAACCTCAGCTCGAGATCCACGACCGGGCTGTCGGCCCTGCTGGCGCTGGCTCGCCAGCGGCCGCGCACCCGCCTGGTGAGCTACAGCCAATTCGTCGAGAACGGCCGGGTCCTGTTCGCGACCGCCGCCCGGCACTGGCTGGGGGCGCGCGCCGTGCTGGACAAGACTCAGAACGACCCGTACACGCTGCGTCACTACGCCACCGCGCTCACCGCGGGGATCGACCCGAGCCCGCTGCAGTGGCGCTACCGGCTGCAGCGGGCGTACCTGATCGATGCCGTGCTGCCCGACCTGAGCTGGGTCGAACGCTGGCGCGCGCTGGATCGGGCGGCGGGCGACGTGACCGTCGCCGCGGCGCTGCTCCAGCTGAAAGCGACCCACCTGCGCAGCTTCAAGGACCGGGCGACGAACGCGGTGAACGAGTTCAACGCCGCCTTCTTCGACCTGCCCGACCGCGGGTCGAGCCGGAACAAGAAGGGCATCTTGGGCACCTTCGCGGCCCAGCACACCAGCTTCCTCACCGCTCCGGACCTGCCCGACGCGCTGGCTCACCGAGATCTCACGGCTGCGGCTCGCTGATCAGACCCATGTCCGGGATCATCCTGGCTCGGCCGCAGGAGCAGCGTCGGGACCGCTTCGCCAACCTCGTCCTGCTCCGCCGGCTGGCGTCGTACACCGGAGTGCTCAGTGCCAACAAGGTGGCGGCCGTCGTCGTTGCGGTGGCGATCACCCTCGCCAGCGACAACCGGCTGGTCGCCGGGCTCGCCCTGCTGCCCGCCCTGGTCGGGACCGTGCTGGACGTGGTTGCCCTCCGGGTCACCCAGGGCACCCCGCGCGGCCGGCTGCTGCGACGGTACGAGAAGCACCTGGCCACCAGGGAGGGGCATCCCCAGCTGAACCTGCCGGCCCTGGTGGAGTGCTTCGGTGCGGTCGTGATGGTGGCGGCCGCCGCCTGGGCCGTTACCGACCTACCGACCATCGTCCGGATCACCTACGTCGGGGTCGCCACCGGCTATGTGGCCGCCGTCTGCTGCTCGATCTTCGACGACAACGCCTGGTACAACCCGGCGGTGCGAGCGCCGCAGTGGCAGGAGGTCGACCGGGTCCTGTGCGGCGTGCAGGCGTGTGCGGTCGTGCTTCTCCTCACCTGGTGGGCCCCCTGGGGCGAGGCCGAGCGAATCGGGCTGATCGCGATCGCCGCCTGCGGATTCCTGGTGCCGCTGCGGGCCGGCGCCACTCAGCTGCTGGTCTCCGACCTCGAACCGCTGGTCGAAGCCGAGCGGCAGCGAGGCACCAGGCTCGTGATCGAGGAGACCTCACGCGAACTGCTGCCGATTCTTGCCGAGATCAGTCAGCTGTCGGCCGACCTCGTGCCGGATCTCGGGCCGGCCGCCGAGCGGGTGCACCGGCTGGCCGAGTCTGCCCTGAGCGGCATCGCGGACATCCCCAACCAGGTGGCGCACTCCGCGCGCCAGGACGGCGGCCAGTCACTTCGGGTCGTAGCCGACCGGCTGGTCACACTCGGCCGGGCGGCGGGGCGCGAGCTCAGCGTCACCCTGCCGGCCGGCCCGGAACTCGCCCCGGACGACCGGCAGCTGGCCAGCCAGGCGATGCGGGACCTGGCCGGCAACGCGATCAGCGCCCGCGCCAACCGGATCTATGTCGAGCTCCGCCGAGTCGGGCCGCGGCTGGTCATCATCGTCGCCGACGACGGCCGCCCGATCCCGTCCGGGGCCTGGAAGTCGCCCGGCTCGAGCTCAGCTGCGCTGGAGGCGAAGCTGGCGGCCCGGGGCGGCGCGCTGTCGGCGGAGAACGGGGCACTGAACAAGGTCGTGATGGCCACCTGGGTAGGGACGTCGTGACCCGGCACACGGTCCCGCTCAGCGCCCCGGCTCCCGAGCGTCGAGACGTCCGGATCGTTCGGCACGATTGCGGACGACTCCTGAGGCCCGAGGGCCCGCGCTGATGGCGGGGACCGATCCGCCCTGGCGCGTCCAGACCGGCCGGCTGGCGTTCCTGGTGGCCAGCCGCCGGGCGGCCGAGACGATCCGGCCCGCGCTCACGGTCCGGATCATCGCGCTGACCGTGGTGCTGACGATGCTGGTCCAGCTGGAGGACGTGGTGTCGATCGTGTCCAGCCTGCCGGCGGTCGCCGTCTGCATGCTGCGCGCCCGGAGTGCGCCGCCCGCGGGCACGATCAGCCGGCGCCGCCGCTGGATCCTGGTCAGCTGGCTGGACCTGCTGAGTGCGCTGCTCGTGGTCGCGGTCGCGGCCTGGTGCACCGTCGCACTGACGGCGCCGTCGCGATTCCTGGCGCTCTGCGCCGCCACGGTGCTGCTGACCGTGGTCTCGGCACGGCTGGCCCTGGACCCGCGCTGGTATCGACCCGATCCGCGTCCGGGTCGGGTGGCCCGGATGCTGCGGGCACTGGCCTCCCCGCTGGGACTGATCGCGTGTCTCGCGCTGGCGCTGCCCGCCCCGTGGGAGCCGGGCGAGCGGACCATCGTGGTGATCGTCTGTCTGCTTCCGATGGCAACCGTGGCGCTGACCCGCGATCAGCAGCTGACCGTACAGAACGTGGTGGAGATGATCCAGACCGAGGCCCAGGACGGGCGGCAGTCCGTGCTGGACGAGCTGCACGGCGGCCTGTCGGCGAACCTGCGCCTGCTGGAGCAGGCCAGCCACGAGCTGCGGGACTCCTGCCCCCGCCTGTACGAGCTTGCGGTCGGGGCGAACAGCCGCCTGCGCGAGACGCTCACCCTGGCCGACCCGCTGCTGGAAAGCGCGGCCCGGCCGCAGACCCTGAGCGCGCTGGTCCGCACGCTGGCGATGGCCGTCGGCGCCCGCGGCGAGCTGACGGTCGATGTCGATCGGCTCTCCGATGCCGACCGGGACCTGCTCCGGCTGGTGCTGAACGACACGGTCGGTGTGGTGCTGTCCGACGGCGCATCCCGGGTCGGCGCCACCGTCCGGCTGGTCGCCGGCTCGCTCGTGGTGTCGGTGGTCGGCGGCAGCTCGCGGGGCCCGGATCGGATCGCGCGGTTGGGCCAGCTGCGCCGCCGGATCGACGAAGCCGGCGGCTCGGTCGCGGAGGAACCGGCCGGCCCGACCGACGTCCGGCGGGCCGTGGTCGTCCGGTGGCCGGCGTCCGCCGGCACCGCCTGAACCGCCCGCGGCGAGCGTCCGGGGGATCGGCTCGGGCGTCACTGGCGGTCACCGGCTGTCACCGGCCGAACGGCAGGTCGAGCAGGGCGTTCTCGACCACCTCCGACATCGCTGGATGCGGCCAGTACTGCCCGCGAGCGAGGTCGAGCGCCGCGATCCCGAACGACATCCCCTGCACCAGCGGCTGGACCAGGTTGCTGGCCTGCGGGCCGATCAGGTGCGCGCCGAGCAGCAGTCCGGAGTCCGGGTCGGCGAGCACCTTGACGAAGTGCCGCTCGTCCTCCATCGCCCAGCCGTACGCCGTGTCGCCGTAGTCGGCGCGACCGACGACGCACGCCGTCCCGCGGTCGCGCGCCTGCTGCTCTGTCAGGCCGACCGAGGCCACCTGAGGATCGGAGAAGACCGCCTGCGGCACGTAGCGGTGATCGCTCTCGATCATCGCGGTCGGGTGCAACAGGTTGTGCTGGACGACCCGGGCCTCGTGGTTGGCCACGTGCTTGAGCATCCGAGCGGAGCAGACGTCGCCGAGCGCGAACACACCGTCGGCGGTGGTCCGCTGCTGCCGGTCGACGACGACGAAGCCGTCGTCGTCGACGTCCACCCCGGCCGCGGCGAGGTCGAACCGGTCACCGTTCGGGACCCGGCCGGTCGCCACCAGCACGACCTCGGCCTCGACCCGACCGGGTGATTCGCCGCCGATGCTCGCCAGGACCCCGCAGGTAGCTGTGTCTCGGTCCCGATCGACCGGCTCGATCCGCTGGATCCGCTCGATCCGGGAGCTCAGCCGGACGTCCAGCCGCTCGCCGAGCAGCGCGGTGAACCGCTGCGAGACCTCGAGGTCGGTGTGACCGAGCAGCCGGGCGGAGCGGTTGACCACCGTGACCTCGGCGCCCAGGGCGGAGAAGACGTGCGCGAACTCGGCTGCGACGTACCCGCCGCCCAAGATGAGCATCGACGCGGGCAACCGGTCCAGCCGCATCACCGTGTCGGAGGTGTGGAACGCGACGTCGCTCAGACCCGGCAGGTCCGGTACGACCGGCCGGCTACCCGCGGCGATCACGATCCGCTCGGCCGTGATCGTCTCCTCGCCCACCCGGAGCCGGCGCGGACCGGTGAAGCGGGCCTCGCCGGTGAACACGGTGACGTCCGGGTCGGCCCGCCGGCCGCGCTCGCCGTCGCTGGAGATCGCGTCGACCCGGCCGAAGATCCGGTCCCGGAGCCCGGGCCAGTCGACCCGGGGCGGATCGAAGCTCAGACCGAGCCGATCGGCCCGCTGCGCCGCGCGGGCCACGTCCGCGGGATAGACGTACATCTTGGTGGGGATGCAGCCGACGTTGAGGCAGGTGCCGCCGAACCGCCCGCTGTCCACGATCGCCGTCCGCATGCCGCGGAACCGCTCGTCGACGATGGTGTTCCCAGAGCCGCTGCCGATGATGCACAGATCGAAGGCGCGCGGCATGGCGACATCCTGCCAGCCGGCACCGACACGCCTCTGGGCCGCGGGCGTCCGGACCCAGCAGGCGCGCGAACTCAGCGAGCGCCCCGACTCAGCGAGCGCCCCGACTCAGCGAGCCAGGTACGCCCGCCGGACCTCCCGGGGCAGGTGCTCGATGGCATAGCGCAGGGTGGTCCGAGGCAGGTCGGCCGCGTACGCGTCGAGGAAGCCGAGCAGCTCGGCCGGATCCACGTGCTTGCCGGCCTCGCGGAGCATCCAGCCGACGGCCTTGTGGATCAGGTCCTCCCGATCGCCGATCAGCCGGACCGCCAGCCGGTAGGTGTCCTCGGTCTGCCCGTGCCGGATCAGCTGGTGGGTGGCGACCACGGCGATCCGCCGCTCCCACAGCGAGCCGGAGCCGGTCAGGTCGTAGAGCGGGGTCCGGTCGCGGTCCAGCAGCCAGCGGCCGAGCACCTTCGCCGCGCTCACGTCGACCAGGTCCCAGTTGTCGACGTACGCGGTGTGGTCGAGATAGCACCGGCAGATCCGGTCGAGTTCCGCGTCGCCGCTCCGGCCGGCCCGCTCGGCCATCACCACCAGTGCCGCCAGCCGGTGCTCGTGCACCGGGCTGGTCAGCAGTGGCAGCCAGTCCTCGGCGGCGAACGGGACCCGCCGCCACGGCGCCACCAGCTCCCGCAGCCGGCTCAGCTGGACCCCGGCGAAGACGTCGCCCTCGCCGTACCCGCCCGGCCGCACCTGGAAATAGCGCCCCAGCGCGGCCGCGACCTCGGGATCCGCCGCCGCGTCGATCGCTGCCCGCACCTCGGCCGCCACACCAGTCACATGGCCAACCCTGCTCGTCCCGTGCGGCCCGACACAACCTCCGCGGTGCCGCTGTGGCCGCCCCAGCCGGTTCGACCTTGTCCCGCCCACTCACTCGCCCTCGACCCTCGCATGCCCACTCCGCACCCCCCTCGACCCTTCCGGGCTCACTCCGCACCCCCCTTCACCCTTCCCCGCTCACTCCGCACCCCCTCGACCCTTCCCGCCCACTCCGCACCCCCTCCACCCTTCCCCGCTCACTCCGCACCCCCCTCGACCCTTCCCGCCCACTCCGCACCGCGGAATGCGACATCGCACCCGGCGTGCAGGGCGCGAAGTGGACCGCAAGGGTGCGGAGTGGCTCGCGCGGCGGCTTCAGCGGAAGAGCAACGTTGAATCCCTTTATTTCCTATAGTGAGACAGGGAATTGCCCAAATGCTTGCGGCTGGGTACCGTTCAGGGCATGCGCAGACTGGCCGGTGCCTACCTCCGGGGCTTCAGCCTGCATTCGCGGATCCATCTCGATCTGCGGCGAATGACCAGTGCGGCCTGTCGGGCCTGACCGGCCGCACTCGCTCTCGACCGTTCGCCGTACGTCCATCGCAAAGGATCGATTCCGCCATGCCCAGCAGTACTCGTACGCATCACAAGACCCGCACGCCCGCCGACACCACCGCCATCGCCCTGCGTCTCGGCGCCAACCGCTCACTCTGGGAGGGTCTGGTGCGCTACGACGCCACCTCCCGCTACTACGCCCGGCTCGCCGCCGAGCCCACCTATGAAGCCTGGCTGCTCACCTGGCTCCCCGGCCAGGGCACCGACTGGCACGACCACGGCGGCAGCGCGGGCGCGTTCGTCGTCCTCGAGGGCGTGCTGACCGAGCAGCGGGCCCAGGTCCAGCCCGACGGGCCGCCGCGGATCGTGCCGAGCGCCCAGCAGTACGCCGTCGAGGCCGTCCGTCCGTTCGGCACCAAGCACATCCACAAGGTGACCAACAACGGCCTCGCGCCGGCGATCAGCCTGCACGTCTACGCTCCGTCGCTGAGCGAGATGAACTACTACCGGGAGCAGGACGGCCTGTTGCGGCCGACCGACCCGAAGCTGGCGGGGGTGGATTGGTGAGCGCACTCACCCCGCCGGCCACCACGACGAGCGCCGGCGCTGTGTCCGTCGAGCGCCCCGGCGCGGTGTCCATCGCGACACTGCTGGACCGGGCCCGCGCGGGACTGGACAGGCTCACCCCGGCACAGGCTCGCGAGGCCTGGGCAGCCGGCGCCGTCGTGGTGGACATCAGGCCCTCCGCGCAGCGGGCAACCCATGGCGATCTGCCCGGCGCGTTGGTGATCGAGCGGAACGTGCTCGAGTGGCGGTTCGATCCCACCTCGGAGGCGGCGCTGCCGATCGCCGACCACGACCTGCAGGTGATCCTGCTCTGTCAGGAGGGCTACGCCTCGAGCCTGGCGGCGGCCACCCTGCAGGAACTCGGCCTGCATCGCGCGACCGACGTGGTCGGCGGCTACGCCGCCTGGCAGACCGACCTGTCCTGACAGGCGCGCCCCCGCCGCCCCTCCCCGCCCATCCGTCCTCCCCCGGGGCCGCCCCTGCTCCCCGGGCCCCCGGGCCCCCAGGCGCCCGGAAACTGTGCAGATCTCGCAACGACACGCCGGCGGCGCCCGCAACAGCCGCACAGTTTCCGGAGAAGGAGGGGCCGCCACCCGAAAGCAGAGGCGCCCCAGGCACCACGGCACCACCCAGGCGCCCGGAAACTGTGCTGATCTCGCAACGACACGCCGACGGCACCTGCAACTGCCGCACAGTTTCCGGAGACGGAGGGGCCGCCCGCCGAAAGCAGAGGCCCCAGGCACCACCGCACCACCGCACCACCCAGGCGCCCGGAAACTGTGCAGATCTCGCAGCGACACGCCGACGGCACCTGCAACAGCTGCACAGTTTCCCGGGCAGGTGGTGCGAGCGCGGCCCGCGAGAGGGCGCGGGCAGATCCGACTCCGGCTAGATCCCGGCGTAGGAGTGCAGGCCGGAGACCAGCAGGTTGATGCCGATGAAGTTGAACCAGAACGAGGCCAGCCCGATGATCGCGATCACGGCGGCGCGGGTGCCGCGCCAGCCGGCGGTCGAACGGGCATGCAGGTAGCAGGCGTAGATCACCCAGGTCACCAGGGCCCAGGTCTCCTTGGGGTCCCAGCCCCAGTAGCGGCCCCAGGCGTACTCCGCCCAGATCGCGCCGGCGGCGACGGTGAAGGTCCACAGCGGGAACGCGAAGGCGTTGAAGCGGTACGCGATCGCATCGATCCGGCGCGACTCCGGCAGCTTGGCCAGATACCCGCGGACGGTGCCGCGGCTTTCGGCCCGCTTCCGGATCAGGTACAGGATCGAGGCGACGCCACCGATGTTGAACGCCGCGCCCGAGATTGCGGCGCACACGATGTGGATCAGGAACCAGACCGAGTGCAGCGCGGGGACCAGCGGTGCGACCGCGACGTAGAAAACGGTCACCGCCAGCCCGTTACCGATCGCGGCGAGCAGGGTGACCGGCAGCCCGAGCCAGCGCATGCCCCACTTGGCCAGCACGAACAGGTACGCGGCCACGATGAACACCATCGCGCTGATGGTGAACTCGTACATGTTGCCCCACGGCGCCCGGCCGGCCGCCAGCCCGCGGAGCACGACCCCGGCCACGCTCAGCACGAAGCCGAGCACGGTCAGCATCACCCCGATCCGGCCGAACATGTCGACCCGGACCGCCGCCGATTCGCTGGCCGACTCCTCGCCCCCCGGCGGTTGCCCCCCGGCAGTCCCGGGCCTTCCGGCCCCGTTCGGCCCCGCCACACCGGCTGGACTTGTGACACCGGCCGGACTTGCGACGCCCGCCATCGCCGGCTCGCGTACGTCCGCATCGACGACCACCTTGCGCGCCGCCGCCCATTCGGCGGCGTGCGCCAACATCGCGGCGGCGTAGATCACCACCGAGCTGACCAGCGCCAGGCTGGAGTAGTAGGCGTAGTTCACCCGCGCTCCCTCGGTTCGCCGACCAGCCGATCGGCCAGCTCGGTCACGTCCTCGGTCAGCCCGGCCCGGGCATCCGCCCGGTCCAGCCCGCCGACCTCCACCACCCTAGATCCGGACTCCGCCGTCCGCACCCGGACCCACACGCGCCGCGGCCGGACGAACAGCGACAGGCACAGCCCGAAGACCGCGAACCCGATCGCGCCGATCGCGATCGGCATCCCCGGCGTGTCCCCGACCTGGAGCTTCACCCAGCGCTCCCAGCCGTCCATGGTGACCGTGCCGAGCCCGTCCGGGAGGTCGTACGTGTCACCCGGCTGCAGCGCGAAGCGGATCGGCTGCCCGTCGGCCTTCTTCGACTGCGTCAGCCCGGTCGTGTCCAGGGAGTAGACGTTCTCCGGGCGCCCGGTCTCGGTCTTGGGCGGACCTGACCAAATGTCCAGCAGCAGAGCGGGGTTCAGCGCGTCCGGGAACGCCGATACCGGCGCGGCGTCCGCATTGGTCACCACGGCAGTGGGCAGGAACAGACCCTGGAAGGCCAGCCGCTTCGGTTGCGCGTCGGGCACCTTGATCACACCCGCGGACATGAAGTTGCCGTCCTGCGGCAAGAACACGACCGGCCCGCTGAACGCGACGTTGCCGTTCCCGTCGCGCACCGTCACCTTCGGCGCATAGCCGTGCGCAATCAGGTGCACCGTCGTGCCGTGGATGTTCAGCGGGTGGTTCACCTCGAGCGTCTCGGCGTGCGGCGTGCCGCCGGCGCCCTCGGCGACCTCGACGTCGGCTCGGAACAGCCGAGCCGCCCCGCGCTGCACCGGCCCGGTCTCGAACTTGACCTCGAAGTTCTTCACCAGCACGGTGAACGGCTCCAGCGCGCTCTCCTTGAACGCCGCGCCGGCGGTCAGGTCGTCGTACTGGGTCAAGGTGTTGGTGAAGCCTTGACCGACGACGACGACACTGGTGCCGCGATAGCCGAACAGCCCGTTGATCGCCACCCCGAGCAGCAGAACCAGCAGGCTGAGGTGGAACAGCAGGTTTCCCGCCTCGCGCAGATAGCCCCGCTCCGCCGCTATCGAGTCGTCATGCCGGACCACCCGGTAGCGCGCCGATTTCAGGTCTGCGGCCGCCCGGTCGAGTACGCCGGTGCCGGCGGAGTCGAGGCCGCCGGCCGGCGCCTCGCGGGACGCGTACGCGGGCAGTCGAGCCAGGTTCCGCGGCGTCCGCGGCGGATCGGCCCGGAGCGCGCGGGCGTACACCCCGACCCGGGGAATGATGCAGCCGACCAGGGACACGAACAGCAGCAGGTAGATCGCGGAGAACCACGGCGACGAATAGACCGCGAACATGCCGATCTTGTCGTAGATCGGACCCAGCGTCGGGTGCGCCACGATGAAGTCGTCCACCCGGATCGGCGAGATCTTGCGCTGCGGCACCAACGAACCGGGGATCGCGGCCAGAGCGAGCAGGAACAGCAGCACCAGGGCGGTCCGCATCGAGCTGAGTTGAGTCCAGACGAACCTGAGCCCGCCGCGCCAGCCGATCGCCGGGGCATCGCCGTTCCGGCCGGGCCGTCGCGGAGCATTCTCCGGATCAACCGGAAGCTGGGTCTCGCTCGTCTCGAGGTCGCTGGTCATCTGCTCACCTCAGATCGCCGGGGTGAAGCCGGAGGCGACCTGGCGGAGCGAGGTCATCAGCTGGTCCCACAGTCCGGTCACGAGCAGCAGGCCGACCACCACCATGAAGAAGCCGCCGAACCGCAGCACCCAGACCTGGTGCCGGCGGACGAAGCCGACGGTGCGAGCCATCTTCGTGTACGCCAGCCCGGCGATCACGAACGGCAAGCCGAGTCCGAGGGTGAACACGAACATCAGCAGCATCCCGCGCGCGGCGGTGGCCTCGTTCAGCGCGAGGTTCAGCACCACGCCGAGCGTCGGACCGATGCACGGGGTCCAGCCGAGCGCGAAGACCGCTCCGAGCAGCGGGGCTGCAGCCACCCCGACCACGGGAACCCGGGTGATCCGCAGGTCGCGCTGACCGATCCGGAGCACACCGGCGAAGATCAGCCCGAGGATGATGATGACCACGCCGAGCACCCGGCCGATCACCGCCGCATAGCGCAGCAGCGCCTCGCCGGCGGCACCGACCACGGCCCCGGTGATCACGTACACCACGGCCATGCCGAGCACGAACAGGCTCGCGCCGGCCAACATCCGGCGGCGGTGCTGGTTGCCCTCGATCACCTCGGCCGCGCCGAGCCCGCTCGCGTACGCCAGGTAGCCCGGCAGCAGCGGCACCACGCACGGGGAGAAGAACGACACCAGGCCGGCCAGCACCGCGACCGGGATGGCCAGCGCCATCGAACCGCCGACGGCGTTCTGCATCCAGCCGCCGATGTCGAGTGCGACGATCACGGATCCCCCCACGATCTCGGATCCCGTGTGGCGGCTCTGATCCCGTACAACGGATCCGGATCGCTACAGGGGATCCGGATTGCGATCGGGGTGGGAGGGAAGGCAGTCATTTCCCGGCCGCCACATCGTCGATCATGTCGACCAGCGTGTCGGTGGTGACGGTGCCCAGCACCCGGGCCGCGACCCGGCCCTCGGCGTCGATCAGCAGCGTCGACGGGATCGCACTGGGCGGCAGATCGCCGGCGAAGGAGAGCAGCACGTTGCCGCTCGGGTCGTAGATGCTGGGGTACGTGATCGCGAATCTCCGGACGAAGGCCTCCGCCGGTGCCGGGTTGTAGTCCTTGGTGGTGATCCCGACGAACGCGGCCTTGCCCTTGGTCTGCTTGCTGGCCGCCTCCAACTCGGGCGCCTCCTGCCGGCACGGCGGGCACCACGAGCCCCAGACGTTGATCACGACCACCTTGCCGGCGTAGTCGGCGGTCGAGATCGTGCCCGTGCCCCCGAGCGCGGTGCCCGAGACCCGCGCCGCAGGCTTGCGCTGGTCCGGCGGGACCAGGGTGACCCGGCTGGCGGACGTACCGACGTAGCCGCCCTCGGTGCTCCGATCGGACCCGCTGCAGCCCGCCGCCGCCAGCACGACCATCGCCAACGCGCCGGCCGCCGCAGACCTTCTCCCGACGACCCGGCCCTTTCCGGAGCCGCGGTTCCTCCCGGCAGCCCCGTCCCCCGGAATACCGTCCCCCGGAATCCCGTCCCCCGGAATCCCGTCTCCCGACACTCTGTCCCCCGAAACCCCGTCCGGAAACTGTGCAGCTGTCACAGTCTGAAGCGATTCAGACTCGCGAGAGCCGCACACTTTCCGGAGGGGCGGGGCGGTCCGGGTGGGTGCGATGGTCCGGGGATCAGGCACCGGCGACGAACTTCTTGCTCTTGACGCCCGGGATGAGCGCCTTCGCCGGCGAGGTGTAGGCGACGGAGGTGATCCGGCCGTCGAGGAAAGTGAACGAGGTGACGCTGGACAGCGCGCACTCGCGCTTGCGCGGATCGTGCACCAGCCGGCGGCCCTCCGCGTCGCAGCGGGCCATCCAGATCGGCAGCTGGTGGGAGACGACGATCGCCTCGTGCCCGTCGGCGGCGAGTGCCGCGTCGCGCAGCGCGAGCCGCATCCGGGCGACGATCTCGGTGTAGGGCTCGCCCCAGCTCGGCTTCAGCGGGTTGCGGAACAGCCACCAGTTCTTCGGGTCCCGCATGGCCGGACCGCCGAGCGAGACGTGCTGCCCCTCGAGATGGTTCTGGGCCTCGATCACCCGGCCGTCGATGGTGACCGGGATCGGATAGACCGCCGCGATCGGAGCCATCGACTCCTGGGCCCGTTCCAGCGGGGAACAGCGCAGGTGGGTGACGTCGCGGTCGGACAGGAACTGCGCCGTCGTCGCGGCCATCTCCCGGCCGAGCTCGGACAGGTGATAGTCGGGCAGCCGGCCGTAGAGCACGCCATCCGGGTTCTCCACCAGGCCGTGCCGGACGAGGTGGACGACGGTCCTGCCGTCACCGCCCGACGGGGTAGGCGAGCTCACCGAGCATCTCCTTCGGCGTTCGCGGCCGCCACAGCGGCCGCCGGCAGGGCAGAAACGATCCGGTCCATCACACCATCATCATGCGCCGCAGACAGGAACCACGCCTCGTACGCACTGGGCGGCAGATACACCCCGGCGTCGAGCATGCTGTGGAAGAACGCCGCGTACGCCGCCGTCGACTGGCTCGAGGCGTCGTCGAAGTTCCGGACCGCGTCCACACCAGCAGGCACGAAGAAGACGCTGAACATGTTCCCGGCGGCCGACAGCACATGCGGTACGCCCGCCGCGCGGAGTGCCGACGTCACCTCCGCCCGCAGCGCGGCCGACGCCCGGTCCAGCTGCGCATAGACCTCGTCTGTCGCCAGCCGCAGCGTGGTCAGCCCCGCCGCACTGGCCACCGGGTTCCCCGACAGGGTGCCTGCCTGGTAGACACCGCCCACCGGGGCCAGGTGTGCCATCAGGTCGGCCCGGCCACCGAACGCGGCCGCCGGGAACCCACCGCCCATCACCTTGCCGAAGGTCATCAGGTCGCCGGGCACCCCGTCCAGCCCGAACTGCCCGGACCGGGTGACCCGGAATCCGGTCATCACCTCGTCGGAGACGAAGAGGGCACCGTGCGCGTGCGCGATGTCGGCCAGGAACGCGTTGAACCCGACGCCGTCCTCGACCGCCGGGGCGATCACGCCCATGTTCCCCGGCGCGGCCTCGGTGATCACCGCGGCGATCTCGTGACCGTACGTCCCGAATGCCTCGGCGAGCGCCGCCCGGTCGTTGTAGGGCACCACGATGGTGTCCGCGGTTGTCGCGGCGGTCACGCCGGGGGTGCCGGGGAGCGCGAGCGTGGCGACGCCGGAGCCGGCAGCCGCCAGCAGCGCGTCGACATGGCCGTGATAGCAGCCGGCGAACTTGACGATCTTGTTACGGCCGGTGATGCCGCGGGCCAGCCGCAGCACGGACATGGTCGCCTCGGTGCCGCTGTTGACTAGCCGCACCTGCTCGACCGGCGTCCGCTCGACGATCGCCTCGGCCAGCTCCACCTCGGCCACCGTCGGCGCGCCGTAGGAGGTGCCGTCCGCTGCGGCCGCGGCGACCGCCGCGAGCACCTCCGGATGGGCGTGACCGAGCAGCATCGGACCCCAGGAGCAGACCAGGTCGACCAGCTCGTTGCCGTCCAGGTCGTAGAGAAACGGACCCTTGGCCGACGCGATGAAGCGCGGCGTGCCGCCGACCGCACGGAACGCCCGCACCGGCGAGTTCACCCCGCCGGGGATGACGGCCTGGGCCCTGGCGAAGGCGCGCGCTGATTGCTGATCAGTCATGCGCCCTGAGCCCGTCGTCCGATACCGGCCCTGAGCTTGTCGAAGGGCATCGGATCGCGCTTCGACAGACTCAGCGCACCTATGCAGCTCATCGCTGACCCACCGCCCACTCGTGGGCCCAGTAGGTCAAGATCATGTCGGCTCCCGCCCGTCGGATGCTGATCAGGGTCTCGGCGATGGCGGCCTCCCGGTTGATCCAGCCGCGCTCCGCGGCCGCCTCGACCATCGCGTACTCACCCGACACGTTGTAGGCCGCCACCGGGATCGACACCGCCTCGCGCACCGCGCGCAGCACGTCGAGATAGCCCAGCGCCGGCTTGACCATCACGATGTCGGCACCCTCGGCGACATCCAGAGCCACCTCGCGCAGCGCCTCGCGGACGTTCGCCGGATCCTGCTGGTAGGTCTTCCGATCGCCCTGCAGCGACGAGGCGACCGCCTCGCGGAAGGGCCCGTAGAACGCCGACGCGTACTTCGCGCCGTAGGCCATGATCGCCACGTCCTGCGCCCCGGCCGCGTCGAGCGCCGCGCGGATCGCGGCCACCTGACCGTCCATCATCCCGCTGGGGGCAACGACGTGGGCTCCGGCGGCGGCGTGCAGCGCCGCCATCTCGGCGTAGATCTCCACCGTGGCGTCGTTGTCGACCACTCCGTCGGAGCGCAGCACGCCGCAGTGACCATGATCGGTGAACTCGTCCAGACAGACGTCACTCATCACCAGGCAGGCGTCGCCGACCTCCGCTCGCGCCGCTCGCAGCGCGACATTGAGGACGCCCCGGTCGTCCAGCGCGCCCGAACCGAGGGCGTCCTTGTGCTCGGGAATGCCGAACAGCATCACGCCGGCGAGTCCGGCGTCGGCCGCCGCGACGCACGCCTTGCGCAGAGTGTCCAGCGTGTGCTGGACGACTCCGGGCATGGACGTGATCGGGCGCGGCTCCGCGATCCCATCGGCGACGAACAGCGGCAAGATCAACTGCTGTGGTCGGACGTCGGTCTCGGCGATCATGGAACGCATCGCCGCAGTCGTGCGTAGCCGTCGTGGGCGGTGTCTAGCTGCTCGCTCCGCTGGCGTGCTCAAAGCTCGCTCCGATCGAACCCACTCACACCCGCTTGCGCGAGGTCGGCTTGCGCTGCGACGGACGGAGCACCGACTCGCCCTCGGCGATCAGCGCGTCCCGCCGCTCCGCAGCGAAGCTGGCCAAGGCGTCGGCGAGCTCGACCACGGACGGCTTGCCGGCGATCACGTCGACCCGGAGCCCGTGCTCCTCGCAGGTCCGTGCGGTCGCCGGACCGATCACCGCGATCACCGTCGACGGGTGCGGCTTCCCGGCGATGCCGACCAGGTTGCGCACCGTCGAGGACGAGGTGAACACGACGGCGTCGAACTTCCCGGTCTTGATCGCCTCGCGCACCGACGCGTCCGGCGGAGCCGCCCGCACGGTCCGGTAGGCCGTCACGTCCTCGACTTCCCAGCCCAGGTTGATCAAGCCGGCGGCGAGGGTCTCGGTGGCGATGTCGGCGCGCGGCAGGAAGACCCGGTTGATCGGGTCCAGCACGTCGTCGTACGGCGGGAACTCGGCTGCCAGGCCGGCCGCGGACTGCTCGCCGGTCGGCACCAGGTCGGGCTCGATTCCCCAAGCCTGCAAGGCCTTCGCGGTCACCTCGCCGACGACCGCGACCTTCAGCCCGGAGAACGCGCGGGCGTCGAGGCCGTACTCCTCGAACTTCTCCCGGACTGCCTTGACCGCGTTCACCGAGGTAAAGGCGACCCACTCGTAGCGCCCCTCGACCAGGCCGCGGATGGCCTTGTCCATCTGCAGCGGACTGCGCGGCGGCTCGACCGAGATGGTCGGCACCTCCTCGCTGTGCGCGCCGTAGGTGCGCAGCCGGGCGACCATCGGCGCCGCCTGGTCCTTCGTCCGCGGCACCAGCACGCGCCAGCCGAACAGCGGCTTGGTCTCGTACCAGGACAGCTCACTGCGCTGCTCGGCGGCCTGACCGATGATCACATGGGCCGGGTCGGTGCCCGGGGCCTTGGTCGACTTCACCACACTCACCAGCTCGTCCAACGTGGTGCCCACGGTGAGCTGCTCCGTGCTGCCACCGTGCAGGGTGACCAGCACATGATCATCACCGGGTCGGCCCGCCGCCTTCGCGGCCTCGACCAGGCTGTTGATCATGGAAACCACCGTGCTCACCACCACGGTGGAGGCGGCTCCCCACGGCGCCGCGGCGGCCTTGCTGAACCGGCCCTCGGTGGCCGAGGCGAAGTGCACCCCGCCGCCGTGGGTCAGGTCGACCCCGGCGTACTCCGGGACCGCGGTCAGGCTGGACACGCCGGGCACGACCTCGAAGTCGATGCCGCCCCGGACGCAGGCCGCAGCCTCGTCGGCCACCGCGTTGTCCAGGAACGGGTCGCCGTGCACGAGCCGGACCACCCGCGCGCCGGAGCACGCGTGCTTCAAGACGATCTTGGCCCGGGCCGACGGCGACAGCGGCCGGCCGGCCTCGGACAGTCCGAGCGTGGTCACCTCCGCCTCCTCCGCGAGCGTGATCGCGGGATGCTCCAAGATCGGCGACTGCCGGTCCGAGTCGAGGATGACGGCGCTGGCGTCGGCCAGCGCCGCGATGGCACCGAGGGTGAGCAGGTCGGGGTCGCCGGGCCCGGTCCCGACGAAGATCACCCGGCCGCGGGTGACAGGTGACATGGGGGTGGACGCGGAGGTGGAGGTGGTGCGGGGCTTGCGGACCGACGTTGTGCTCACAGGGGGTTCTCGCGTTCTGTGTTCGGCGCCGATGCTGGACCGGCGCGTTGTACGTGCCCATCGGGCACAGGCTCGTCGAGCAACTCCGTCAGCGCTTCCCTGGCGGCAGCCGCACCGAACTGCACCGGGTCCTCCGTCGCGCCGCGCCGCTGGAGACGGAAGAGACCGGGGGTCGCTGTCGGTCCGCTTTTGGTCGGTTCTGACAAGTTGCTCAGATACGTTCTCCCAATTACGGCCGCCAGAGTCAAATCGAGACTCATACCACGGACGGATTTGACAAATGCGCGTGCACCGACGGGGGCGGTACAGCCGGCCTCCAGCGCAGCCAGGAATCCTCGCTCTGCAAGGGATTCCGCCCGACTGACCGGGTCGTTCAGGGCGCGCACGGCGTTCGCTCGCGGCGGACTGAGAGATTCATGAGTTTCCAGTGCCAACGCGCCCTGACCCGGCGCGGGGAGCATCAGCTCCTCGCTCAAAACAGAGGCCGGCAAGCCGTTGACAACGGTTTCCGAGTTGGAGGATCCCTCCAAAGTGTCCGGAAGATGACCGAGACGTCGCAATCCGGCGGCGGCCAGGAGAACGGCGTCACACTCGCCGGCCCTGACCTTCGCGATCCGGCTGTCGACATTTCCCCGGATCGGCACGGGCTCGATAACGATTTGGAGACGATGGCCCAGCTCGATCAGCTGGACCGCCCGCCGCGGCGCCCCGGTCCCGATCCGCACCCCGTCACGCAGGTCCTGCAGCCGCAGCCCGACCAGGACGTCTCGGGTGTCCTCCCGGGGCGGTACGGCCGCCAGCACCAGCCCGTCGACCGGCGCCGTCGGCAGGTCCTTGAGCGAGTGCACGGCGAGATCGATCCGGCCGTCAGCGAGGGCCTCGCGTACCGCACTGGTGAACACCCCGGTGCCACCGATCTCGGTCAACGCCCGGCCGTCCACGTCGCCGACCGTGGTGATCCCGACGAACACCGACGGCACGCCCGCCGCACCCAGCAGCGCGGCGACGTCGTCGGCCTGGGCGCGGGCCAGCGGCGACCGGCGGGCGCCGATCCGGATCGGGTCGAGTGTCATCGGGTGCGGCACTCTTCGACAGAGCCGGTCGTGAGCAGGTCGAAGGTCTCAGGGCACGCACGGAGTGATTCGGGGCACGAACGGGCAGGCTCGGGGCACATACCTACCGCGGCACCTCTGGGGACATCACCGCGGCGACGGTCTGGGGATCCAGCGCGAACAGTTCGCGCAGCGCGGCCGCATAGTCGACGCTGGCCGAGTCCGCCGCCAGCTCCTGGACCCGCACGGTCGGCGCGTGCAGCAGCTTGTCCACCACCCGCCGTACGGTCCGGTGCACCTCGTCGCGCTCCCGCTGGGTGAGCTCGGGCACGCGCAGGTCGAGCCGCTGCATCTCCGCCGCGACGACCTCCGAGGCCATCGACCGCAGCGCCACCACGGTCGGCGCCACCGTCGCCGCGCGGCGCAACCCGAGGAAGTCCGCCACCTCCGAGCGGACCAGCAGCCGGGCGGCGTCGATCTGCTGGGCGGTGGCCGAGTCGACCTGGTCCTCGACCAGCCGCGCCAGGTTCACCAGCTCGACGCCGAGGTCGGTGACGTCGCTCGCCACATCGGCCGGCAACGCCAAGTCCACGATGCCGCGGACCGGGGTGCCGGTCAGCTCGGCCCTGCTGATCAACAACTGGCGGGCGCCGGTGCAGGTGACCACCACGTCGGCGGTGCCGAGCGCAGCCGGCAGCTCGGCCCACTCCCGTGCTCGGCCACCGATCGCCTCGGCCAACTTGTGCGCGCGGGCGTACGTCCGGTTCACACAAATCACCGACGCTCCGGCCGCGGCGGCGGTCCGCGCCGCCAGGGTGGCCATCGAGCCGGCGCCGACGACCAGCACCCGGCGACCGGCCAGATCGCCGATCCGCGACGCCAGCAGGTCGTACGCCGCGGTCACGAGGGACCGCCCGGCGCTGCCGACGGAGGTCTCGGTGTGCACCCGCTTGCCGACCCGGATCGCCTGCTGGAACAGGGAGTTCAGCACGGTTCCGACGGTGCCGTGGCCCTGCGACTGGGTCAGCGCCGCCCGCACCTGGCCGAGAATCTGGCTCTCCCCGACGACCAGCGAGTCCAACCCGGAGGCCACCCCGAAGGTGTGCGCGACCGCGCCCTCGTCGAAATAGACCGCGCACCGGTTCTGGAGCTCGCCGACGGTCAGGCCGGCGAACCGGGCCAAGGCGCCGGCGGTGTCCTCGAGCCCGCCGTGGAACCGCGACACCGAGGCATACAGCTCGGTCCGGTTGCAGGTGGACAGCACGACGGCCTCGTCGACGTGCTCGCTTGTCATCAGCTCGTCGGCGAACTTGGCCGCGCCGGGCGCATCCATCGCCAGCTGGGACAAGAACTCGACCGACGCGGTCTTGTGCGACACGCTCAGCACGAGGATGCTCACGAGACGATTCTCCTGTTCGACGCCGGTTCCCGGTCGATCCGGCGGGGACCGGCGGGTCCGATCCCGATCCGGCCGGCCGCGGGCTCGTCGGCCTTGCGCTGTTCGTGGTAGGCCAGGATCTGCAGCTCCTGGCCGAGATCGACCTTGCGCACCGTCACGGCTCCGTCGACCGTGAGCACGACGGGCGCGAAGTTGAGGATGCTGGTGATGCCGCACTCGACCAGCCGGTCGGCGACCGCCTGGGCCGCCTCGGCCGGTGTTGCGATGACGGCGATCGCGGCCCCGGAGTCGGCGACGAGTCGCTCCAGGTCGGCGATGTCGCCGATGGTGAGCCCGTGGATCTGCCGGCCCACCAGCTCCGGCGCGGAATCGACCAGGGCGACGACCCGGAACCCACGGGAGGAGAAGCCGGAGTAGTTCGCGAGTGCGGTGCCCAGGTTGCCGAGGCCGACGATGATCACCGGCCAGTCGTGCGCGGAGCCGACCTCGCGACCGATCTGGAACCGCAGGTACTCGACGTCGTAGCCGACGCCGCGGGTGCCGTACGAGCCGAGATAGGACAGGTCTTTGCGCAGCTGCGCCGAGCTCACCCCGGCCGCCTCCGCCAGCGCGCCGCTGCTGATGGTGTCCACCCCGCGGGCGGCCACCCCGGCGAGCGCGCGCAGATAGACCGGCAGCCGGGCCACCGTCGCGGCCGGGATCCCCTTGGCCGCGGCCGGCGACGCCGCGGGCGGGGACCCCAACGGTGCCGCCGGAAGGACCGCGGCAGCGACGCCCGAACCCGGCAAGGTGCCGGCGCGGGTCTGACTGGCCACATCACTCCCGGAATCGGATCGAGCAGGTCGGCGAGCCGGCGCGGACCTCCGCCCAGCCGAGCATGCTCACTCTAGGAGCTTGTGAACGCGTGAACAAATGAGGTCGCCCTGACCGGTCTCGGATCCCCTGGCACGGTTCGGATCCCCTGCAGAGGATCCGAACCGGTCCCAGGGATCCGAGTTCTATCGGGCGGCGTCGGCGTCCAGGTGAGCCAGATAGGCGGCGCCGCGCGGCGACAGCCGATAGCCGATCTCGAGGCTTTCGGTCAGCCCCAGCGCCTTCAGCCGCCTGATCCTGATCTTGAACTGCTGCCGCTCCTGGCCGGCCTCGGCGGCGAGCTCGGTCGAGACGACCGCCGGGTTGCGCTCGATCAGCCGCAGTGCCTGGCGGGTCCACGGCGCGTCGGCCGCGGCATCCATCCGGTCGAGCCTGCGGTCGAGGTCGGCCAGCTCGTCGGCCGTCGGCGAGTCGGCGGCCCGCAGCGCGACCCGGGGGTCCGGGCCGACCAGCCGCAGGCCGATCCGGTAGAGGTCGCCGGCGCCCTTGGCCCTGGTCCACTTGTGCAGCGCGGCGAGGGAGTCGTAGCCGCCGCGCTCGGCGTCGTGCTCGTCGAGCGCGTCCTCCTCGACCAGCTCGATCGAGGTGACCTCGACCACCCCCGCGCGGGTCGTGAATCGAGAACCCACCCTCGGCCGGACGACCGTCCAGCGCCGGTACGTCCGATCGACCGTCCCCTGCTGGAGCCCGGCCAGCGTCGGCGCGTTGAACAGCACCGCGTCAGCGACCGCCGCGCAGCGCGGCGCGCAGCCGGTCGGGGTCGACCCGCCAGAAGTCGTGCTGCTTGCCGTCGACGAAGGTCACCGGTATCTCGTTGGTGTAGCGGGCGGTCAGCTCGGGGTCGTCGGTGATGTCCCGCTCGGCCCAGCCCACTCCCTGTTCGGCGCAGACGGCGTCGACGATCGCCGTGGCGTCCTCGCACAGATGGCAGCCCGGACGGACCAGGACCAATACGCGTGGCTCAGCCATCGGCCCGCTCGGCGGCCAGCAGCCGGCGCAGCGCGCCCCGGCGGATCAGGCCCGTGACGGTGCGCGGCAGCTGGTCGACGCTGCGGACCTCGCTCGGCCGCTTGAAGGCCGCCAGCCGTCCCCGGCAGTAGTCGAGCACCTCGTCCGGACTCGCCGTCCCGGAGACGAACGCCACCATCCGCTGGCCGGCCCGCCCAGCCGGCGCACCGATCACCGCCACCGCGGTCACGCCCTCCAGCTCGCCGATGACCTGCTCGACCTCTGCGGGATAGATCGTGAAGCCACTGATGGAGATCAGATCGCGGGCCCGGTCCAGGACGAACAGATCCTCACCGCGCAGATAGCCGAGATCACCGGTGCGCCACCAGCCGTCGGGATCCGGGCCGCCGGCGCCGTCGGGCCAGTAGCCGGAGAAAAGCATCTCCCCGCGAACCGCGATCTCCCCCGGCTCGTCGTCGGTCCCGTCGCCGATCCGGATCTCGACGCCCGGCAGGGCCCGGCCGACGTGGCCGGGCCCGAGCAGCTCGGCGCCCAGGGTGCTGGACACGCCCCGCGCGGTCTCGGTGAGGCCGTACGCCTGCTCGAGCCGCAGGCCGGTCTGCTCGCTGAACTCGCGGGTGAGCGGCCACGGCAGCCGCGCTCCGGCCGACACCACGGCCACCACACTGGCGAGCATCGCCCGCAGATCCGTCCCGGCGTGCGTGGCGCGCTGCAGCAGCCGGAAGATCAGCGGCGGTGTCAGCGGCAGGTGGGTGATCGACTCGTCCGCGGCCAGCCGCGCGAGGTCAGCCCGCTCGTCGCTGACGACCAGCCGGCAACCCGCGCCGATCCAGCTGCCGAGGATGGCGGCCAGGCCGTACGCCCCGGACAGCGGCAGCGCCAGCCCGATCACCGAGTCGGCGTCCGGCCGACCCGGACCGGTCTCGTCGATGCCCGCCAGCAGGGCGCGATGGCTCAGCATCACCGGGCGTGGTTCCTCCGCGGTGCCCGCGGTATAGAGCAGCACCGCCAGCGATTCCCGATCCGGTGGGCTCACCACCGGCGCGGCGCCGGGATCGGCCAGCTCGGCGATTCCGGCGGCGGTCAGTGGCAGCGTCTCGATCTCGCTGCCGGTAGGCATGTCGGCAACGCCCAGCAGCAGCCGGGCCCCGCTCTCGGCCAGCCAGCGGGCGGAGAGCTCGGTGCCGGCCCGAACGGCCAGCGGGACCACGACGACGCCGGCCCGGAGGGCGGAGAGATAGCCGACGACGTACGGAATGGAGGTCGGTCCGCGGAACGCCAACCGGTGCCCCGCGCGGACCCCGTGCCGGACCAGGCCGGCCGCGAGCGCGGAGACCTGGCCGTCGAGCTCGGACCAGGTCAGCACCCGGCGGTCCTCGCCGGGCTGGATCAGGGCGGGCTCCTCGGGTCGCTCCACAGCGTTGCGGGCGACCAGGTCGGCGAGGTTGCTCGGCCCGGACTCGGCGTCTACCAGCGCCCGGACGTCGATGTCGTCGTCGAGATCGTCCACCGCGGTGGTCGGCAGGGGTGTCGGCGGCGGCTTGGGCGTGCTCGAAGGGCTGGACGCGGCCACCACACGAGTCTTCCATGTCCCCGACCGCGCCGGGATCGGGCCCGCCCCGGTCGTCCGGCACCTGCCCATGGAACGGGGGCGGCCGGTCGACCTCGTTAGGGTTGTGGTCGTGACCCAGCCGCCGGAAGCGACGCAGCCGGCGACGGCCGAGCCGTTGATCCGGCCGGACGCCCGGGCCGCGGCATTCTTCGACCTCGACAACACGGTGATCCAGGGCGCGTCGATCTTCCATCTGGCCAAGGGGATGTATCGCCGCGGCTTCTTCTCCACCCGGCTGCTGATGAAGGGGCTGTGGCTGCAGATCTATTTCCGGATGATCGGCGGCGAGAAGGACTCCCACATCGAGGACGCACGGACGACCGTGCTGGGCTTCATCGAGGGACACACGGTCGCCGAGCTGGTGGACATCGGCAACGAGATGTACGAGGACTCGATCGCCCCGCGGATCTGGCCGGGCACCCGGGCGATCGCCCAGATGCACCTCGACGTCGGTCAGCAGGTGTGGCTGGTGACGGCGGCGCCGATCGAGGTCGCCGGGCTGATCGCGAGCCGGCTCGGCCTGACCGGCGCACTCGGCACCGTGGCGGAGCACGTCGAGGGCGTCTACACCGGCCGGCTGGTCGGCACCATGCTGCACGGTCCGGCCAAGGCCGATGCGGTTCGCGCGCTCGCCGCCGAGCACGACCTGGACCTGGCCCGCTGCTTCGCCTACTCCGACTCCTACAACGACCTGCCGATGCTGTCGCTGGTCGGTCACCCGTGCGCGATCAACCCGGACCGGCGGCTGAAGGAGCACGCGGAGGAGCAGGACTGGCAGATCCGCGACTACCGCTCGGGCCGGCGGGCAGCCCGGATCGGCCTGATCGGTGCCGCCGGTGCCGGCGCCACGACCGGCGCGGTGGCGACCGCTCTCGCCCTGCGCCGCCGGCTCAAGCAGTGAGCCGCTCGGGGCGTGCGGCGGGCGTGCCTCAGGAACGCCGGGTCAGCACCGTCGCGACGACGTACGCGATCCCGAGATAGAGCACGAACGCGAAGAACCCGACCATCGCGACCAGCTCGGCCGTGCCGCCCGGGAGCCCGGACAGCCCGATGATCACGGTGGCGGCGGCCACCAGGGCGAGCGCACCGGCACCCAGATAGCCGAAGCTCTCCAGCTGCGAGCGCGCCGACGACGCATCGCCCCGAGAGCGGCGCAGCACCAGCACGGTGAATCCCGCCACCGCGAGCAGGATCACGGCCAGCACTGCGTACACGCCGCCCAGGCTACGTCGCCGTGCCGGCTCCCGCCGTCGGCCGCGACGGTCACCCGGCCGGAGTCGCCGGCACGCCGGTGCCGCCCGGCTCGATCTCCATGATCGAGGTCATCGCCGCCAGGTCCTCGGCGTGCCGGGTGGTCTGCACGATCATGACGTTGCAGACGGCGTGCTTCACCACCTCGGCCGGCACCGACCCGAGCAGCTCGCCCTCGGCCGCGCCCAGTCCGCGGTTGCCGACGACGATCAGATTCTTCGGGTTGTCGCCGGCCGCGTCGAGCAGGGCCTGCGCCGGCTCGGCCGGGACGATGCGCTCCACGAGCTCCTTGATGTTGTGCTCCGGCGACGTGCTCAGCGCGCGCAGAGAGACCTGCATCGCCAGGTCGGCCGCATCCTTGCCGTAGAGCATCTGGTGGGCATCCGGGGCGTAGGAGGCCGCAGGAGTCCTCTGGGCACCACCCGAGTTGTAGGCGGTCACCACGACCAGCCGTGCTTCGGCGGCATGCGCGATACCGGCGGCGTGCCCGATGGTGACCAATGAGGTCGGGGAGCCGTCGGAGCCCACGATCACCTCGTCGTACACGGACTTGATGTGGCGGGGTGCACCGAGCGGGATCAGCGGTGACTCTTCGTCCTCGGGCGGCGGATTGACCCAGAGCATGCAGATACCGCCGCAGGCGAGCATGATGCCGGCGAGCAGGATCGCGTTGCTGCCGCTGCCGCCGAGCAGGTTCTTGAAGATCCAGCCGAAGGTGACCGTCTCGATCAGCATCGGCACGACGATCATGGTGTTCAAGATGCCGAGGTAGACGCCGGTCTGCTTCTTCGGAACCAGCGTCGACACCATCATCGACGGCAGCCCGATCATGCTGGCCCAGGCGATCCCCAGTCCGATCATCGGCACCAGCGCCAGGTACTGGTTGCCGATCTGCGACAGCGACACCAACGAGATGGCGGCGAGGCCGAGGCAGAAGGCCTGCACCTTCTTCGCCCCGACCCGTTGGCACCAGCCGATCAGGAACAGCGCCGCCAGCATGGTGAAGAAGTTGTAGGTGGCGTTCTCCAGACCCGCCCACGACACGGTCTTCTCCCACGCCTCACCGCCCGCCTCCGGAGAGGAGTTGAACACGGTCTCGCCGAGGCTGATCGCGACGAACTGCCAGTAGATGAACATCGCATACCACTGGAAGAAGAACACCGCGCCGATCTTGTGCATCGCGACCGGCATCGTCCGAACAGCGCCGGCGATGTCCTTGAACGTGACCAGCAGACCTTTCGGTGCGGCTTTGATCTCGGCGAGCTCCTCGTCGTCGGGCCGGAGTTCCGCGGGACCCTTGCGCATGGCGATGAGGACGGTGACCAAGACACTGATGGTGCCCATCCAGAAGCAGACGTACATCCAGTAGGGCAGGCCGTTTCCGCCCTCGCCGGTGACGAACTTCTGCAACGCGAAGATGGCCAGGTTCGCCAGCACAGCACCCAGACCGGCATAGAAGCTCTGGGTCAAGAAGCCGCGGGCAAGCTGGTTCTTGGGCAGCCGGTCGGACAGAAAGGCGCGGTAGGGCTCGGCCGTGGTGTTGTTGCCGATGTCGAGCAGCCAGAGACACAACACGGCGGCCCACAACACACCGACGAACGGAAAGATGATCAACACGAGGGCCGCGAGCAGCGCCCCGGCGTAGATGAACGGCTTGCGGCGACCCCACCGATCGCTCCATGTCTTGTCACTCACCGCGCCGATCAGCGGCTGCACGAAGAGCCCGGTGATCGGACCGGCGATGTTCAAGATCGGCAGTTCCTCCGGCGAGGCTCCGATGAACGTGAACAGAGGATTGACCGCGGAGAAGACGATGCCGAACCCGAAGGAGTTCCCGAAGAACCCCAGCGTCATGACCATGATGTTCGTCCGGGTCAACGGCGGCTTGCGTTCACCGGCTTGGATCAAGTCGAGGGGGCCCTCGGTCTTGACGGTGGACTCGGTCGTTGCCATGAAGTCTCCGCTCCGATGCGTGCAAGATGACTCTTCATTAGCATCCAACTCGAATGATATTGTTTTCATCAAGGGTCGCGTCATAAGTCTGCGGTTTCCCCACGATGGCTCGCACTAGTCGCGCGTTTCCCGCCGACACGAACTCGCGCGGACGCAGACCTTGCCACCAGACGCGGACGCGGCTCCGCGGTGGCGAGACGTCAGTGCTGCGCTTCGCAGCGCTGTGCGGGACCGAGGTCGTACGTCCGATCACAGTCCGCGGCCAGGTCGAGATCATGGGTGATCATCACCACCGCGGCGTCGCGGGACAGGTCCCACAGATCGGTCAGCAGCGCCGCCGCGGTGGGACCGTCGAGATGCTCGGTCGGTTCGTCCAAGATCAGCACGTCGTCGCTGCGCACCAGCAGCCGGGCCAGCGCGATCCGGCGGGCCTCCCCGCCGGACACCTCGGCGCCGTGCAGCCCGACCAAGCGGTCCGGCGCCAGGTCGAGCCGCGCCGCGCGCAGCGCCGCGGCGATCTCGGCGTCGGTGGCATCCCGCTTCCCGATCCGTACGTTCTCGGCCACGGTGGTGTCGAACAGGTACGCGTCCTGGGCGAGGTAGCCGACCGACCCGGCGAGCTGGACCGACCCGTCCATCGGCGGCAGCAGGCCCAGGATCGTCGCGGCGACCGTGGTCTTGCCGACGCCGCTCGGCCCGACCAGGGCGACCCGCTCGCCGGGGGCGACGGAGAGGTCCAGGCCGGCCGTCACCGGCCTCGAGCCGGGCCAGCCCGCGGCCAGGCCGCTGAGCCGGAGACCGTCGCCCGCCCGCCCCATCCGGTCCGACCCCGTCCGGTCCGACCCCGTCCCCGCCGATTCCGTCCCCGCCGATTCCGTCCCAGCCGATTCCGTCCCAGCCGATTCCGTCCGGGCGGACTCGGCCCGCTCGGGCGTGCCGACCACCGGGGCGTCCAGAATCTCGCGCACCCGGCGGAGCGCCGTTTGCGATCGGCCGAGGGCCAACGCGGCCGCGGGGAGGGTGCCGAGCACCTCGTGCAGCGCGAGCGGCGTCAGCACGAGCACCGCGAGCTGGACCGGCGGCAGCGCTCCGGCCGCCACCTGAGCCGCTCCGACCAGCAGAGTGCCGGTCACCGCCAGCGCGGCGGCCAGGACCTGCGCCGCGGCGGCGACTCCGCTGGTCCAGGCCAGCCGCGCCTCCGCCGCCCGGAGCCGGCCGTCGACCTCGGCCACCCGGTTCAGCGCGGCCGGGGCGGCGCCGTAGGCCAGCAGGTCGGGTGCGGCCTCGGCGGCCTCGGCGACGGCCGCGGCGAGCTCACCGCGGAGCGGGGCGAGTGCGGCCGTTGCGGTCGCGCCCAGCCGCCGGGCCAGCCACGGAACCAGCGCTCCCGCCAGCAGTGCCGAACCGAGCACGATCGCGCCGGCGGCCGGCGAGAGCACACCCAGCACGGTGACGGTGCCGACCACGACCAGGGCGGCCGACGCCATCGGCACGATCGCCCGGACCACCAGGTCCTGCACCGCCTCGACGTCGTTGACCAGCCGCGACAGCAGGTCGCCGCTGCCCCGGCCGACCCAGGTCGACCGGGCCAGCGCGCGATAGGTCTCGATCCGCAGCGCCGCCTGCCGGCGCAGGGCAAGATCGTGCCCGACGAGCCGTTCGGCATAGCGCAGCACGCCCTTGCCGAGACCGAACGCTCGGACGCAGACGATCGCGACCATCAGATACATCACCGGGGGGTGCTCGGCCGCACGGGACAGCAGCCAGCCGGAGGTCCCCATCAGGGCGACACCGCAGGCGCTCGCCAGTGCGCCCAACCCGACCGCGCCGAGCAGCCGGCCGCGATCCCCGCGCGGGCCGATCCCGATCATCGTGGGCCGCCCAGCGGCACGGGCGCAGCGAGCGGGATCACCCTGTCCGCGGCAGCCAGCACCGGCTCGCGGTGGCTGACCACGAGCGCCCCGACACCGACCGAGCGGAGCCCGGCAATCGCGGCCAGCTCGGTCTCGACGTCCAGGCCGGCGGTCGGCTCGTCCAGCACCAGCAGCTGGCCGCCGCCGCAGTCGATCCGGAGCAGCGCCCGGGCAATCGCCACCCTCCGTCGCTCCCCCGTCGACAGCCCCTCGCCGCCCGCGTCCAGCAGCCGGTCGGGATCGAGCCCGCCGGCGCCGGCTCCGGCCAGAGCGGCGCGTACCCGGCTCTGCGGAGCGTCGGGCGCGCCGAGCAGGACGTTCTCCGCGATGGTCCCGGCGATCAGCGCCGGCTGCTGCGGCACCCAGGCCAGCGCGGCCCGCCAGGCGTCCGGATCGAGCTCCGGCAGCGGCACACCGCCGACCAGCACCCGACCGGATTCGGGCCGGACGAACCCGAGCAGCACGCCGAGCAGGCTGGACTTGCCCGCTCCGCTCGGGCCGCAGATCGCCACCACCTCACCGGCACCGAGCACCAGACTTATCCGCTCCAGCGCCGGCGCCGCGACACCGGGATGGCGGACGGTCACCGCGTCGAACTCCACCGTGGCGTCGCGCAGGTCAGGAATCTGCGTCCGGCCCGGCGCCGGCGCCGGGGCGGCGTCGATCAGGGCGAACGCGTGCTCCGCGGCCGCGACCCCGTCCGCGCTGTCGTGGTAGTGCACGCCCACCTGCCGCAGCGGCAGATACACCTCGGGCGCCAAGATCAACACGAACAGCCCGGTGAACAGGGTCAGCTCGCCCTCGACCACCCGAAGACCGATGCCGACGGCGATCATGGCGACGGACAAGGTGGCGAGCAGCTCCAGCACCAGCGCGGACAGGAACGAGATCCGGAGGGTGGCCATCGTCTCGCTCCGGTGCGCCTCACCGCTGCGACGCAGACCCTCGGCCTGCGCGCGGGCGCGTCCGAACACCTGCAGCGTCGGTAGCCCGGCCACGAGGTCGGCGAAGTGGTCGGCCAGCCGTGCCTGCAGCCGGGCGCGCCGGCGGACCCGGGTCTGCGTCATCCGTCCGACCAGCACCATGAAGACCGGGATCAGCGGCACCGTCGCCGCGACGATCACCACCGAGACCCAGTCGGCGGTCCAGATGGCCGCGCCGACGATCACCGGCACGGTCACGGCCAGCACGAGCTGGGGCAGATAGCGGGCGAAGTAGCCGTCCAGGGCGTCCAGGCCCTGGGTCAGCACCGACGTCAGCGCGCCGGGTTTGAGGTCTGCGCTCGGGCTCCGCAGCCGGGCGGCGATGATCTCTCGCCGCAGCTGGGACTTCACCGCGGCGGCCGACCGCGCGGCCACGATCGCGTCCAGCCAGCGCAGTGCGGCCCGGAGTGCGAAGACGGCCACCAAAGGTACGGCGACCTCGCGGACCGCCGTCAGGTCGCGACGGGCGAACGCGCCGGCGATGCCGGTGGCGAGCAGCCAGGCCTGGGCCACGATCAGCAGCGCGGTGACGCTGCCGAGCACCGCTCCGGCGATCAGGTAGCCGCGGGTCGCCCCGGCCCGGCGAAGCAGCCGCGGGTCGAGCGCGCCGCCCGCCCCCGGGCTCCGCCGCCGGCTCATCGAGCCGGGGTGCTCGGCGCCGGCTCCGGCAGCTTGACGTCGTCGCGGATCGAGGAGACGTCCAGCCGCTTCTTGAACACCCAGTAGGTCCAGACCTGGTAGGCCAGCACGACCGGCGTCATGATCACCGCCGCCCAGGTCATGATCGTCAAGGTGTACGTCGTCGACGACGCGTTGCGGATGTTCAGGCTCCATGCCGGGTCGAGTGAGCTCGGCATCACATCGGGGAAGAGCGCGACGAACGCCGCGGCGAAGGTCAGCGCGATGGCCGCCGCCGTGCCGACGAAGGCCCAGCCCTCACGCCGCACGCGGTTCGCGAGCAGACCGCCGACCAGGGCCAACGCCGCCAGCACGCTGAGCACCGAGGAGACCACGTCGCCGTGGGCCAGGTTGAGCCAGATCAGCAGCACGACGGCGAGGACCGCCGCGAGGAGCCCGACCCGGCCGGCGAAACTCTGGGCCCGGTCACGGATCACCCCGTCGGTCTTCAGCGCGACGAAGACCGCACCGTGGGTGAGGAACACGGTGAGGGTGACCAGTCCGGTCAACAGGGCAAAGGGATTGAGCAGGTTGACGAAGCCGCCGACGTACTCCATGTTCTGATCGATCGGCACCCCGCGCAGGATGTTGCCGAACGCGACTCCCCACAGCAGCGCCGGCACTGCGGAGCCGATCACGATGCACACGTCCCAGCGGCGGCGCCAGGCCAGCTCGGGTCGCTTGCTGCGGTAGTCGATCGCCACCAGCCGGAGGATCAGCGCGACCAAGATCAGCAGCAGCGGCAGGTAGAAGCCGCTGAACAGCGTCGCGTACCACTCCGGGAAAGCGGCGAAGGTCGCACCGCCTGCCACCAGCACCCAGACCTCATTGGCGTCGAAGTGCGGGCCGATGGTGTTGATCACGACTCGGCGCTCGCGGTCGTTGCGGCCCAAGATCGGCATCAGCATGCCGACGCCGAAGTCGAATCCTTCGAGCACGAAATAGCCGATCCACAAGAAGGCGATGATCACGAACCAGAGGGCTGGCAGATCCACGGTGATTCCTCCTTCCTCAGTAGGCGAAGCTCATCGGAGCATCGGTGTCGGCGGGCAGCTCGGGCTCGGAGACGTCCGGCAGGCCCTCGCGGATGTACTTCAGCATCAACCGGACCTCGATCACCGCCAGCGTGCCGTAGAGCGCGGTGAAGACGATCATGGAGGTGAGCACCTCGCCGACGGTGTTGTTCGGCGAGACCCCGGCGGCGGTGGTGAGCAGGCCGAACACCAGCCACGGTTGCCGCCCGGTCTCGGTGAAGATCCAGCCGAAGCTGTTGGCGAACAGCGGTAGCAGCGGCAACGCGATCAGCAGCGCCGGCCAGTAGCCGCGACTGGGCGAACGGCCCTTGCGGATCGCGAACAGCAGCCAGGCACCCGCCGCCATCCCGGCGAGGCCCAAGCCGATCATCCACCGGAACGACCAGTAGGTGAGCGGGATGTTCGGGCTGTACGTCCCCGGACCGTAGGTCTGCTCGTAGGCGGACTGGAGCTCGCGGATGCCCTTCACCTCGGCGTGGAAGTTCCCCTCGGCCAGGAAGGACAGCAGGTTGGGGATCTTGATCGCCCACAGCTCGTGCTGGCCGTCCGGGGTACCGATGGTGATCACCGAGAACGACGCTGGTTGCTCGGTGTCATAGAGCGCCTCGGCCGAGGCCATCTTCATCGGTTGCACCTGGGTCATCACCTTGCCCTGGATGTCGCCGGTGACAATGATGCCGAGACCCGCGATCAGCAGCGTGATCGCGCCCAGCTTGATCGCCTTGCGGAAGGCGACCACGTCGCTCGCCGCCTTGTCGGCGATCTCCGCACCCGCGCCGTCCGCCAGGCTCGCCGCCCTGGTGGTCCGCCACAGGTGCCAGCCGGCGACGGCGGCGATGAACGCTCCGCCGACCATGTAGCAACCGAAGATCTGGTGCGGGAAGGTGATCAGCACCACGGGATTGGTCAGCACGGCGGCGAAGTCGGTCAGCTCGGCGCGGCCGCGGGCTTCGTTGAAGGTGAAGCCGACCGGGTTCTGCATGAACGAGTTGGCAGCCAGGATGAAGTACGCGCTGAGCACGGTGCCGACCGCCGCCAGCCAGATCATCAGCAGGTGGAGATGCTTGTTCAGCCGGCCCCAGCCGAAGATCCAGATGCCGAGGAAGGTGGACTCCATGAAGAAGGCGAGCAGGCCCTCCAGGGCCAGCGGCGCGCCGAAGATGTCACCGACGAACCGCGAGTAGGCCGACCAGTTCATCCCGAACTGGAACTCCTGGACGATGCCGGTGACCACCCCGAGCGCGAAGTTGATCAAGAACAGCTTGCCGAAGAACTTGGTCAGCTTCAGGTACTCGTCCTTGCCCGTGCGGACCCAGGCCGTCTGCAGCACCGCGACCAGGCCGGACAAGCCGATCGTCATCGGGACGAAGAAGAAGTGATAGACGGTCGTAATGGCGAACTGCCAACGCGACAGCGTGACCAGGTCCATGGGCGGGCTCTCCTTGCGCGACGATGCCGGCGACACTACTACACAGCGTCGTACTCAACAATGTAGTACGTGCTCCGTAGTAGTTCGGGCGTATTCTCGATCCTGTGAACACCACCCTCGGCGAGCTCGAGCGCAGCGTGATGGACCAGCTCTGGCGCACGGACGGCGCGCAGTCGGTCCGGGAGGTGCACGCCGCCATCGGCCGTGACCGTGATCTTGCCTACACCACCGTGATGACCGTGCTGGACCGGCTCGCCAAGAAGGGCCTGGCGGTTCGCGAGCGCGACGGCCGCGCCTATCGCTACGCGGCGGCGCAGTCTCGCGAGGCACTGGTCGCCGAGGTGATGCATACCGCGCTCGCCGACGATCGGGCGGAGCGGACGGCCGCGCTGGTCGCGTTCGTCGGCCGGGTCAGCCGGGAGGACGCCGCCGCGATGCGGGCGGCCCTGGCACGGCTGGAGGAGGCGGAGAGCCAACCCGAACCCGGACGGAAACGGTCCAGGACCGCCGGCGCGCGGTGAGCGTCATCGGCCTGCCGGCGTATCCGCTGGTCCTGGCGTCGGCGCTGGGGATCTCGGCGCTGATGCTGGTCGGCCCGGGGCCGAGCTGGGTCGCCCGCTGGCGGTTCCTCTACCGGGTGCCGAGAGCGGCGGTCGTGCTCTGGCAGGCCGGCACCCTCGCCGCTTTGATCTCGGTGGTCGGCGCGGCGATCCCCGTGGCCGTCTGGGCGGCGGGACCCTCGGTGCGGGCGCCGACGTCGTGGGGCCGGATCGGCGGCGAGGCCCCGGCCTGGGCGATCGTCCTCGCCGGGCTGCTGGCGGTGCTGATCGTCAGCGTCGCGGTCCGGCTGGTCTGGTCGCTGGTGAGCGTCGCACGAACGACCTCCGCGCGGCGGAGCCGGCACCGCAGCGCGGTCGACCTGTTGGACGAGGTGCAGGCGCATCCGACCAGTAGGTCGCTGCGGGTGCTGGCCGAGCGGCTGCCGATGGCCTACTGCCTGCCCGGACTGGGACGGTCACGGGTGGTGCTCAGCTCGGGCACGCTGACCCTGCTGGACACCGACGAGGTCGCCGCGGTGATCGCGCACGAGACCGCCCACGTCCGAGCGCGGCACGACGTCGTGCTGGACACGTTCACCGCGCTGCACCGGGCCTTCCCGGTGGCCGTCCGCAGCGAGCTGCCCGAGCGCGAGTGCCGGCTGCTGGTCGAGATGCTGGCCGACGACGCGGCCCGAACGCGAGTCGGCCGCCGCCCGCTCGCCCGGGCCTTGGTCGCCCTGGCCGACTCCCCCGTACCGGCCGACGCGCTGGGTGCGGGGCAGACCGGCGTCCGGTTGCGAGTCGAGCGGCTCGCGCTGCCCGGAGCCGGCTACTCCCGGCCGCTGGCCGTCGCCGTGTACGCCCTGGCCGCGGCCCTGGTCGCCGGCCCGCTCGTCCTGCTCTCGCTCTGACCGCGCCCACCTCTTGTCCCGTGACCCACCTGCCCGTGACCCACTTGCCCCGTGACCCACTTGCCCGTGACCCTCATGCCCGGGGTCAGGTCGCAGATCGACCTCGCCTACGCCGGACAGCGCTGCCCGATGCCCGTGCGGCTCGCGCGAGGTCGATCGACGACACGATCGTCGCGACAACCCAGTCCGGTTCGTCGGACAGCTGGTGCCAGGTGAAGTGCAGCAGCCGCCAGCCCGCGGAGGTGAGCAGCGACCACTTGCGGCGATCCCGTTGGTACTGCGCCCACTGCCCCGGTCCGTGCACGCTGTAGCCATCGACCTCGATGCCCAGCATCAGTCCGTCGAACTCCACGTCGATCGAGAACCGTAGGCCCCCGACCCACACCTCGACGTTGGCCCGCCACCCTCCGATCCCGGCCACGCGGAGCAGCGCATGCAGCCGGCGCTCGGCCTCCGACCACGGTTCGCTCCACGAGTCGTGCAGCAGCATGCGCCGCACGCCGTTGCCTCGCCGGCGGGGTGTGAGCTCCAAGGCACGGTGCATGTCGGCAAGCGTCACCCGGCCGCTCAGCAGGGCTCGGTCGATGCCTTCGCCGCCGACGTCGGGCACCAGGTCGAGCGCTGTCAACGCCGGGGCGGTGAGGCAGAGCGGCCCACGCCAGAAGATCAGTTCGGCCGGAATCCGCTCGCGTGCCAGCGCGATCCCCGGTGCCGCCTGTCGTTTGGCCGGGACCGACAGCGTGATCTGCGAGACGGGGATGTCCGGCCAGAACGAGAGCCGGGCGGCGGCGCGTCCGGTGAGCACTCCATTGCGCGCCCACCTGGCGGCGGCCACGATCCGGGTGTCCGGGTCGCTCGCCAGCGCGGCGGCACCCTAGACCCCGGGCGCGAATCGGGTCAGCTCGCCGGCGACGCACCTTCGCTGCAGCAGCCGGGCGAGCTCCGGGTGCTCCCGAACCGAGATCACCCCGCGGCCGGTGCTCAGTAGTCGATCGATCTCGTCCATATCCATACATTGGGCAGGAGGCTGCCGAATCGTTCGCCCGCCGCGGATTCTGTGGATCGCGCTCCGAGGGAGCCCGAACCTGTGGACAACCCGTGTCAAAGGCACGTGTCGCCGATCGACCTCGGAACGCGCAGAAAACGCTTACTCCGGCCCGATCGGCTCGCGCGAGGTCGATGTGCGACACGCTGCGCAAGAGCCGGACCCCTCGCGCGCGTACGCTGCGGGGAGTCGTTGCAGCGTCGTATAGGTGGTGAGTCAGTGGGTCTGCGAGAGAGCCTGCTGGAGTTGTTGACCCCCTCGTACGAGGTGGTGCCGGTGGACGCCGACGGGACGTTCCTGATCACGCGGCACGGTGACCGGGTACTCGATCCGCCGGCGCGCCTTCAGCTGTCGAGCGAGGCCACCTTCGAGCAGTACGTCACTCGCCTCGCGACCACGTCCGGCGAGGTCGACGCGGACGCTGCGGTCGGGCTGGTCTACGTCCATATCGACGAAAGCATGACCGCCGATACGTCTGACGGCCCGGTCAGCGCTCTCGGACTGCGTTCGCGGCGGTTCGGCGGACCCCGGTGGTTCGTCGACCGGCTACCCGCCGGGACGAGCACCGCGAATGCGTCGGCCGTGTGGGTCAGCGATCCGCCGGAGTCGTGACACGGGGCCGGCGCGGGTGCCCCGGCCTCGCGGGTTCCAGACCCGTCAGAAGAAGGCGCTGCGGCGCTGCATCAAGAGCTCGTACAGCGAGTGCTGGATGGTTTCGCGCACCTGATCGGTGACGTTGAAGACGATCATCGGGTCGTCGGCTGCGCCGAGGGACAACTCGTCGGTGGCGATCGCCTCACCGAAGGAGATGATCCACTTGCTCGGCAGCGGGATCATGCCGAGCACGCCGAACCACGGGAACAACGGCGTCACCGGGAAGTAGGGCACACCCATCGCGCGAGCGATCGTCGGCGCCCCGGACAGCAGTGGATAGATCTCCTCCGAGCCGACCACCGAGACCGGCACGATCGGGACCTGGGCCCGGACCGCGGCCGAGACGAAGCCGCCGCGACCGAAGCGCTGCAGCTTGTAGCGGTCGGAGAACGGCTTCCCGAGGCCCTTGAAGCCCTCGGGATAGACGGCCACCAGCTGATCGGAGCGCAGCAGCCGCTCGGCGTCCTCCGCGCAGGCCAGCGTGGTGCCGATCCGCCGGGCGAAGTCGTGCGAGTACGGCGTCTTGAAGACCAGGTCGGCACCGAGCATCCGGACGTGCCGGACGATCTCGTCGTAGACCACGGTATGCAGCACCAGGCCGTCCAAGGGCAGCGTGCCCGCATGGTTGGAGACCAGCAGGGCCGAGCCGGTCAAGGGCAGGTTCTCGATCCCGCGGACCTCGACCCGGAACCACTTGTGCACCAGCGGCCGCATGATCGGAAGGAAGATCTGCTCGGTGAACTCCGGGTCGAAGCCGAACTCGTCCACCGCGTACGTCCCGGTCATCCGCGAGCGGGCGAAGCCGACCGCGTCGTCGAGCGAGGTCTGCCAGTCCACCCCGAGGGTCTGGGCCAGCGTGAACAGGCCCTTCACCGGGTCGGCCGCGAACTGACGCACCCGGTCGATCGGGACGTCCCCGAGACTGCCGACCAGCTTGCGGAGCACCTCGCCGATCTCGGTCAGCACCGCGCCGAGATCGAGCGTGGGCGGCACCTGCCCGGTGTGCCAGCCCGATCCCGAGCCGCCGGACGACCCGGGTGCGGTCTCGGCCACGCGGACGTCGGCGCCGAGGTCATCCGCAGCGCGATCATCGGCGGCGCGATCAGCCGCACCGAGATCGCCCCCGCCGGCGTCTCGTGCCGGCTCGGCCGTCGCCGGCGACGGCTCGGCCGTGGTCCGCGGAGCGGTCTTGCGGGGAGTGCGCTTCCGGCTGGGCTCCCGCTGCGCTTCGACCGGCTCAGCGCCGGCGGCCCGGGACGTACGCCCTGAGCGGTTCGGACGGCGGGCCCCGGCTTCGACCGCCTCGGACCGCGTTGGCGGCTCGGCGCTCACGGGTGGGCCAGTGGGCGTTGGCTCGGTGGGCGCTGGCTCGGTGGGCGCCGGATCGGTGGGCGTCGGCTCGGCGCGCGAGGTCCGGGAGGCGCGCCCCGATCTGGGCGAACGGCGAGTGGGCTGCGCTTCGGCCCGCTCGGCGCGCGTAGGCGGCTCGGCGCGCGTAGGCGGCTCGGCGCGCGTGGGCGGCTCGGCGCGCGTGGGAGGCTCGGCCCGAGCCGGTTGGGCCAGGCCGCGGGNNNNGGACGGGGCGCTGCGGCTGCCCCGCCCGGCCTCACCGCGGCTGCCGAGCTGGATGATCTCCGCGTCAGCCATGCTCGGCCTCCGCTCGCGGACGTACGCTCAGCGCGCCCTCGATCTTCTCCAGCGCCGCCGACACCTGCACCGGGTCGAGCAGGCCGGGGCGCGAGACCCCGACGAACTCCTGGACGCACTCGCGGCTGGAGTAGGAGGGGGTGAAGCCCACGCCGTCGATCTCGGCGGTCGCCCGGGCGAACCGGTCGGTGGCCATCGCCCGGCCGTAGGTCAGCGCGTCCACCATGTCGGAGGAGAAGTCACCGAGCCGGGCCTGGCGGATCAGCCCGGCGACGCTCGGCGCCGCGACCTGCGGGACCGGCAACGACGGCCGTCCCATCATCCGGATGGCCTGGGTCAGCGTGACGATGTCGGCGGCGGCCACGTTGTACGTCCCCGGGATCTCGTCCCGGGTCGCCCACAGCAGGGCGCGGACCGCGTCGGTCGGGTGCAGGAACTGCAGCCGGGCGTCGAAGCCCATCACCCGCGGCACCACCGGCAGCGACAGATAGCGGGTGACGTGGCTGTCCACCCCGGCGCCCATCAGGTTGGCCAGCCGGAGCGTGCTGACCGCGACGTCGGGGCGGCGCCGGGCCAGGCCACGGACGTACGCCTCGATCTCGATCGAGTCCTTGCCGAAACCCGTCCGCGGGGAGTTCCGGGGCGACATCTCCTCGGAGAACTTGGCCGGATCGCGCGGCGAGGCTCCGTACACCGAGACCGAGCTCTGCACCACGAGCTTCTCGAAGGTCTCCGACTTCTGGCAGGCAGCCAGCAGCTGCATGGTGCCGATGACGTTGATCTCCTTCATCGCCGAGCGGCCGCCGGCACTGCCGGCGGTGACCACCATCGCCATATGGACGACGGTGTCGACCTGGCGCGAGGCGATCACCTTGGCGATGATCGGATTCCGGATGTCGGCCCGGACGAAGGAGACCGCGCCGAGATCGTGCCGCGGCGGCAACACATCGACGCCGATGACCTCGTAGCCGCCCTCGGCCGCGAGCGTACGGGCGAACCGGGCGCCCAGGTCGCGCGACACCCCCGTGACGAGGACGACGCGTGGCATGGACTCTCCCCCCAATACCGACGAGGCTGACCGACGAGGCTGGCTGACCGACGAGGGCTGACCGACGAGACGCGGACTTCGGTTGGCCGAGGCGTGCGGCGCGGCTACTTGCCGGCGCGGCGGCGCTGAATGCGTGTGCGCTTCAACAGCTTGCGGTGCTTCTTCTTCGCCATCCGCTTGCGACGCTTCTTGATGACCGAACCCACAGACCTTGCCCTCTCGACCTCCCGAGACAGGTGAGGTCTCGAGAACTTCTTCGTAGTATCCGGGGAATCCCCGGACGAACACGTGATCCTACCCGCCCAGCGGAACCGGTGGGTAACCACGCAGAATCGGCACGCAGGATTCCATCGATGAAACGGTGGTCCGGCAGGCCGTACGCACCCGATAGCGTCGTGCCGTGTCCAGCTATGTCGAGGATTTCTCCACCGGCGGCGGCAGCCGCACCCCGGCCCGGTCGTGGGTCACCTCCGACGCCCCCAGCTCGAGCCTGAACGGGGACTGGCGGTTCTTCCTGCACCCGACGCACCACCGGCTGACCGACGACTTCGCCGATCCCGGCTACGACGACTCCGCCGAGGCCGGCTGGGTGCGGATGGCGGTTCCCTCGCACTGGGTGCTGCCGGCCTTCCACGACGGCGACATGGGGGAAGGGGGCGAGGGCGCGTACGGAAAGCCGATCTACACCAACGTCCAGTTCCCCTTCCCGGTCGACGTGCCGTACGTCCCCGACGAGAACCCGACGGCCGACCACCGGCTGCGGTTCGATCACCCGGGCCGGGACGCCGAGCGGGTCCTGCTCCGCTTCGACGGGGTCGAGTCGGTGTATCGGGTCTGGCTGAACGGGACCGAGATCGGGATCGGCAAGGCCAGCCGGCTGGTCCAGGAGTTCGACGTCACCGCCGCGCTGCGGCCCGGGACGAACGTGCTGGCGGTGCGGGTGCACCAATGGTCGTCGATGAGCTACGTCGAGGACCAGGACCAGTGGTGGCTGCCAGGCATCTTCCGCGACGTGACCCTGTTGGCCCGGCCGGCCGGTGCGATCGACGACGTCTGGCTGGACTGCGGCTTCACCGACGGAACCGGCACGATCCGGGCCGAGATCACCGCCGGCGCGGCGGCCTGGCCGGTCACGATCGCGATCCCGGAGCTGGGCTTCGAGACGACACTGGACGGGCCGGCACCGGTCGAGACGCTGAGCGTGGGTGCGGTCGAGCCGTGGACCGCCGAGTCCCCGCGGCTGTACGAGGCGATCGTCGCGAGTGCCGGCGAGCGAGTCACGCTGCGCGTCGGGTTCCGGACCGTGGCGATCGTGGGTGCGCAACTGCTGGTCAACGGGGCCCCGATCACGTTCCGCGGGATGAACCGGCACGAGACCGACCCGGTGCTCGGCCGGGTGTTCGACGCCGAGCATGCCCGCAGCGACCTGCTGTTGATGAAGCGGCACAACGTGAACGCCGTCCGGACCAGCCACTATCCCCCGCACCCGGAAGTCCTGAACCTCCTCGACGAGCTCGGCTTCTGGGTGATCGACGAGTGCGACATCGAGACCCACGGTTTCGAGTTCCAGGGTTGGGTCGGGAATCCGAGCGACGACCCGCGCTATGCCGAGGTGTATCTGGACCGGATCACCCGCACCGTCGAGCGGGACAAGAACCACCCGAGCGTGATCGTGTGGTCGCTCGGCAACGAGGCCGGCACCGGGCGGAATCTGGAGGCCAACGCCGCCTGGGTGCACGGCCGCGATCCCGGCCGGCCGGTGCACTACGAAGGCGACTACATCGGGGCGTACTCCGACCTCTATTCGCGGATGTACCCCAACCTGCTCGACTGCGCTGCCATCGCCGGCGAGTCCGGCACCATCCCGAACACCGGTCCGGGCCACGGTCCGCGGATCCGGCGCAAGCCCTTCATCATGTGCGAGTACGCCCATGCGATGGGCAACGGGCCGGGTGCGCTGTCCGACTACGACGAGTTGGTCGAGCGTTATCCGCGTTTCCAGGGCGGCTTCGTCTGGGAGTGGCGCGACCACGGCCTGCTCACCCATGCGCGCAATTCCGACGGAGGCGACGGCACGCCCTACTACGGCTACGGCGGCGACTTCGGCGAGGTCGTGCACGACGGCAACTTCGTGATGGACGGGATGGTGCTCCCGGACGACACCCCGACACCCGGGCTGGCCGAGTTCGCGATCACCAACGCGCCGGTGGTGATCGGGCTGGAGGCGCCCGGCCGCGTGTCGATCCGCAACCGCCGGCACAGCTCGGACACCGCCGACCTGCGCTTCGTCGCGGCGGTGGAGGCCGACGGCGAGCCGGTGCACGAGGTGACGCTGGACGTCCTCGCGATCGCGGCCGGCGACCGGGTCGAGCTGCAGCTGCCGGCCGACCTGGCGGCCGTCGCCGACGGCCGCGAGAGCTGGCTGACCCTCCGGGCCGAGCTGGCCGCCGACGCCCCGTGGGCGCCGGCCGGTCACGTCGTCTCCTGGACCCAGCGCCAGCTGAGCCCCGAACCTGCCCCGACCCCGTGGAAGGGCACCGAATCACCCGCCGACCGTGCCCTGAGCCTCGACGACACCCTCACCCTCGGCCCGGCGCTGCTGCGCACGGCGGACGGCTCGCTGGTCCAGCTCGCCGGGCTGCCCGTCGCGGGTCCCTGGCTGGAGCTGTGGCGGGGCCCGACCGACAACGACCGCGGCGCCATGCGCGGCAGCTACGAGCTGGGCAGCCCGGAGACCACGGCCGGCGAGGGCGCACCCGGCCCGGCCTCGGACGTACGGTGGCGCGAGCGTGGACTGGACCGGCTGGTCACCCGCGTGCTGTCGGTGAGCCCGGAACCGGACGCCTGCACGACCCGGACCCGGGTCGGGGTCGCGAACGGCGGCAGGTTCGTCGACGTGACGTATCGCTGGCGGACGCTCGACGCGGACGCGGTCGCGCTGCGGGTGGAGGTCGCGCCGTCGCCGGGCTGGGACAGCACCTGGCCCCGGGTGGGCGTCCACCTCGAGCTGCCGGCGGAGCTGACCCGGGCGGCCTGGTTCGGCACCGGGCCGGCAGAGTCCTATCCGGACAGCCGTCGAGCAGCCCGGGTCGGCGCGTTCACGGCCGGCGTGGACGAGCTGAACGTGCGCTACTCCCGTCCGCAGGAGACCGGGCACCGCAGCGACCTGCGCCGGCTGGTGCTGAGCGGACCCTCGGGCGATGCCCTGATGGTCCGCACCCGGCCGGGTCCCGACGGGCACCGGCCCGGGTTCACGCTGACCCGGCACACGCCGCACCAGCTGGACGCCGCCGCGCACCCGTACCAGCTCGCCGAGGACGGGCCGCTGCACCTGTACCTGGACGATGCGGTGCACGGGCTCGGATCGCGGGCCTGCGGGATCGACGTGCTGCCGCAGCACGCGCTGTGGCCGGGGTTGCGGGATTTCACCCTGGTCTTCGGGCGCCCCTGACCCGGCCTGGCGTCAGAGGCCCCAGTGGTGCGTCTGGTGCAGCAGGTGGCTCAGCTCGCGCAGCTGAGCGGTGTGCAACAGCAGGTGGGTCGACGCCTGGGTCGACCCCGCGGCGCCGAACTCGCCGTAGATGTCGGGGAAGTCGGGCGTGCCGCGCCAGCTGACCTTGACGACCACCTCGTGACCGGACAGGCTCTGGCCGCCGCTGCCGGGTAGGGGCGCGCCGGTCAGGCCCAGGTCGGCAGTGGTCACGGTCGGCGCGTGCTTGGCGGCCAGCGCGGCGTTGAGCTCATCGATCTGCTGCATCTCGATGGTGTGGCTCGTCGGGTCCAGCGGGTGGTGGCTCATGCACGGCATTATGTCGCTGGCCGGCAGCGGCCGTACACGGCCGTACGTCCCGAGCCGACGGCACCGCCGGCCGATCGCAAAGACGCGGCTGACTGCTACCCGGTCTGGTAGAACGCCTTCTTCAGGTAGGCGTCCAGCGCCTCCTGCGAGACGCGGAAGCTGCGACCGAACTGGACCGCCTCGAGCTCGCCGCCGTGGATCAGCCGATAGACCGACATCCGGGACACGCGGAGGGTCTCGGCGACCTCCGCAACGGTCCAGAACTTCACGCCGGACCCGCCGATCGGGGTGACTTCCCCCTGCTTGGCCTGCTTAGCCATGCCGACCACCCTTCTGGACGACGTCCCCACTGGCTTCCCTCCAGCGTCGCGTCGCTACGCAGGTGAGAGTAGTGGCAAATGGGACGTACGAGGTAGTAGTTACCCATCACAATCTCCGACACGCCGAGATCGATGATTGACATCCGGTCGTTTTGCTTGCCACCGGATGCGACGAGAGCGGTTTCGGGGCTGAACTACGCTCACCATCATGACCGTCGGCACGGCCTCCTTGCCGCTCCGCACGCCCCACTCGGACACCCGGCTCCCGCTCGGCGCCTGGCTGGTCGCGGCCGTGACGGTGCTGGCGCTGCTCGCGGTCGCCGGACGGTACGGCTTCCACGGCGACGAGTTCTATTTCGTCGAGACCGGCCGCCATCTGCAGGCCGCGGCCCCGGACAATCCGATGCTGGTGCCCTATCTCGCCGCCGGCTGGTATGCCCTCGTCGGCGGTCACCTCTGGGCCTTCCGGATCCTGCCCGCGCTGGCCATCGGCTGCTACGTCCTCGTCGGCGGCCTGACCGCGCGGACGTACGGCGCCGGGCGCCGGGCCCAGGTCGCCGCCTGCGTTGCGGTGGCGCTGACCTCGGCGCCGCTGGCCAGCGGTCACCTGTTCGAGACGACCACGTTCGACCTGCTCGCCACCGCCACCACGCTCTGGCTGCTGATCCGCGCGATCCGGATCGAGGACGCGCGTTGGGCACCGTGGCTGGCGGTCGGCGTCGCCGCCGGGATCGCGCTGGAGATCAAGGTGATGATCGCCCTCGTGCTGGTCTGCTGCCTGATCGGCATCCTGCTGTTGGGCCCGCGGCAGGTGCTGGCCGGTCCGCGGGTCTGGGCGGCGGCCGGAATCGCGCTGCTGATCGGCGCACCGAACCTGATCTGGCAGGCCACCCACGGATTCCCGATGCTCGGTGTCGCGGCCAACATCGCCGGCGGCGGCTCGACCTCGTCCACCTCCCGGGCGATGCTGATCCCGTCCATCCTGCTCGACATCGGGCCGGTGATCTCGGTGGTCTTCGTGGTCGGGCTGGTCGTCCTGCTCGGCCGGGACCGGCGGCACCGGGACGGCTGGCTGGCGGCCGGCTTCGGAATCTTCGTGGTTCTGCTGCTGCTGACCGGCGGCAAGGCGTACTACTCCGGTGGCTTCGACCCGGCCGTGCTCGCCGCCGGCGCCGGCCCGGCGCTGGCCTGGGTGCTGCGCGGCCGGCTGCTCCGGCAGGCGGTCGTGGTCGCGGTCCTGGTCGTCTCGGTGGTCGTCACCGCGGTTCTGGCGCTGCCGCTGGCCCGTCCCGGCTCGACCCTGTTCGCGGTGGCCCGGACGGTCAATCCCGACCTGGCGAGCGAGATCGGCTGGCCCGCGTACGTCGGCGAGGTCGGCCGGGTCGCCGGCTCGATCCCACCGTCCGCCCGATCGCAGACGGTGATCGTCGCGCAGTCGTACGCACTCGCCGGCGCGCTGGACGTGTTGGGCCCGAGCACCGGCGCGCCGCTGCCGAAGGTCTATTCCGGCCACAACGGCTACTGGTTCTGGGGACCGCCGCCGGCGTCGGCCACGGACGCCATCGTGATCGGCGACTTCACCCCGGCGCAGCTCGCCACGGCGTACGGCCACTGCGAGCTGCGCGCGACCGTCACGGCCGACGGGGTCGACAATGACCTGGCCGGCACGAAGATCTATTGGTGCACCGGCCTGCGCCAGCCGTGGTCGGAGCTCTGGCCGCGGCTGAAGAGCTTCGCCTGAGGTCCTAGGGCGCCGGCGCCTGCCGCGGCAGCAGCCGGTCGCCGAGCCAGAAGATCGCGGAGACGAGCGCCCAGAGCAGCAGGATCGCCACGCTGTAGATCGCCACGCCCCCGGCACCGGTCTGGCTGACGTCGAGGAAGAAGTACGGGTACCAGCCGGTGATCGCGCCGACCAGCAGGGTGTAGCCGAGCCAGGCCAGGGGCCAGATCAACCCGGCCAGCACGACCCGCGGCGAGACCCGCTGGCGCGGACCGAAGACCAGCCAGGCCGCCACCGCGACGATCGGCACGACCACGTGGGTGAGCGTGTCCGACACCCACAGCCAGCCCTTGAAGTGGTCGAGCGGATGCAGCAGGAACCAGTGCACCAGGCCGGTGATCGTGATCCCGACCAGCGTGTCGAGCCGGACGACCCGCCACCAGCGGCCGTCCCGATCCGGACGCCGGAGCAGCGTGAGCGCGGTGATCGCGACCAGCAGCACCGACTGGGTGGTGAAGTAACTGAAGAACCGCCACGCCCTGACCCCGACCGGCGGCTTGGGCTCCCCCGGGTCGTCCCACAGGCCCAGCAGATCCTGGACGAACTGCCAGCTCACCGCCGATGCGGCGATCACGAACGTCGCCCCGAACACGACCCGCGCCACCCGCCGCCCCGACCCCACGCCTGGACCCTAACCCTCCGGGACTCCGTCAGCTCCCGGCTCCCGGCTCCCGGCTCCCGGCTCCCGGCTCCCGGCTCCCGGCTCCCGGCTCCCGGCTCCCGGCTCCCGGCTCCCGGCTCCCGGCTCCCGGCTCCCGGCTCCCGGCTCCCGGCTCGAGGTTCGCATACCTTGTGCGACCCCGCATGGCCTATAGCTTGCGCAAGGACGGCCAACCTATGCGAAGTCTGCCGGGGGTGGGCGGGCGGGCCCGAGGCGAGCGGGTCGTGCGAGTACGTCCGCGGATGACCGGGTCCACTGCGCCGGGTGCGAGCGCGCCTCGGGCGCGCGAGCATCGGGTAGGCGCGCCGATCTTCCGGCACCGGCGAGCGCACGACAAAGCCGAGGCGAGTCAGCGGATACGCGAGGTGAGCGGGTCGTGCGAGCGGTGGTGCCGGATGATCGGCCTCCCGGCGCCGGGTGCGAGCGCGCCTAAAAGAGCGGTATCCCCAGCTCCGGGAACACGGCCTTGCGGGTGGCGACGATGGCCTGGTCGACCCGGCTGCTGGGGTGGAAGTTGTGCTCGAACGGCTCGTAGGCGACGTCGCCGCCGTCGCTCATCGTCAGCGGGGCGCCCGGGCCGATCTCGTCCCGCCAGGCTTCCGGGATCGGGGTGTCGGGGTCGACCGGCTCGCCGCTGACGATGGCCAGCAGGTGCGTCCAGGCCCGCGGGACGACGTCGAGCAGCGCATACCCGCCGCCGCCGACGGAGATCCAGCGGCCGTCGGTGTGCTGGTCGGCCAGCTCGGCCAGCGCCAGGTACGAGGCCCGCTGGCCGTCCAGGCTCAGGTCCAGGTCGGCGAGCGGGTCGTGCCGGTGCGAGTCGCACCCGTGCTGGGTGACCAGGACCTGGGGCTGGTGGGCCGCGAGCACCTCGGGCACGACCGCGTGGAAGGCCCTCAGCCAGCCCGCGTCTCCGGTTCCCGGCGGCAGCGCGACGTTCACCGCGGTCCCCTCGGCCGCCTTGCCGCCGGTCTCGCTCGGGAACCCGGTGCCAGGGAACAGGCAGGCCGGCGTCTCGTGCAGGCTGACGGTGAGCACCCGCGGGTCGTCCCAGAAGATCGACTGCACCCCGTCGCCGTGGTGGACGTCGACGTCGACGTACGCGATCCGCTCGCAGCCCTGCGCCAGCAGCCACCTGATCGCGACCGCGATGTCGTTGTAGACGCAGAACCCGCTGGTCCGGTCGGGCATCGCGTGGTGCAGCCCGCCGGCCACGTTGCTCGCCCGTTTCACCTCGCCCGACCAGACGCTCCGGGCCGCCTCGACCGTGCCCATCACGACCCGGGCGGTCACCTCGTGCATGCCGGGAAAGGTCGGGTTGTCGGACGTGCCGAGCCCGTAGCGTTCGTCGTCGACGCCGCGCTCCACCGCGTCGATGTAGTCCTGGGTGTGCACGGTCCGCAGCAGGTCGAGATCGACGGCCGGCGGCTCGATGATCTCCAGCCGGTCCAGCACGCCCAGCCGGCGAGCCAGCGAGATCGTGTTACGCACCCGCCCCGGACCCATCGGATGATCCCGGCCGAAGTCGTACGACGTCAGCTCCTCGGAGAAGACGAGCCGACCGCTCACTGTGCTCTCCGTTCGCTGACTGATCCCGGACGCTCGCTCACCGGTCCGCCTCGCTCGCGGCCTGCCGGCGCTCCCGGTCCAGTCGAGCGGCCTCGGCCAGCGCCCGGCTGCGGTCCCGGGCGGCCTCCATCGCCACCATGAACGCGGCCCGGACCCGGTGCTCCTCCAGCTGGCGTACGGCCGCGGCGGTCGTCCCACCGGGCGAGGTGACCCGCTCCCGGAGCACCGTCGGGTGCTCGCCGGTCTCGCGCAGCAGCTTGGCCGAACCGAGCATGGTCTGCACCACCAGCTCGGTCGAGGTGTCTCGCGGCAGGCCGAGGTGGACACCGGCCTCGATCATGGCCTCGACCACGAAGAAGAGGTAGGCCGGCCCGGTGCCGGAGATCGCGGTCACCGCGTCCTGGTAGCGCTCCGGCAGGGTGATCACCCGGCCGGTCGCCGACAAGATGTCGCTGACCCGGTCGAGGTGCTCGGCCTGCGCGTGCGATCCGGGCGAGATGGCGGCCATCCCCTCGTCGACCTGGGCCGGCGTGTTCGGCATCACCCGCACCACCGGCGTACCGCTCGGAAGCTGGGACTCCATCGCCGCGGTGTCCACACCGGCCGCCAGCGACACCACCAGGGTTTCCGGGCGGATCGCGCCGGCGATCTCGGTCAGCAGGTCGTTCATGTCCTGCGGCTTGACCACCAGGATCACCGTGTCCGCGGCCGCGGCCGCCTCGGCGTTGTCCAGCACGACCACGCCGTACTTCTGCTGCAGCTCGAGCTGGCGCTCCGGCCGGCGGTCGGTGACGGTGATCTTGCCGGCGTCCCAGCCGGCCCGGAGCAGACCGGACAACACCGTCTCCCCCATCACCCCCGCGCCGAGGATGGCCAGCTGCCAGTGCTGTGTCATTGGGTGATGGTGTCCTTCGTGCTCGCGGCCGGCTGAGTCAGGCCCGGCTCCCGGAGAGCTGACGCGCGGCGACGAGCTCGGCGATCTGCACCGCGTTCAGCGCGGCGCCCTTGCGCAGGTTGTCGTTCGAGACGAACAGCACCAGACCCTTGCCGTCCGGCGCCGACTGGTCCGCCCGGATCCGGCCGACGTAGCTCGGGTCGCGGCCGGCCGCAGCCAGCGGATTCGGTACGTCGGTGAGGGCCACCCCGGCGGCGTCGGCCAGCAGCGCGCGGGCCTGGTCCGGCGAGATGTCGTCGGCGAACTCCGCGTGGATCGCCAGCGAGTGGCCGGTGAAGACGGGCACCCGGACACACGTCCCGGCGACCCGCAGGTCCGGGATGTGCAGGATCTTGCGCGACTCGTTGCGGAGCTTCTGCTCCTCGTCGGTTTCCTCGCTGCCGTCGTCGACCAGCGATCCGGCCAGCGGGACGACGTTGTAGGCGATCGTGGTGACGTACTTCTCCGGGGCCGGGAAGGTGACCGCGCGCCCGTCGAAGGCGAGCGCGGCGGCCCGGTCGGCGACGGCCCGCACCTGACCGTCCAGCTCGGCCACCCCGGCTCCGCCGGAACCGGAGACCGCCTGATAGGTGGCGACCTGCAGCCGGACCAGGGTGGCGGCCTTGTGCAGCGGGCTGAGCACCGGCATCGCGGCCATCGTGGTGCAGTTCGGGTTGGCGATGATGCCCTTCGGCGGGTCGATCGCGTCTTCGGGGTTGACCTCGGAGACGACCAGCGGCACCTCGGGATCCATCCGCCAGGCACTGGAATTGTCCACCACGATCGCGCCGGCCGCGGCGACCCGCGGGGCCGTCGCCAGCGACGCGGTCTTGCCGTTGGAGAACAGGGCGATGTCGAGCCCGGTGAAGTCGGCGCTGTCGGTGTCCTCGACGGTGATCCGGGTGTCCTTGAAGGGCAGCGTCTTGCCGGCCGAGCGGGCCGAGGCGAAGAAGCGGACGTCGGACACGTCGGACATGCGCTCCGCGACCAGCTGTCGCATCACGCCGCCGACCTGGCCGGTGGCACCGAATACACCAACTCGCATGGCGCCAGCCTAGAGCCACCCGGCGTGTCGAACAGAATCCTCTCCGAAGGGTGGGCATCGGACCTCCCGGCGGAGAGTCCGACGGCGATCACCCTGATTTCGGCACGCCAGTGGCTCGCGGAGCGCCGACTCGGGCGGGTACGACCGCACTGGAGGGTGAGGATCAGGGTCGACGCCTATTGACAACTATTCTTGTCAATAGCCAGACTGACGACCATGAGCGCGGTCCGGCTGGTGGAGGATCCGGTCGAGCTCGCGGGCGCTCTCTCCCCGGTCCGGCGAAGGGTGCTCGCCGCCTTGACCGAGCCGTCGTCGGCGACCCGGCTGGCTCCGCTGCTCGGGCTGTCCCGGCAGAAGATCAACTACCACCTGCGGATCCTCGAACAGCTCGGCCTGATCGAGCTGGTCGAGGTGCGGCAACGCCGCGGCTGCACCGAACGGGTGCTGCGCCGCACCGGACCTCTGGTGGTCGATCCCGCGGTGCTCGAGCCGGTAGGGAGCGGCGCGAGCGGACGGGTGGCGACCGGTGACCGCAATGCGGCGGAGCACCTGATCGCGGCGGCCGGGCGCACGGTCCGGGAGGTCACCCGGATGCAGGCAGCGGCCGCGCAGCAGGGCCGCCGGCTGCTCACCTTCACCGTCGAGACCGAGGTCGCCTTCGCCGATCCGGTCGACGTCCACCGGTTCACCGACGAGCTCGCGGCCGCCCTGGCCGCAGTGGCCGACCGCTTTCACACCGACGGCGGGCGCCGCTACGCCGTCACGATCGGCGGCCATCCCGCCGCCGCCCCCGCGCCCACCGGTGCCGCCTGATCAGGAGATGACGACCATGCCCGAGGACCAGAGCCGACCCACCAGCCCGACCGTCTCGGCCGTCCGCGTGGTCGCGGATCAGGATCGCCCGGTGATCGAGGTGACCGTGGCGAGCCCGATCGACGTGGTCTGGCCGCACCTGCGAGACCCCGAGCTGATCAGGCGCTGGCACGGCTGGGAGGACCCGTCGCTCGACGCCGAGATCGACTTCATCTACCGGCAGCACTCCGAGGCCGACGACGAGGCGCACGTGATCCGCTCGAAGGGCTGGCCGGAACCCGGCGCCGAGGATCTCGGCGATCGCTTCGACGTCACGGCGGCCGGACCGGAGGAGACCGTGGTCCGGATCACCCGCGGCCCGCGCGGGGTCAATGCGGACTGGGACGCGATGTACGACGACATCACCGAGGGCTGGATCAGCTTCCTGGCCCAGCTGAAGTTCGCCGTCGAGCGGCACCGCGGGGTGGACCGCCGTACGGTGTTCCGGTCCTGGTCCGGCGAGCCCGGGCCCCGGATCCAGGACCTGTGGGCGGCCGATCCGGCACCCCCGGCCTCCGGCGCGACCTGGCTGGACACCGACGGCCAGCTCGGCTTCGTGGTCGACGCGTACGGCCCCGGCCTGGTCGTGCTGGCCGACAAGCCCGGGCCCGAGCCGGGCACGGCGGTCAGCTCGATGGCGATCGTCAGCACGTACGGCCTCGGCGAGTCCGAACAGGCCGAGGTGGAGTCCGCCTGGGCCGCGTGGTGGTCGGCCCGGCACCCCGAGCAACCCGGCGACTGATCCCGGCCGAAGTTCACCGCCCGGCACCGTCCCGGGTCGGCGAAGATGGGTCCGTGACGGCGTACGACGCGGAACGGCCTGTGCTCCCGACCGAAGCGGCGTTGGGCGACGCGCCGCCGCGGCTCGGCTACGAGGTCTTCATTGTGCTGGCGATCTCGCTCGGCCAGTCCGGCGTGTACGCCCTGCTCCGGATCATCGAGCGGCTCACCCGGCCGCAGCCGCTGGGTCAGCAGAGCTCGACCCTCAACCAGTCCGTCACCCCGGACCGTCCCTGGCTCGACCTGACCTACCAGCTGGTCAACATCGGCTTTGCGCTGGTGCCGGTGCTGCTCGCGTTCTATCTGCTGGACCGCACGAACCGGCCGGCCGGCGCAACGATCGGGTTCGACCTGCGCCGGCCCGGCTTCGACGCCTGGTTCGGGGTGGTGATCGCGGCCTGCATCGGCATTCCGGGCCTCGGTCTCTATCTGGGCGCGCGGGCGCTCGGGCTGAACACCGAGGTCCAGGCATCCGCCCTGGCCAGCACGTGGTGGACGATCCCGGTGCTCGTGCTCTCCGCCGCCCAGAACGCGATCCTGGAGGAGGTGATCATGATCGGCTTCCTGTTCACCCGGCTGCGCCAGCTGCGCTGGCCGATCGTGGCGGTGATCGCCTTCTCCGCGGTGATCCGCGGCTCCTATCACCTCTATCAGGGCTTCGGCGGCTTCGTCGGGAACATGATCATGGGAGTGGTGTTCGGGCTGATCTATCTGCGCTGGAAGCGGGTCGGCCCGCTGGTGGTGGCGCACACGTTGCTGGACGTGGTCGCCTTCGTCGGGTACGCCCTGGTCGCCCCCCACGTGTCCTGGCTGTAATCGCATCGGTCGTCGGCGGTTCACGGATCGGTCAACCGGGCCGGATAGAATGTCCGGACAAACACCAGTCACATCGAAGGAGTCCCCGTCATGAGCGAAGCCACGGTCCGCTACCAGCTGCCCGACCGCAACCTCGGGCTGGAGCTGATGCGGGTGACCGAGGCGGCGGCGATGGCCGCCGGCCGCTGGGTGGGTCGCGGTGAGAAGGAGAGCGGCGACCAGGCCGCCGTCGACGCGATGCGCTTCAGCATCGGGAGCGTGGCAATGCGCGGCGTCGTGGTGATCGGCGAGGGCGAGAAGGACGAGGCGCCGATGCTCTACAACGGCGAGGAGGTCGGCGACGGCACCGGACCGGGATACGACATCGCGGTCGACCCGGTGGACGGCACCACCCTGCTGGCCAAGGGGATCCCGAACGCGATCGCGGTGATGGCGGCCTCCGATCGCGGCAGCATGTACGACCCGCACGCGGTCTTCTACATGGAGAAGCTGGTCACCGGCCCGTCCGCGGCCGGGGCGGTGGACATCGACGCACCGGTCGAGCACAACGTGCTCGCGGTGGCGAAGGCGATGGGCGGCAAGCCCTCCGACGTGACCGTGTGCATCCTGGACCGGCCGCGGCATGCCGAGCTGATCGCGCAGGTGCGGGCGACGGGGGCGCGGACCCGGCTGATCTCGGACGGCGACGTGGCCGGCTCCATCGCCGCCGCCCGCGAGGGATCCGGGATCGACCTGCTGCTCGGCTCGGGCGGCACCCCCGAGGGCATCATCACCGCGTGCGCGATGAAGGCGATGGGTGGCGCCATCCAGGCGAAGCTGGCCCCCAAGGACGAGGCCGAGACCCGCAAAGCTCTCGACGCCGGCCACGAGCTCGGCCGGGTGCTGCACACCAACGACCTGGTCCGGGGCGACAACACGTTCTTCGTGGCGACCGGGATCACCGACGGCTACCTGCTCCGCGGCGTCCGCTACAGCGCCGCGGGCGCCAGCACCCAGTCGATCGTGATGCGCTCCAAGTCCGGCACGGTCCGGGTGGTCGAGAGCACCCATGTGCTGGAGAAGGTCCAGCGCGCGATCGAGGCGGGCAGATCGGACGACTGACGCATTTCGAGCGCTCGAACCTGCTGTCGTCCCCAGTCACCGCCTGACGGACGCTCGAGCGCCCGAAATGCGACATCAGCCCCGCAGCTCCTGCCGGATCGTGGCGATGAAGACCTCGGGATGGTCGAGCACCATCGAGTAGGTGAACCGGAGCACCCGCCAGCCGGCCCCGACCAGCGCATTCTGGCGCCACCGATCCGACTCGAAGACACCGAGGTCGGTGGCGTGGATGCGCCCGTCGATCTCGATCGCCAGCCTGATCCGATCGAACGCGATGTCGATGTAATAGAGGTCGCCGCCCGCGGTTCGGAACGGGTAGTTGGCGATCCATCCCGTGATCTTTGCCGCACGCAGCAGTCGATGCCCCACGCGCTCCGGATAGGACCAGCCTCCGCTGCACGAGTCGAGCGTCACCGCCCACCGACTCGCGTTGCCGCGCCGGTAGGCCGTCAGCTCGAGCGCCTCGCGGAGCGAGTCCACGGTCACGACCCGCCTCCGTAGCGCCACGTCCAGCGACTCGGTGTGCTCCAGATCGGACAGGTCCAAGGCGGTGAGTGAGGGAACCGTGAGGCTCAAGCCGCCGCGGACCGTGATCAGTTGCGCCGGGATGCGGCGTCGCTCCCAGACCAACCCGGGCGAGCGAACTCGCGGCCGCCCGGTCGCCGCGGACACCGACGGCCAGCGCACCTCGGGCCAGTAGCTCAGCCGTGCCGCGGTGGCCCCGGTGAAGACGGTCTCCCGGTGGGCCCGGCTCACCGCGAGCACCAGGGTCGCCGGGTCGCGGGACAGTTCGGGAACCGTGTAGACCCCCGGCAGGATCGCGACCAGTTCGCCCGCCTGCGCTCGGCGCTGCAGCGACCGCGACAGGTGCGGGTGCTCCTTGCGCACGACCAGACCGTGCCGGTCCAGGAGCGCGGTGATCTCGCTGTGTGGTTTCACATCCAGACACTGCGGAGAACGGGCTCCGCGTGCCGGGTGGGCGCCAGATCTGTGGACAACGGTTCGACGGAGGCTCGACCTGTGGACGACGCATTTCGGGCGCTCGATCCTCGCAAGGGCGGACGGTGGCCGACGGCAGCGCTTCGAGCGCCCGAAATGCGTCAGCCGCGGGAGACCAGGCTGCGCGCGAAGAAGGTCAGGTTCGCCGGACGCTCGGCCAACCGGCGGACGAGGTAGCCGTACCAGTCGGTGCCGTAGGGCAGATAGACCCGCATCGGGTGGCCGGCGTTGGCCAGCCGCTGTTGCTCGGCAGGACGGATCCCGTAGAGCATCTGGAACTCGTAGCTGTCCGGAGCGCGCCGGGCGCGGGCCAGCAGCGCCGTCGCGATGTCGATCAGCGTCGGGTCGTGGGTGGCGATCAGCGGCTTGCCGGCGCCCTCGATCAGCACCCGCAGGCACCGGACGTAGGACCTGTCGACCTCGTGCCGGTCGGTGAAGGCGACCGAGGACGGCTCGTTGTAGGCGCCCTTGCACAGCCGTACCCGCGAGCCGGCCGCGGCCAGGTCCCGGCAGTCGGCCTCGGTCCGGACCAGGTACGCCTGCACGACGGCCCCGGTGTCGGCGAAGTCGCGCCGCAGCTCCGCGACGACCTCCAGCGTGACGTCGGTGGTGGTGTGGTCCTCCATGTCGATGGTGACCGTGGTGCCGGCCTCGCGGGCGGCGGCACAGATCCGGAGGGCGTTCTCCAGCGCGATCGCCCGGCCGTCGGCGCCGAGCGCGAGGCCGAGCGCGGTCAGCTTGACCGAGACCTCGCAGTCCTTCGCCAGCCCGGCGTCGGTCAGGCCGGCGAGCAGTGCGGCGTACGCGCCGACGACGGCGTCCGCCTGCGCCCGGTCCAGGGTGTCCTCGCCGAGGTGGTCGACGGTCACCGACAGGCCCGCACCGACCAGCCGGGCGGCGACCGCGAGCGCGTCCTCGGTCCGATCGCCGGCCACATAGCGCTCCACCACGTCCCGGGTCACCGGGGCCGAGGTGATCCCCTTCCGGATCGCGGCACTGTGCGAGACAGCCAGCAGCGCCCGTCGCAGCACGTGATCAGACCGCGCTGGTGACGCCGCTGCTGTCCACGGCGTAGTGGGCCTGGACCGGTGCGGCCAGATGCAGCCGGGCGAACGCCAGCGACTCGGCCAGGTCCGCCTCTCGCTGGGCCCGCGACTCGCTCTTGCGCGAGTTCACCTCCAAGACCACGTGCCCGTCGAAGTCGTTCGCGGCCAGGAAGCCGAGCACCTCACCGGCGCGCTGGTCGCCCCGGCCGGGCACCAGGTGCTCGTCCTTCATCGACCCGTGCCCGTCGGTCAGGTGCACGTGCCGCAACCGGGAGCCCCACGCCTTCGCCAGCTCGAGCGACTGCTGGTTGGCCGTCGAGGCGTGGGAGAAATCCAGCGTCAGGTCGGAGTAGTCCTCCTGGGTCGGGTCCCAGCCCGGGACGTACGCCTTCAACTCGCCCCCGGGCGTGCGCCAGGGGTACATGTTCTCGACGCAGAAGGTCACGCCGGTGGTCTCGTTGAGCCGCTTGACGCCCGCCACGAAGGTACGTCCGTAGTCGCGCTGCCAGCGGAACGGCGGGTGGACGACCACGACCGGCGCGCCCAACCGGACCGCGGCCTCGGCGGACCGCTCGAGCTTGGCCCACGGGTCGGTCCCCCAGACCCGCTGGGTGATCAGCAGGCACGGCGAGTGCACCGACAGCACCGGCACCCCGTGATAGTCGCGCAGCTTCTCCACCGCGTCGATGTCGGCGGCCACCGGGTCGATACCGACCATCAGCTCGACCCCGTCATAGCCCAGCCGGCGGGCCAGCTCGAACGCGCTGGACGTGGTCTCGGGATAGACCGAGGACGTGGACAGTCCGACCTTGGCCGGCGGCACCTTGATCAGGGCGTTGGCCGGCGCCGGCTGGGTGGTCGCCACCGCATCGGACACGCCCTCCAGCCTAGCCTGAGCCGGCCCGCGGCGGGCGGGCGAGCGGGTCGTGGCTGGCTCACCCGCCGACTCGCCGGACCGTCGGCACCGGCTGGCCGCGGCGCGCGGCCTCGATCGCCAGCCGCCGACGCAGTCGCCGGCTCGGCCCGGTGAACGCCCGGATCCGCTGCACCGCGCCGCCCGCCGGCAGGCTCCAGTCCGTCAGCGGCCGCTCGACGACGACGTCCAGCGAACCGCCGGCCGGGACGCCCGATCCGACCAGCACGACGTTCTCCTGCCAGGCCAGTCCCGCTCCGACCCGGTGGAACGTCAGGCACACCGGTCCGGGCAGCGGATCGGTCCCGGCGGGGAGCACGAGCCGGTAGCCGTGCTCGGTGCGCTCGGCCGACACGGCGCGCAACGGCAGCGGGCCGCCGTGCGCGACCATCGTGACCACCGGTGTGCCCAACCGCGCGGCCCGATCCGCGAACGGCCGCCAGTCCACCGGCGCCCGTGACGGTCCCGGCTGCCGGCCGGACCCGAGGCGCCGCGCCCCGCCGTGGAGGACGACCGAGGAGCCGGGACGTCGTGGTCCCGGGGCCGGTTCCGACGCCGGTACCGCGGCGGGTGTGGGTGCCGGTCGTGGGTCCGAGGGCGGTGCGATCGGCGGGACGACCGGTTCCCAGACCCGCGGGCCCTGGTCCAGCCGGCCGTCGGGCCACCAGGTCACGCGGATCGGGGTGAGGCCGACCCAGATCCGGGCGAAGTACCACCCCATCCGCTTCAGCACCCACCACGGCTGCCCCTGAAGTCCCTGACCGCGGGCCAGGGACTCGCGGACGTACCGGTCGGTATTGGCCTGCAGGTCCGCGTCGCGGACATCGGCCAGCCCCTCGACGAGCACGACGGTGGTGTCGTCACCGGTCCGTCCGGACAGATCGGAGAACAGCAGGGCGATCCGCGGGTTCCGCCGCGCGCGCTCGGCCTTCTGCGGGTAGCTGAGACCGGTCGAGACGTCGAGGGTGCGCTCGCCGACGTACGGCGTGACGGCCCAGGTCACCGGCCGTCCGTCTCCGGTCAGCGAGGCGTACTCGCAGGCAAGAGTGTCGGCGAACACCCCGGTCAGCTCGACCGGCCACGCCGGAGTGGGCGGCGCTGACGGCGGCCGGACGCCGGGTACCGCGGACTGCCAGTCGATGATCATGATTTCCCTCCTGCTGATCGGCTGACCACCAGGTTGGCGAAGCGCTCTTTAGCCGCACTTGGCGAGCGCTTGGCGCGCCCGCTCCAGCCAGTACGCCCCACCGTTGCGCTCGAGCAGGTCGACGGCCGCGGCGAGCCGGTCCCGGGCGGCGTCGAGCTCGCCGAGAGCCAGCTCCGCCTCACCCAGATGCCCGTCGTACGCCCCGATGATCGAGGAGGTGACGCCGTTGACGCACAGCCCCCCGGAGAATGGCGCCAGGGCGTCTCGGGAGTCCGCGATCACGCCGCGCTCACCGAGCGCGACCGCGAGCTGCAGCCTGGTGAGGGCCGCGGTCAGCCAGGTGAAGTCCCGAGGTGGCATCGGCGTGGCGTGCAGCAGGCTCCGGGCCCGCTGCCGATCGCCGTCCGCGTCGCGCTGGAGCAGGCAGAGCCCGAGCAGGTGCGCCTGGCCCGCCAGCCGAGTCGCGGCATAGACCGACTCCGCGACATCGACGATCTCGTCCAGCCGGCCGAGCTCCCACATCGCCAGGCAGCGCTGCGCGACCTCGGAGACCGCGAACGCCCGCGACTCCGGTGCGCTGCCGATCCGATAGGGCGGGCCACCGGTGCTCAGGCCGTCCAACAAGCCCAGCGCCGCCGCGTGCCGGCCGGCGAAGATCTCCAGGCCTGCTCGGGTGCCGCCGATCTGCCGCAGCAGGGCGGGATCGCGCAGTTCCCGAGCCTGCCGCTCGACCGCCTCGAACGACGGCAGCGCCGCCGGCAGCCGGCCCTGTTCGACCTCGTGGCTGGCCAGACACAGGTCGGCGATCGCGCGCAACGTGGGCGACAGACCGGGCTGGGCGCGCAGGTCGGCAGCGGCCGCCGCCCGTTCGGCCATGAAGTCCTGGCCGCGCAGACCGATCAGGCGCAGGTGCCGGATCCGCAGCGCCAGGCCGGGCTCGGTCCATGCGAGGTCTGCACCGAGGGCGGCGTCGGCGGCGGCCAGCACCTCGGCCTCTCGACCGCTCGCGGCCAGCAACACACCCCGGCACGCCTGACCGAGCGCCCAGATCGGCGATCCGGCGGGCAGCCGCTCCAGCGCCGCCTCGACCTCGGGGAGCAGCCGGCCGGGCACGGTGCTGACCCGCCACGGGATCCAGACGCCGAAGGAGATCGACACGTCGACGGCACGGATCATTCGAACCGGATCGTCGTCGGCCAGATCGAGCGCGGCCGAGACCGCCGCCCAGCCGGCGTCGTACTCCCCCGCGGCGTAGCGCGCCCGGGCCAGCCCGACAGACAGGTCGCAACGGCCGGCGGCGGGCCGCCCGGCGAGCAGCGACGCCGCGATGGCCTGCTCGAACAGCGCGGCGGCGTCCTCCGCCGCATGTCGCCGCAGCGCCGACTCCGCCGCCAGGGCGCAGAAGTCGGCCGCCGCGCCGGCCGGCTCGGGTCCGAGTTCTGCTGCCGCCAGCCAATGCCGGGCGATCACCGCATGCTGGTCGACGCGATCACCGCGGCTGCGGGTCAGCGCGGCGGCGCAGCGCTCGTGGTGCAGCGCGCGCCAACCGGCGGACCGGCGATCCAGCAAAGCGTCGATCACCAGCGCATGACTGAACCGCAGCCTGGTGCCCTCGCCGCCGGGCCGGAGCAGCCCGACGGCTTCGGCGGCGTCCAGGGCCTCGATCGTGTCGGCGATCGGTTGCCCCGAGACCTCCGCCACGAGCCACGGCTCGAACACCTCGCCGACCACCGCGGCACACTCCAGCGCTGCCACCGCCGCGGGCCCCAGCCGCTGCACCCGCGCCAGAACGACGTCGCTGACCCCGGGCGGCACCTCGCCGCCGGCCCGGGCCAGCTCGCCGACGAAGAACGCGTTGCCGCCCGTCCGGGCCAGCACCGTGGCCGCGGCCTCGGCCCCGGGGTCGGCGCCGCCGACGGTGGTCAGCACGGCTCGTACGTCCTCGGCCGACAGCCCGCCGAGGGAGATCCCCAGCGCACCGCTGCGCGCCAGGCCGGCCAGCGCGCCGGTCAGCCGCGCCGCCTCACGCCGGCGATACGTGCCGACCAGCAGCAGCCCCTCGACGTGGGCGTCCGCGAGATGGGCGAACAGCCGGATGCTCGCCTCGTCGGCGGCATGGAGATCGTCGATCACCACGATCAACGGACCGGACCGGCCGAGCTGGGCGGCGACGGAGTCGAACCAGCGCAACCGCGAGCCCTCGGCGTCGTACGTCGCGGCCGCTTCGCCGATCGACCTGCGCTGCACCCCGGGGTCGAGCCGCGCGAGCTCGTCGAGGACCTGTTCCCAGGGACGCAGTGCCGGCGCGGTGTCGTGGTCGGGGCAACGACCCCACAGCACCGGAGTCGCCGCGCGGCCGGTGGCGTGCTCGACCAGGGTGGTCTTGCCGGCACCCGGCTCGCCGTCCACCAGCACGGTCGCCGAGCCGCCCGTCGAGGTCAGGGCCACGAGCTCTCCGAGCCCGGCCAGTTCGTCCTCGCGGCCGACGAACACCGCGCCGGCCGGCGCCGGCCTCGGCCCGGTGGGGTTCGGCCGCTGGACCCGGACCGGGGCGCTCGGCCCGACGTCGTCTCGCCGCAAGATCGCGGACTCGAGCCGCTGCAGCTCCGGTCCCGGATCGAGGCCGAGCTCATCGGCCAGCACGGCTCGAACCCGGCGGATCGCAGCGAGCGCGTCGGCCTGTCGACCCGCGGCCGCATAGCCGCGGGCGAGCAGCTCCCAGGCACCCTCGCGGAGCGGCTGATCGGTGACCAGCGACTCCAGCTGCGGCAGGGCCTCGTCGACGCGACCGAGTTCCAGCAGCGCTCGGGCCCGGAGCTCTCGCCCGGTCAGCCGGAGCTCGTCCAGCCGACCGATCTCCGGCTGCGCCCAGGACGCGGCCCGGACGTCCCACAACGCGTCGCCACGCCACAGCGCCAGCGCAGCGTCGATCTCGTCCCGCGCGCGCAGCCGCCCGCTGGTGGATGCCTCGGCCAGCCCGTCTGCGGCCGCTCGCACCCGACGCTCGAGCTCGCGGACGTCCAGCCCGAGCGTCTGGGTGCGCAGCGCATAGCCGTCGCCGACGCTGACCAGCACCCGCGGCTCGGCGCGGCCCGCCCGCTCCGGCTCGAGCACGCGGCGCAGGTTGGAGACATAGACCTGCAGGCTGCCGACCGCCGACGGCGGCGGCTCGCCGTCCCACAGCCGGTCGACCAGCGCGTCGACCGAGAGCATCCGATCGGGGTGGACGGCGAGCGCCGTGAGCAGCGCTCGCTGCTTGGGCGGCCCGGGATTGATCGACTCCCCGCCGTCGGCGACGAGCTCGGTCGGACCGAGCAGGTTGAGCCGCACGGTGGCGATCTTAGGAGCCGCCGTTCGTCCGTCATCACCTGCGCCCTGAACGCGACGCCTTCGACAGAGCCTGTCCTGCGCTCGTCGACAAGCTCAGCGCGCAGCAACGCGCGCTGAGCTCGTCGAAGGGCGACTACTATCCGGCGGCCAGCGTGACCACCGACTGGTTGCCGACGCCGAGCGTGGTCGGCTGGTTGCCGATCGCGCTCCACACCTCGATCTTGATCTTGCCGCCGCTCAGGTTGCCCAGGGTGCCGGTCGAGCTCAGCAGCTGCTGGTTCTGGGTGTAGTGCTCGTAGCCGGGGATCGGGTCGGTCGGGAAGTAGCGATAGGTCTCCACCCGGTCCCAGCTGCCGTTGCCCGTGAGGTCGTAAGAGATCCGCACCTGGGTTGCGCTGCCGACCCCCGTGCCGGCGTCGACGAACAGGTCGAACGTCGGGGCTCCGGTCAGGGTCGCGCTCACCCCGCTGGCGGTGAAGGTCTTGGCGTTGGTGGGTGTCCCGTCGCACTGGCAGTTGGCGGCGGGCAGGGTCACCGCTGCCGCCGACTGTGATCCGCCGGCCGATCCGTCCGAGCGCAGGTAGAGCTTGCCGGGCACGGGCGGGCTCGTCGGGCTGCCGGTGGGCGTCGACGTGGGCGTGCCGGTCGGGGTCGACGTGGGCGTGCCCGTCGGCGTGCCGGTCGGCGTCGCCGTCGGCGTGCTCGTCGGCGTCGCGGTCGGTGTGCTCGTCGGCGGCGGGCTGGTGGGGTTGGCGCCGGCGTTACCGCCACTCCAGCTCTGCGCGCCCGCCGCGACCGTCTTGCCGGCCGGGGCGGTCACCTTGGTGCCGTCGGAGAAGGTCACCGTGAGCGCGGAGGTGGCGATGTTGGAGACGACGTACGTCTTCTTGCCGGACTTCGTGAACGCCGCCGCGAGCGGGTAGTTCGCGGTGAGCGAGGCATCCACGTTGCCGAGCTTGGCCAGGTTGTCGATCCAGTGGTAGGTATGCGCCTTCGTCTCGCCCTCCTCGGAGACGAAGTTGGGATTGGCCTTGAACTTGCTCAGCGCCAGATCGCCGTCACCGAGTGCCAGGAACTCCCACAAGATGTCCTGCCAGGCCGTCGGTTCACCGCCGCGGTTGCGGACGATCTCGTCGTAGTTGATCTTGTTGTAGCTCGGATTCCAACCCAGGTAGAGATGGCTGCCGGTGATCGGAAGCTGGTTGATGCCCTGGATCTTCTCCGGGTCGGCGCTGAACCAGGTGGCGTACGCGCCGCCGTCGCCCCAGACCATGCCGACCGCGCTGTGCCCGAAGTTCTTCGGGAAGGTGGTGTTGTCGACGTCGAACCAGTAGTCGTCGATCGCCGCCGCCTGGGTGGTGTAGATGTAGATCCCGGCGTCGCGGACCGCGGTGTTCCCGGTCGCCTGGCCCCACTGGATCAGCGCGCCGGCGAAGTTCATCCCCTCCGAGCTGGACTCCTGGTTGTTGCCGGAGGCGAACGACCCGTGGCCGGAGGCCCAGTCGTGACCGGCATAGATGTCGAAGTCGCGCAGGTACGGGAACCGGGTGTCGGAACGGTCGTAGTTGTTCGCATCCCGGATCAGCAGATCGATCATGCCGCCGTACTGCGTGGACTTGGCCCAGTTCGGGTCGAACTTCGCCAGCGTCGCCGCCGCGGCGATGAAGTAGCCGTAGTGGAAGTGGTGGTCGTTCAGCTCCTGGTCGGATCCGTAGCTGGCGTCGTAGCCGATCAAGGTCCCCCAGTTCTTGTCGTAGTAGAACAGGTGATCGGTCTCCCCGGACGACGCCGTGAGCCAGTTCGTCAGGGTCGACTTCATCGCGGCCAGCGCCTTGTCCCGGGTGCCGGTCTCCCCTACCAGGTCGGCGATCTCGGCGATCCGGGCCGAGCGACCGAGGCCCTTGCCGGCCCAGTAGGTGTCCGGCTTCTGCTCGCCGGCCGGATCGTTCGCCACCTGGTTCAGATAGTTCACCAGGGTGGACTTGTCGGCGCCCGCGCCGTCGGCCACGGCGGGCAGCTCGGGCAGGATGCCGTGGAACTTCATCTTCGTGGTGAACGACGGAACGCCGACCAGGGTCTTCATGGTGCCGCGGGGCGAGGCGTAGGTCTGGCTGATCGGCGTCGCGCCGCTGAGCGCCTTCCACTGGTGCGGATAGAGCGAGACCACGGTCTTGGTCTGGCTGCCTTCCTTCGGTGTGGTGGTGAAGCCGTACGTCGAGGTGACCGTGCCGGTCGCCTGGTCGTAGTTGTAGCTGATCTTGGTGCCGGTGACGTGGGCGTAGGCGTAGGTCCCGTACGTGCCGGCCAGGTCGGTGCGCTGGCTGTCGGTGCTGCTCGCGGTGGTCGGCAGCACGGCGACGGTGAAGTAGTTCTTTCCGTTCAACGACGAGGTGATCACGGTGCCGGAGACGTTCCAGGACGAGCCGGCCGGCGCGTACGCCACGTAGTCATGATCGCGGATGCTGAAGCCGATCTTGGTGCCGCTGTTCAGCCAGACCCGCGGCGTGCCGTCGACGCTCAGCTGGGCGTTGCCGCCGGAGACGGTGTAGTACGACATCGGCAGCCCGTGCCCGATCGTGGCGCGCAGCGTCCGGGCGCCATCGCTCCAGATCGGCGACACGGTCCAGTCCGACCAGCCGTCGACCTTCACGTTCGGGGCGTTCAACCCGGCCACACCCACCAAGACGTCACGGGTGTAGGGGAACTTGTACTCACCGACCCCGTTGGACGTGCCGGTGATCACCGGCGTGGTGGTGTAGGAGATGCCGATCCCGCCGGGATAGCTGTCGTAGGCCGCCGGGTGGGCGAACATCGGTTCGCCGAACGCGCAGTCGGTCTTCTTGAACAGGATCGAGGACCACCAGTCGTTGGTCGGCACCGCGCCGGACGGGGCGTTGGAGGTGACCCACTGCCGTGGATTCGTCGAGATGTCACCGCATCCGGTCGGCAGCGACTGGCCGGCGGGCAGCGTCGTCGTATACGAGCCGGCGCCGACGGTCGCCGCCGAGGCCGCCTGCTGGCTACCGACCGCGATCAACGAGGCGAGGACCAGGGCGATCGCACTGAGCACCGCCACCGGAGCTCGGCGCAACCGGGTGGTGCGGGTCGGACAGGATGCTGACGGCCGGTTTCCGGGCAGGCCGATCTGCGGTGATGGCACGGGTACTCCTGGGGGAGGGAGACAAGGGCGCGTACGGGGGGAAACGGGTGGTGCGAAGGGTGGTACGAGGGGTGGAACGGAGGAGATGTGAGACGCCGTGGGAGCGCTCTCACGACGTTAACGTCACCGTAACCTCACATGTGACGTACGTCAACGTGTTGCCCATTTCGTATCCGAGTTGGGACTTGTCACCTCGGGTCGGTCGCGCCGATGGTCGGATGCGAACCCTCACAAGGATCCCGGCCGGGTCGCCGCCTCGGCCCTCATCGACCCGGTCGGGCACACCGTCACCTTCCCAGCTCGGCACCGCCCGGCCGGCCCGCCCCGTCCCCATCGCGACCCGTCTGCCCAGCCAGCCCCACTCGCAACCGGCGCGCCCAGGTCGGCCGCTCGCAAGCCGTGCGCCGGCCCCGGCCATCCCCGCTCGCGACCGGTCTGCCCCGCCCGGCCATCCCCACTTCGCGCACCGAACCGCGACTTCGCTCACCGTCCCCGACGCGCGAAGTAGCACCAACGTGCGCGAAGTGGCGAGCCGCCGAGCAGAACGCGGGCGAACTGGCGAGCCGCAACAACAGAATGCGACGAAGCGCCGAGCCGTCCCAGTGCAACGCCGGGGCACGGGCCAGATAGGCACAGGGAGGCGGGCCGGGCGAGACGACGATCGCAGCGAGCACAGGCTGGTCAGGGAGTGGCGCCGCTGGTGTCGCAATCGACCTCGCCCGGCGCAGAACGCCCAAAGTAAGCGCTTTCCGCAACTTTCCCGGGTCGATTCGCGACACTCGGCGCACCCGAACGCTCCCAAACGCCCCTCACGAGCCGATGCGTCCTCGAAGCCAGTCGTCGCAGCGATGGTCGGCCCGGCCGCGCCCACTTCGCGCACCGAACCGCGACTTCGCTCACCGTCCCCGACGCGCGAAGTAGCACTAATATGCGCGAAGTGACGCGGGACCCAAGCCAACGTGGACGGGGCGGGAGCGACCCGGAACCGCTCGACCCGGAACCGCTCGACCCGGCACCGCGCGACCCGGGCCCAGGTCGGCCGTGGCCCAGGTCGGCGCGGGCCCAGGTCGACCCGGCCCGGGGGTGCACGGCCTCGTGTGGTCCCAACCAACCCGAACACATTCGTACGTCCCACTAGGCTGAGCCGGTGCCAGAGGTGCTGCTGCCCTTCCCTCGCGCCTTCGTCGAGTTCGTCGATCCCGACGACGCCGATCAGGTCTTCCGCTGCGACCTCACCTGGCTCACCTCGTTCTGGTCGTGCATCTTCGGTCAGGGCTGCCGCGGCATCTACGCCGACCGCCCCGACGACGGCTGCTGCACCCTGGGCGCGCACTTCGCCGACGCGGACGACGAGGCGCGGGTCGCCAGGTCGGTGAAGAAGCTGACCGGCGAGTTGTGGCAGTACCGCAAGGAGGGCAAGGCGCACGGCTGGGTCGAGCTGGAGCACCCCGAGCAGGTCGGCGAGGGCGAGGAGCCGGCCCGCAAGACACGAGTCGTGGACGGCGCCTGCATCTTCCTCAACCGCCCGGACTTTCCGGCCGGCGGCGGCTGCGCGCTGCACCTGCTCGCGTTGCGGCAGGGGCGGCCGATCACCGAGACCAAGCCGGACGTGTGCTGGCAGCTGCCGTTGCGGCGGCAGTTCCGTACCGTCACCCGGGCCGACGAGACGACGTACACCGAAGTCACCATCGGCGAGTACGGCCGCGAGGGCTGGGGCCCCGGCGGTCACGACCTGGACTGGTACTGCACCTCCAATACCGAGGCACACCACGCCACCGAGCCGGTGTACCGGTCGAGCCGGGACGAGCTGCTGGCGCTGATGGGCGCACCTGCCTACGCGATGCTGGTCGACCTGTGCGCTGAGTTCGAGACCCGGCGCGGCAAGGGCATGCGACACGCCGCCGATCCGAAGCGCCGTAGCAAACGCCGCTGAGCCGGCTCCGCCGACCCTGGCCACCGCTCCGGATCGGGCCCCGCCACAATGAGGGCATGCGCCTGGACCACCTGTCGTACGCAGCCGGCCCCGAGGGGCTGGACGCGACGGCAGATCAGCTGGGCCGGCAGCTCGGCGCGGTCTTCACCGACGGCGGCTTCCACCCCCGGTTCGGCACCGTCAACCGGATCCTGCCGCTGGCCGGCGGCCGCTATCTGGAGATCGTCGCCGTGCTTGATCATCCGTCCGCCGACAAGGCACCGTTCGGTCAGGCGGTTCGCGCCCGCTCCGCCGCCGGCGGCGGCTGGCTCGGCTGGGTCGTCGCCGTGGACGATCTGGGCGTCATGCAGCAGCGGATCGGACGTACGCCCGTGCTCGGACTGCGGCACCTGCCGGACGGTCGGGTGCTGGAATGGCTCCAGCTGGGCGTGCGCGACCTGCAGAACGATCCGCAGCTGCCCTTCTTCGTGCAGTGGATCAGCGGCCCGGGCATGCACCCGTCGGTGGGTGGCGGCGCGGTCGAGCTGTTGAGCGTGGAGATCGCGGGCGAGCGGGACCGGCTGGACGAGTGGCTCGGCGGCAAGACCGACAGCGCGCTGGACGACGTAGACGTCGCCTGGACCGCGCCCGACGACGTGCCGGGGATCGCGGCCGCCGTCTTCAGCGGCCAGCGGGGGATGGTCCGGATCTAGCGGACGCCGACTCGCGTCCGTCCACCACGACGGTGGAGCCGTCGCGCCGGACGACCATGGCGCTGATCAGCGACCTGGTGCGGAGCCAGTCGGCGGCCCGGTCGCCGTGCACGAATGCGGCGGTGGCGTCGATGTCGGCCCAGGTGAGGTCGTGACCGATCACGGTGACCGAGGCGGGTCCGTCCGCGGCGCCGCCGGTGCGAGGATCGAGGATGTGGCTGCCCCGGCGGGCCGAGCCCGAGGTAGCGACGGCGCCGCAACGGACCGGGACGACGGCCAGCACCCGGTCCACGTCGCACGGGTCCTCGATCCCGACCCGCCAGGCGGGCCGGCCGGGGTCCGCGACCCGGCAGATCAGGTCGCCGCCCGCGGACAGGCAGAAGTCGGTGTCGTCCAGGCCGGCCAGCTGGGCGGCGGCACGCTGGGCTGCCCAGCCCTTGACCACGCCGCTCGGGTCGAGCCGGCGACCGCCGCGACCGTCGGGAAGCATGATCGAGAAGGCACCGGCGGACTCCAGCTCGGCCCGACGGCCGAGCTCGAGCACCTCCGCCACCAGCGCCGGACAGTCCTCGACGGCGATCTCGCCGCGTCCGAGCCGGCCGACGAAGGACTCCGCGCGATACGTACTGAACACAGCGTCGATCTCGCGCAGCTCCGCGACGACCGCGCGCCAGGCCTGACGCCCGGCGGTGGAGCGAGCCTGGCGGCCGCGCAGGGCAAGACTGATCGGCATTCCCATCACGTGCTCGACCTCGCGATGGATGCCATCCTCGGTGCCGGCGTGCGGAGCGGCCGCGGTCGCGTTCGGCGGGCTGGTGCGGATCATGATCAGATCCCGGCCTCGTCGAGTGCGGCCTGGAGCGAGCGGACGTACCCGTCGCTGGTCACGGTCGCCCCGCTGACCATGTCGATGTCGGCGCTCTGCGCCTTGATCGTCTCCTGCACCAGGACCGGCAGCGCGTAGTCGTTGATCTCGGCGTCGTGCTGGTTGCCGTCGGGGTACTGGACCACGTCGACCTTGGTGATCTTCCCGCTCTTGACCGTGATCTCGACCTGGACCGGTCCCCACCGGGTCTGCGCCACCGACCCGGTGTAGGTCTTCGAGCTCGACGACCCGCTCGACCCGGACCCGGTCGAGCCGGAGCCCGTGGAGCCCGAACCGCCGGAGCCGGAGGACCCGGAGGACCCGGAGCCGGACGAGCCCGAGTCGGACGAGCCCGAGCCCGACGAGCCGGAGGTGACGGGGGCCGGCGCGGTCACCGAGTCGGTGCGGTTGGTCGAGGTGTGGTAGCCGAACAGCAGGACGACGATGGTCACGGTCGCGGCCAGCCAGATCACGATGCGCTTCATCGTGTCACCATCCAAATCTTTCCGTGTGGATCCGGTCCTCGGGTACGCCCGCGGCCCGGCAGAGCCCGACTGCGGCGTTGGTCCACGGGTCGGGCCCGCACAGGAAGACCTCCCGTTCGGCCAGGTCGGGGACCCAGTGCCGCAGTGCGGCCAGCTCCGAGTTGCCGGCCGCCGGACCGAGCACGCTCCGGGCTGACGTACGCCGTCCTGGCAGGAAGATCACCTGCAGTCCGCGCTCGCGCCGCAGCACGTCGAACTCGGCGGCGAACAACGGCCGGTCGGAGAAGCGCTGCAGCACGACGGCCTCCCCCGGCCGGTAGTCCAGCCCCTCGGCCAGCGCGCGCAGCGGGGTGATGCCCACCCCGGCGCCCATCAGCAGCACCCGGTGCCGATCCCGGGCCCGGTCGCCGAGCCGTCCGTACGGCCCCTCGAAGATCAGCCGGGTGCCCGGCCGGAGACCGAGCAGCCGGCGGCTGCCGTCGCCGACGACCTTCGCGGTGATCCGGATGCTGTGCCCGTCCGGCGCGGCGGAGATCGAGTACGGGTTCGCCCGCGTCCAGCCCGCTCCGGACAGGAAGCGTACGTTCAGAAACTGACCGGCCTCCAGCGGCAGCCGGGCCAGCCAGCGGCCGGTGAGATAGACCGAGACGACGCCGGGTGCCTCCGGCACGACCGAGGTGACGCGCAGACCGTGGCTCAGGCTGCGGGCCACCGGAAGCCCGATCCGCCAGACCAGCACCGCCGCAGCCGTGGCCGCCCAGATCGTCCACCAATAGACGGTGGCGCCGCGGGACTGGAGGAACTCCTGCCCGGTCCACAGCTGGTGCGGCAGCGCGAGCCCGACACCGAGGTAGGCGTACAGGTGCAGCAGGTGCCACGACTCGTAGCGCAGCCGGCGCCGGGCGGCCCGGAGGCTGGTCACCACGACCATGATCAGGCAGATCGTGCCGGCCGCGGCCAGCAGCACACCGCCGTAGTCGGTGAGCAGGTCCCAGCTCGTGCCGAGCACGGCCGACCACTGGGCCGAGGCGTACCCGCCGATGATCAGCACGATGTGCGCCACCATCAGCGTGAACGAGGTGAACCCCACGATCCGATGGATCCGGGTCAGCCGGTCCCGGCCGTACGCGTTCTCCAGCACGGGCAGCCGGGCCATCAGCAGCACCTGAGCCAGCAGCAGTTGCGCCGACCACAGGCCGGTGAGCCGGCCCGTCGAGGTCAGCGTGGACGCCCAGCCGGCCAGGTCACGGATCCCGCCGTCGGCATCCCACCAGTACGTCACCAGCAGCAGGGCCGCCCACAGCGACATCGCGCTGACCACCCGCACCCGCCGATCACTCCGGGCGCGGACCCCGAGCGGACCGACCCGGCGACGATGGTTCGGCCGGGCCGGTGCGACCTGGGCAGGCGCCGCGGCATCGGTGACGAACAGGCCGGCCATCAGGCACCCCCGGACGATCCGCCGGCGCCCGACCCGGCTCCGTCGGAGCCTTGTTCGTCCCCGAAGGTCCGCGGCCGCTGGCCGCGGTCGCCGTCTCGATCCCGGTGGGGCCGGTCGTGACCGAACCCGGGTCCGGTCCGGCCGTCCGGTCCCCCGGCCGACGGCGCCTGGCTGCTTGCAGTACTCGGGTCATCGCCGTGCCGCAGCTGAGGTGCCAACCACAACCAGCCGCCGGTGAGCAGCAGAGTGAGGACGGCAACCACGCTCACCACGACCAGCGCCGAGCCTCGCCGGTCGGCGCGGTCGTCCGGATCGGTTGCGGTGCGGACCGCGTCCGGCGAGCTGGCGGCGGGCGACATGGCAGCCGCCGGGATCGGCACGGTGGGCTCGGCGGCGGCCCGATCTGGTGACCGGCCCGGCGACCCGCCCGGCGTGAACGGATCGCGGCTCGGCTCCCAGCGCGAACCGCTGTGTCGCGGCGTCAGCTCGCTCACCTGCGTCTCCCATCCCCTTCGTCGACACACATGGTGCAAGCGACAGCTCAGAGGTTTCTCAGAGCAACCTGTCCGCAGGCTGTCTGCCCACTCGGCATCGGCTGTCACGGTGCCTCTGGGGCTGATCGGCGCCGTACTCAGAAAGATCGAAGAAATCTGCGGGAGGTTGTCGTGTCGACCGGATCGGATCCGCCACGTCCGGAACGATCACGCGGCGGAGAGCGTGCTGGACGACAGATGCTCCCGCGTCCAGACGCGTCCCGCGCTCCGAGCGAGAAGATGGCGAGGTCGCGGGACGAGGGAGCAGACGTCGACGGCGGCGCGATCCGGGAGGGATGGGTGACGATGGCCGAACCGAACGAGCCACCCTCGCCGCGCCCCCTGGGAGCGCGCGTGCTGGTGATCGAGGACGACCCGCAGCTCTGCACGATGCTGATCGAGCTGCTCGAGCTCGAGGGCTATCGGGTGGAGGCTGCGCGGGACGGGCAGCGCGGCCTGCATCTCGGGCTGGGCGACCGGTTCGACGCCATCGTGCTGGACCGCGGGCTGCCGGCGATCGACGGGCTCGATCTGCTCGGTCGGCTCCGATCGCGGGGCATCGGCACGCCCGTCCTCATCCTCTCAGCGCTCGGCCAGACGCGCGATCGGATCGACGGCCTCGACGCGGGAGCGGAGGACTACCTGACGAAGCCGTTCGATGTCGACGAGCTGCTGGCACGGCTCCGGGCGCTGCTGCGTCGGCACGCCGATCGGGCCGCCGAGCTGCCCGTCCCGGGTGGCCGCCTGATCCTGGAGTCCCGGAGCGTCATCGCCGACGACGGTCACGAGGTGACGTTGTCCGAACGCGAGACCGAGCTGCTGATCTTGCTCGCTCGAAGGCCACGCCAGGTCTTCGGTCGACGCGACCTGTGCGAGCTGGTGTTCGGCGACGCCGGTGACGGCGGGGTGGTCGACACCTACGTGCACTACCTGCGGCGCAAGCTCGGGCGGGGCGTGATCCGGACCGTGCGCGGTGTGGGCTATCAGCTCGGCAGCGGATGAGCCGCCGCAGCCGCGCGGGTGTCGCTCGCGACGACCGGGAGCTGCTCGGCCGGGCCGCCTGGCGGCTCGGCCTCCAGATCGGCCTGCTGTTTCTCGCCTGTCTGCTCGTGGTGGCGGGCATCGTCGTGTTCACCGTCGTGCGCAGTCAGCAGGCGCAGACCGTGAGCCTGCTCGACGACGCGATCGCCGCCAGTCACGGCACCGGCGGCCGCCCGGACCACGACCGGGACGACCGGCCCGATCTCGGTTCCGTCAGAGTTGCGATCGTCGATCCCGGCGGCATCCGGACCTCGACCGGCATGCCCGCCGGGCTGCCCGATCGCGGCATCATGGCCGCGGTTCGGGCGACCGGGGGCATCGACCAGCGAACGGTCACCGTCTCGGGACGCCGCTACGCGGTCCGGACCGCGCAGCACGGGGACGACACCGTGCAGGCGGTGCTGGATGTCGGCGAGCAGCGGGGTGAGCTGTTCCGACTGCTCCGCGCGATCGCCCTGGCCGGCGGCATCGGGCTGGTCATCGCCGTCGCCGGCTCGGCCTGGCTCGCGCGGCGCGCGGTGCGGCCGATGGCGGAGGCACTCGCGCTGCAGCGCCGGTTCGTCGCGGACGCGAGTCACGAGCTGCGGACCCCGCTGACCCTGCTGAGCACCCGGGCCCAGCTGATGGCGCGCCGGCTGCGCCGCACCCCTGACGACTCGACTCGGGCGAGCCTCGAGCAGGACGCGGCCGGTCTGGTCGCCGACGCGGCCAACCTGACGTCGGTGCTGGAGGACCTGCTCGCCGCCGCGGATACCCGGACCAGCGCCGATCTCGGGCCGGTCGAGCTGACCGCGGTGGTCCGCGAGGCCGCCGAGGCGGCGAAAGCCTTCGCCGCGAGCAGCGGCATCGAGATCGTCACCGCCGGCGGCGAGCTGGTCGGGCTGGACGCAGCGAATCGCGCCGCCCTGCTGCGCGCCGTCATCGCGTTGCTGGACAACGCGATCTCGCACGCTCGGCGTACGGTGCAGGTGGAGGTCTTCACCGCAGGCTCCGACGCCGTGGTCGAGGTCCGCGACGACGGCGCCGGCATCGCCGCCGGCGTCGCCCGACCATGTTCGAGCGCTTCTCCGGCAGCCGGTCCACGGCCGCTCCGGGTCGCCGCCACTACGGTCTGGGCCTGGCTCTGGTGGCCGAGATCGCAGAGGCTCACGACGGCACCATCTCGGCCGCCAACCAGGTCGGGCAGCACGGTGCGGTGCTGACCCTGCGGATCCCGCGCTCGGGCCCGCGTCGCTGATCCGGGGGCGGGCAGCTTCCGGGCCCAGCGTCGTCCGGATCCGCACCACGGATCTTCGGATCCCCTGCGACGCATCGGATCCGTTGCAGCGGATCCGACGTTTCACAGAGGATCCGAAGATGTCCGGGAGGAACCGGACCCGAACGACTGTCGGAGGGCTTGCGTAGCCTCTCGGCCATGGCGAAGGCAGCGGCACGACCGGGATATCGGTGCAGCGAGTGTGGTTGGACCACCGGTCGCTGGGTGGGGCGGTGCGGGGAGTGCCAGACCTGGGGCAGCGTGGCGGAGGCCGGCGCACCGAAGCTCGCCACTATTGCGTCGTCGCGTCCGGTCAGCAAGGCGGTGCCGATCGCCGAGGTCAGCGCGCAGGCCGCCGATCGGGCGCTGACCGGGGTCGGTGAGCTGGACCGGGTCCTCGGCGGCGGGCTGGTGCCCGGCGCGGTGGTCCTGCTGGCGGGCGAGCCGGGCGTGGGCAAGTCCACGCTGCTGCTCGAGGTCGCCGCCCGCTGGGCACGGGCGAGACGCCGGACGCTGTACGTGAGTGGTGAGGAGTCCGCGGCGCAGGTCCGGCTGCGCGCCGGCCGGACCAACGCGCTGGCCGACGAGCTCTATCTGGCCGCCGAGACCGATCTCGGCACGGTGCTCGGCCACATCGAGGAGGTCGAGCCGTCGCTGCTGGTGGTCGACTCGGTCCAGACGATCGGCACGGCCGAGGCCGACGGGGCGCCGGGCGGGGTCAGCCAGGTGCGCGAGGTGACCGGCGCCCTGGTCCGGGTGGCCAAGCGGCGCGGGATGGCGGTGATGATCGTCGGTCACGTCACCAAGGACGGGGCGATCGCGGGGCCTCGGTTGCTGGAGCACCTGGTCGACGTCGTGCTGGCCTTCGACGGCGACCGGCCCTCCGGCTTCCGGATGGTGCGCGCCACCAAGAACCGGTTCGGGCCGGCCGACGAGGTCGGCTGCTTCGAGCTGTCCGAGCAGGGCATCGTCGAGGTGCCCGACCCGTCCGGTCTGTTCACCAGCCAGCACGCGACGCCGGTCTCCGGCACCTGCATCGGGGTCACCATGGAGGGCCGGCGGCCGCTGCCGGCCGAGCTCCAGGCGTTGGTTGCCTCGTCGGCGCTGCAGGTGCCGCGCCGTACCGTGCACGGGCTCGACTCCAGCCGGGTGGCGATGGTGCTTGCGGTCCTGCAGCGACGGGCTCGGATGGGCCTGGCCGGCCAGGACGTGTACGTCTCGACCGTCGGCGGCGCGCGGGTGGCCGACCCCTCGGCGGACCTGGCGATCGCCGTCGCGGTCGCGTCGGCCGCACTGAACGCGATCGTGCCGGCCGGTTTCGTCGCCATCGGCGAGGTCGGGCTGGCCGGCGAGCTGCGACGGGTGCCCGGCCTCGACCGCCGGCTCGCCGAGGCGGCCCGGCTCGGGTTCACCGACGCGGTCGTGCCCGCGGACCCGCACGACCCAGCGCAGTCCGGCCGGCCGGACAGCCAGCACGGACAGCGGTCGCGGCCGCAGATCGGGCACGGCCTGCGGTTGCATCCCGCACCTACCATCGTGCACGCGCTCGCCGCGTTACGGTTCGAACGTCCGGCCGACCGCAGCGCCCCGGACGACCACCATCGCCTCGGCTCGCTCGGGGAGGTCGCCGATGCCGCCGTAGGATGAGCTGAGCAGCCGCCCCCGGGCTCTCGGGAGCGGCGAATCGCCGACCAGGAGGATGCCGGGTGCCGCTGGACCAGCCGCCACCCGATGCCATGCTCGGCTATCTGGCGTCGATGGCGCCGGGAACGCCGTTGCGCGAGGGGTTCGAGCGGATCCTGCGCGGGCGGACGGGCGCGCTGGTCGTGCTCGGCAACACCCGCGACGTGATCCAGCTGTGCACGGGCGGCTTCGTGCTGGACGTGCCGTTCACCGCGACGGCGCTGCGTGAGCTCGCCAAGATGGACGGCGCGATCGTGCTGGACGTCGGCCGGTTCAGGATCGTCCGGGCCGGGGTGCAACTGATGCCGGATCCGGCGCTGGAGACGATCGAGACCGGCACCCGGCACCGGACCGCGGATCGCGTCGCCCAGCAGACCGGAGTCCCGGTCGTCACCGTGTCGGCGTCCATGTCGACGATCTCGCTCTATGCCGGCGGCAAGCGGCGCGTGGTCGAGCACTCGGAGCAGATCCTGGCGCGGGCCAACCAGGCGCTGCAGACCCTGGAGCGCTACCGCAACCGGTTGAGCGAGTTGACCAACCGGTTGTCGGCGCTGGAGGTGCACGACCAGGTCATCGTCCGCGATGTGGCGCTGGTCGCCCAGCAGATCGAGATGGTGCGCCGGCTGCAGCACGAGCTGGAGGAGTACGTGCTCGAGCTCGGCACGGATGGCCGGTTGCTGAGCCTGCAACTGATCGAGCTGAGCGCCGGCGTGGAGGAGCTGCGCGAGCTGCTGGAGCGCGACTACCGACCCGACGGGGAGTCCGACTTCGGGCTCACGCTGCTGGCCGGGCTGAGCACGACGGAGTTGCTGGATGCGCCGACGGTCGGCCGGATGATCGGTCTGGGACCGCACTCGGACGGGCGGATCGTCACCCGCGGCTATCGGCAGGTCGGGCAGCTGAGCCGGATCCCGCCCGCGCTGGGCGTGCGACTGCTGGAGCACTTCGGTGGCCTGCAGGGCTTGTTCGCGGCCAGTGCCGCCGACCTGCAGGAGGTCGACGGCGTCGGCGAGAGTCGCGCCCGGATCATCCGGGACGGGCTCGTCCGGCTGGCCGACGCCGCCTACAGCGAGCAGCTCGACTGACCCATCCGGAACCGGCCAGCGGCTCGTACCCGGGGCCTACGTGTGCAGGAACATCCGGAACTTCACCGGATCGGCGCCGGTGAACTGGGCGGTGGCGACGTACGTCCCGGCCCGCGGGATCTCCGGCCGGGTCTGGCAGCTCTTCTTCGACCGCCGACCGTCCCAGACGATCCGCCACTCGTACGCGTCCTCGCGGGCGATCTTCACCGTGGTCGGCCTGACCAGGTCGGCGCAGTCGGCGGTGCTCCAGATCCGGTCCTTGCCGGAATAGATGGTGAGCACGAAGTTCGCCGGCGTCAGGCGGAGCTGACAGGTCGTCGCGCCGCCGTTGATCAGCGACAGATCGAGGTTCGCCTTGGCCTTCACCTTCACGTTCTGCGGGCCGGTCAGGGTGGGCCGCAGCTGGGCCGGGTTGCACGCGGCGACCTCGGCCGGTGAGCCCTTCGCCGGCGGCTTCGCGGCATCCTTCGTGCCCGAGGACGAACCGGACGAGGACGTACCGGACGAGGACGGCTTGGCCGAGCCCGAGGCCCCGCCCGGACTCGCGATCTGTGCCGAGGACAGGGCAGGGGCCGGGCTGGCCGCGACGCTGGAGGACCGAGCGCCGCTCGGCTCGCCTGAGGGCGTGGCCACGATCGCCGGCGCGGTCGAGGTCGGCGGCGGCGTGCTCGACACGTCGGCGGCGGGAGCCGGCACGGCCTCCGGACCGGTCGCGTTGGCCGCGCTGTTGAGGTTCACCACGATGGCGATGACCAGGACCAGCGCTATCGCCGCGGCCGCGAGCACGAGGACGCGGCGGACCCAGTACACCTGCGGAGGCTCCGGACCGACGGGGTGCAGAACACCGCTCATGGCGGCATGGTAGGCAGCCGATCGCGCCGGGTCCGGCTGCCACGCCGTCGCGGCCGTGACCGGACCGTGACGAGCGCCGTCGCAGCCTGAATCGGCGGGTTACCGTGGCCGCGTGATCGCCCCCGCCACCGCCGCGACGGTGGTGTCGGCCGTCCTCGGCTGGTACGACCAGCACCGGCGCGACCTGCCCTGGCGACGACCCGGCACGAGCCCGTGGGGCGTGCTGGTCAGTGAGTTCATGCTGCAGCAGACCCCGGTGGCCCGGGTCCGCGAGCCGTGGCTGAGCTGGCTGACCAGATGGCCGGAGCCGGCGGCGCTTGCGGCCGAGGCACCGGGTGAGGCGGTCCGGGCCTGGGGCCGGCTCGGCTATCCACGCCGCGCGCTGCGGCTGCACCAGACCGCGATCGCGATCGTGCAACAGCATGGCGGCAGCGTGCCGACCGAGCGGTCGGACCTGCTGGCGCTGCCGGGGGTCGGCAGCTACACCGCGGCAGCGATCGCCAGCTTCGCGTTCGGTCAGCGCCACGTCGTGCTGGACACCAACGTGCGCCGGGTGCTCACCCGGATCGCCCTCGGCGAGGAGTTCCCCGCGCCGGCGACCACCCGGGCCGAGGCCACTCTCGCCGAGGGTTTCTTGCCCCGCTCCCCGGAACGCGCTGCTCGCTGGGCGGTCGCCTCGATGGAGTTGGGTGCGGTCGTCTGCAGCGCTCGTTCGCCGCGCTGCGGCGACTGTCCGGTGGTCCGGCAGTGCGCCTGGCACCGCGCCGGTCGTCCGACGTACGACGGGCCGCCGCGGCGCGGACAGACGTACGAGGGCACGGACCGGCAGTGCCGCGGGGCGGTACTGGCGGTGCTCCGGGGCGGGGGCGAGGTGCCGGAGGCGGACCTGCTGGCGGAGTGGCCGGAACCGGCGCAGCGGACCAGGGCGATCGAGTCGCTGATCGCCGACGGGCTCGCCGTCCGAACCGGGCGGGGGCGGCTGACCCTGCCCTGACTCCGGCGGCTGACGATCCCGGGTGACGTGAGTGGTGAGGCAGCTCGGCACCCCTCGATCGCGGGTATCTGTCGCAGATCGACCGAACGCCGACCAGAGAACGTTTTTCGCGGCCGGTTTCCGGCGCGCGGGGTCGATCCGCGACAGGACGCCACCCCAGCCTCCACTGACGGCGTCGATCCGGAGGCGGTCGTCCCGCTGCCGCCGGACCGGCCCTGAGGACCGACGCGCGAAGCGCTGGGGCGACAGCGGCCGTACGGCGGCGCCATGTTGTGATGGGCGGGAGTCGACCCGAGGAGTCCACGGATGCCGTACGCCCCGACCGTCACCCTGCGCAACGGGGCCGAGCTGCCGATGATCGGTTTCGGCACCTGGCCGATGCGCGGCGCCGAGTGCGCTGCCGCCGTCCGCACCGCGATCGAGTCGGGATATCGACTTGTCGACACCGCCGAGAACTACCGCAACGAGGACGGCGTCGGTCAGGGGCTGCGGGACTCCGGGCTGGACCGCCACGAACTGTTCATCACCACCAAGTTCAACCGGGCCTGGCACAGTGTCGACGGCGTCCGGCAGGCCTGGCAGGCCAGCATCGAGCGGCTCGGCGTGGAGTACGTCGACATGCTGATGGTTCACTGGCCGAACCCGGACCAGGGCGGCTACGTCGACGCGCTGCGTGGGCTGAAGGACCTCCTCGACCACGGCATGATCCGGGCGATCGGGGTGTCCAACTTCAAGCCTGCCCATCTGCAGCGGGTGCTGGACGAGACCGGGATCGAGCCGGACGTCAACCAGATCCAGCTGAGCCCGTACGCCACCCGGCGAGACGCCCGGAGCTACGACACCGAGCACGGCATCGTGACCGAGTCGTGGAGCCCGATCGGCGGCTCGGGCGATGACCTGCGCTCGGACCCGCTGCTCGTGGCGGTCGCCCAGCGCTACGCCAAGACGCCGACCCAGGTGGTGCTGCGCTGGCACGTCCAGCAGGGCCTCGTCGCGATCCCGAAATCGGCCACCCCGGAACGGATCGCGGAGAACATCGACATCTTCGACTTCGAGCTGACCGCCGACGAGATCGCCGCCATCGGCGGCCTCGATCGCGGCGAATCGGGCGTCACCGACTCCGACGTCTTCGGCCACTGACCCGGCGGCTCAGACCGGCGGGGTGCGGGCCCGGCGGCTGAAAACCTCGCGCTCCCGGGCGTTCCGGCTGAGCCGGGCGGCGGCGGCGAAGGCGTCGGCGGCCTCGCCGGCCCGACCGAGCCGAGCCAGCTGCTCGCCACGGGCCGCCGGCAGCTGCGGGTTGCCCGCGATCGCGCGCTCACCGGCCAGCCGATCGAGCAACGCCAACGCCGCCGCCGGGCCGTCCACCATCCCGACCGCCACGGCCCGGTTCAGCTCGACCACCGGCGACGGGGCGACGTGGCCGAGCACGGTGTAGAGCGCGGCGATCCTCCCCCAGTCGGTGTCCTCGGCGTGCCGCGCGCGGGCGTGACAGGCCGCGATCCGCGCCTGCAGCGTGTACGGCAGCAGTCCACCGCCGAGCGACTCCACGCGATCGAGCGCGGCGAGCCCGAGCCGGATCAACAGCCGGTCCCAGCGGGTCCGGTCCTGGTCGGGGAGCAGCGCGGCCTCGCCGACCGGGCCGATCCGGGCGGCCAGCCGCGACGACTGCAGCTCCATCAGCGCCAGCAGGCCGTGCACCTCCGGCTCGCCCGGCATCAGCCCGGCCAGCAGCCGTCCCAGCCGGACCGCCTCGGCGCACAGGTCCGGCCGGGTCCAGTTCTCGCCCGCCGTCGCCGCGTACCCCTCGTTGAAGATCAGATAGATCACCTCGAGCACCGCTGCGAGCCGGCCCCGACGCTGGTCGGGAGGTGGCAGCTCGAGCCGGATCTGCTGCTCGGCGAGGATCCGCTTCGCCCGGACGATCCGTTGCGCGGCGGTCGACTCGCTGATCAGGAAGGCCCGGGCGATCTCGTCGATCCGCAGCCCGGCCAGCACCTTCAGGGTCAGCGCCGTCCGGGACGTCGGCGGCAGGACCGGATGGGTCGCGGTGAACACCAGCCGGAGCAGGTCGTCGGTGATCGGCTGGTCGAACTCGTCGGGATCCGGTTCGTTGGCGCCCGCCGAGGTTCCGCGCCGCCGTTCCGTCTCCGCCACCTCCCGCAGCTTGCGGTCGTACGTCGTCCGGCGGCGGACGGCGTCGACGGCCCGGTGCTTCGCCGTGGCCATCAGCCACGGCGCCGGGTCGCGCGGGATCCCGTCCCGGCTCCACTGCTCCAGCGCGACGACCATGGTGTCCTGGGCGATCTCCTCGGCTCGGCCGACGTCGCCGCCGAGCAGCCGGGCCAGCACCGCGACGATCCGGGCGTACTCCATCCGCCAGACCGTCTCCAGCCGCGCCCGTACGTCCACCGGCTCACTCCCGCCGATCCCGGATCCCCTGTCGCAGCTCGGACCCCTCTCGCATCCCGGATCCCCTGTGCCGCCCGGATCCCCTGTGCCGACCCGGATCCCCTGCACTGGATCCGAACAGTCACAGCGGATCCGAGTTGCACGCGGGCGGCCGGACCAGGACTCACCCCGGCGGCGGTCCGAAGTCCTCGGGGCCGAACACCCGGCGGATCTCCGCGTCGCCCTCCCAGCCGGGCCACAGTTCCTGGTGGGCCCGCATGAACCGGGACGTCCACTCCTGCGCCTCCGCCTGGTCCCGGACGTCGTACAGCGCATAGCTGATCATCTCCTTGGCCTCCGCGAACGGGCCGTCGGTGGTGTTCAGCCGGCCGGCGACCACGCTCATCCGGCTGCCCTCGGCACTCGGCGCCAGGCCGGCGGTGTCGAGCAGCACACCCGCCCGGGTGGCGTCCTCGCCGAGCGCGGCGATCGCGGCCATCAGCTCCGGCGGCGGTGGGCTCGCGGGCGGCGCCGCCGTCAACAGGACCAAATAACGCATCGTCGTTCTCCCTTCAGCGTCCGGCGACGACACGGTAGCGATCGATCGCGACGGCGCTCAGCCAGCCCCAGGCCAGCACGACCGCACCGGTGAAGCCGAGATTGACCGCCACGCTGCCCTGCCCGGAGGCGACCCCGGCAAGCGCCAGCAGGAACACGACGCCGACCGCGCGGGAGGCCCGGGCCAAGGCCGTACGTCCGTCGGCGGCATAGCGGGCCGCGAGCACGAAACACGCGCCGACCAGCCCGGCGAAGCCGATCATGGCGCTGACCAGGTGCAGCATTCCATGCCAGCTGATGGCGCCGGGAACGTCCGTGGTGCCGACCGGGAAGCCGAGACTCGGGTCGGCCCGGAAGACGCCGGCCGCGATCAGGCCGAGGCCGTACAGCCCGACCAGTCGCGGACCCCAGGTCGCACCGCGGCCGGGCCACAGCGCCCGGCGGAGCCCGACCGCAAACGCCAGCGTCATCGCGCCGCAGACCACGAAGTTGGCGATCTGGATCCAGCCGAACCGGCCGTTCGCCAGCAGGCTCCACTCGTGCCGGGTGAGGTCGAACCCGGGTCGGGTCAGGGCCTGGGCCAGGCCCACGAGGACGTACGTCGGCCCGGCGATCACGCCGTAGCCGAGCAGCGCCTTCGTGACCCGGTCGGCGGGCTCGCAGCCGATGGGGGTGGCGGTGGAGGCGGTCGAGCTCATCTGGATCAGATCCTTCCGGCAGTGCCGGCTCGGTGGTTCCGGGCCGCTTTCTCACTGCTCGATCGGAACCGAGCAGAATCGACACCGGCGCCGGATGTTTCTCAGATCGCGGCCGGCTCGGCCGGCGGGCGGTTGCTGCGGGTGGCGCCGACGCTGGCCGAGACCACACAGGCCAGGGCGAGCCACTGGGTCCAGGTCAGGAACTCCCGGAGCAGGATCATCGCGGCCAGCGCGGCGGCCGCCGGCTCGAGGCTCATCAAGATCCCGAACAGCCGGGGCGGGATCCGGCGCAGCGCATTGAGCTCGAGGCTGTACGGGATCACCGAGCTGAGCAGCCCCACCGCGACCCCGAAGGCCAGCACCTCCGGCTGGAGCAGCCGGGATCCGGCCTCGAGGATCGCCGGCGGGGCGAGCAGGATGCCGCCGACCAGGCTGGCGACGGTCAGCCCCTGCAGGCCGGGCCAGCGCCGGCCGGTCTGCGCGCTCATCAGGATGTAGCAGGCCCAGCCCAGACCGGCCAGCAGCGCGAACAGCACGCCGGCCAGGTTCAGCGAGCCCGGCGTCAGACCGAGCAGCGCGACGCCGGCCGCGGCGAGCGCTACCCAGACCAGATCGAGCAGTCGCCGCGAGCCGACGATCGCCACCGTGAGCGGACCGAGGAACTCGATCGTGACCGCGATTCCGAGCGGGATCCGGGCGAACGACTGATAGATCGCCCAATTCATGGTGACCAGGCTGAGACCGAAACCGAGGGCGACCAGCCAGTCGGTCCGGTTCCGTCCCCGTAATCTCGGCCGGGCGACGATCAGGAAGATCACCGACGAGGTGGCCAGGCGCAGCCAGACCATCGACGTCGGCGGCACCAGCGGGAACAGGTGCTTCGCGATCGCCGCGCCGAACTGCACCGAGAAGATGCCGGCCACCACGAGCCATACCGCCGGGATCCGGTCCAGGCGTCCGGTCGGCTGAGGGTGGGAGTCGGACGGCACGCCCGCCACTGTGCCAGAGCGGTTGCACCGCAGAGTCGGGCGCTACCGTTGGCCCGTCAGTCGTGAACGCGGGAGGGCCACCGTGCGGAGGAAGATCACCCGGCGGTTGCTGTCCAGCGGCCACTCCGGTCTGAGCTGGTCCGGGCGCGGCGCGACCCCGCAGGGCGGTGCCCGTGACGGCGGGGCCTTCCGTGGCGGAGCCCGGGACAGTGAAACCCAGGTCGAGGTGCGTCGGGTGCCGTGGCGGACGACGTACGCGCGGGTCAGCACGGTCGGCCGCGAAGGGTCGCGCGCCTTCGTGCTGGTGCCGGGGATCGGTGTCTCGTCGAACTACTTCGAGCGGCTGGCCGCGCAGCTGAACGACTTCGGCCCGGTGCATGCACTGGACCTTCCCGGTTTCGGTGGAGTCCCGCACCCGGAGAGCGGGCGGATGACCATCCCGGAATACGCCGACCTGGTCGGCAAGGTGATCGACGAGTTGGAACTCGACGATCCGGTGGTGATCGGGCACTCGATGGGCACTCAGGTGGTGGCCGACCTGGCCGCGCGTTATCCCGACGGGTTCGCCGGCTCCGACCGGCTGTCCTGCATCATCCTGCTCGGTCCGGTGCTGGCCCCCGACGACCGCTCGCTCGGCATCGCCGCACGCCGATTCCTGCAGGCCGCGCGGAGGGAGCCGCCGCGGGTGGCACTGCTCGCGGTCCAGGCGTACGTCCTGTGCGGGGTTCGCTGGTTCTCTCGCGTGCTGCCGGAGATGATGCATTACCCGATCGAGGACACCCTGCCGAAGGTGCGCTCCAACACCCTGGTGATCAGCGGCCAGCTGGACACGCTGTGCCCGCCGGGCTGGATCGACGAGGTGGTCGCGCTGCTGCCGAGCTGCCGGGTCTCGATCATCCCCAACGCGGCCCACTCCATCATGCACGCCCACGCCGACGAGGTGGCCCGGCTGGCCATCGAGCACGTCCGCCGGCCGGGCACCGACCCGTTGCCGGACGTACCGCCGGTGTCGGCGAACAAGAGCGAGACCAAGGACGCGCCGCGCGGGCTGGACGAGCTGACCGGCCAGGTGACCGAGCTGGTCGGCATCGTCACCGACGACGACGCCACCATCGCCGAGGGCAAGACCGCCCAGGCCGAGGCGATCGAGGAGGGCATCGCCCGGGCCGAGCACTCCGACTGACGCCCACTCGGACCGTCGCGCAACCGGCACCCACCACGCAACTCGGATCCCCTGGAACACCTCGGATCCCGTATACCGGATCCGGCGACGTACACAGGATCCGAAGATCCACGGGTGATGCCGCGCTGTCCAGGGGCGTGGAAATGCGACGAGGGCCGCCCCTTCCGGGACGGCCCTCGCCTCTGGGCTGAGCGGGTGCCTCAGGAGGCGGCGGATTCCCCGTCGCCGTCGGAGATCCCGTCGACCAGCTGGTCGAACTCGACCGGCGGGGTGTCCGGGGCGGCGCCGCGTGGCGTGCCGGTGAAGGTGAACGGGTATTCCGATCCCGGGTCCGCCACGTCGACCACGACGATCTCGCCGGGCTGCAGCTCGGAGAACAGGATCTTCTCGGCGAGCATGTCCTCGACGTCGCGCTGCAGGGCCCGACGCAACGGACGGGCACCGAGCACCGGGTCGAAGCCGCGCTTGGCGATCAGGGTCTTGGCCGCGGGCGTGAGCACGAGGCCCATGTCCTTGTCCTTCAGCCGGATCTCGATCTGGGCGGTCATCAGGTCGACGATGTGCTCGATGTCCTCCTGCGACAGCTGGCGGAACACCACGATCTCGTCGACGCGGTTGAGGAACTCCGGACGGAAGTGCTGCTTGAGCTCGTCGGAGACCTTGGCCTTCATCTTCTCGTAGCCGCCCTCACCGCCCTGACCGCTGCTGAAGCCCAGCGACACGCTCTTGGCGATGTCGCGGGTGCCCAGGTTCGTGGTCATCACGATGACGGTGTTCTTGAAGTCGACCACCCGGCCCTGGGCGTCGGTCAACCGACCCTCGTCCAGGATCTGCAGCAGCGAGTTGAAGATGTCCGGGTGGGCCTTCTCGACCTCGTCGAACAGCACCACGCTGAACGGCTTGCGGCGCACCTTCTCGGTGAGCTGACCGCCCTCCTCGTAGCCGACGTAGCCGGGAGGCGAGCCGAACAGCCGGGAGGCGGTGTGCTTCTCGGAGTATTCGCTCATGTCCAGCTGGATCAGCGCGTCCTCGTCGCCGAACAGGAACTCGGTCAGCGCCTTGGTCAGCTCGGTCTTGCCGACACCGGACGGCCCGGCGAAGATGAACGAGCCGCTGGGCCGCTTCGGGTCCTTCAGCCCGGCCCGGGTCCGCCGGATCGAGCGGGACAGCGCCTTCACCGCGTCGTGCTGGCCGATGTAGCGCTTGCCCAGCTCCTCCTCCATCCGGAGCAGGCGAGCCGACTCCTCCTCGGTGAGCTTGAAGACCGGGATGCCGGTGGCCGTGGACAGCACCTCGGCGATGATCTCCTCGTCCACCTCCGCGACCACGTCCAGGTCGCCGGCCTTCCACTGCGCCTCCCGCTCGGCGCGCGAGGCGAGCAGCTTCTTCTCGTCATCGCGCAGTCCAGCGGCGCGCTCGAAGTCCTGCGCGTCGATGGCAGCTTCCTTCTCCAGCCGTACGGCCGCCACCTTCTCGTCGAACTCGCGCAGGTCCGGCGGTGCCGTCATCCGGCGGATCCGCAACCGCGCCCCGGCCTCGTCGATCAGGTCGATCGCCTTGTCCGGCAGGAACCGGTCGGAGATGTAGCGGTCGGCCATCTGGGCGGCCGCCACCAGCGCCTGATCGGTGATGGTGATCCGGTGGTGGGCCTCGTAGCGGTCGCGCAGGCCGCGGAGGATGTCGATCGTGTGGGCGATCGACGGCTCGGCCACCTGGATCGGCTGGAACCGGCGCTCCAGCGCGGCGTCCTTCTCGACGTACTTGCGGTATTCGTCGAGCGTGGTGGCACCGATGGTCTGCAGCTCACCGCGGGCCAGCATCGGCTTCAGGATGCTCGCCGCGTCGATCGCGCCCTCGGCCGCGCCCGCTCCCACCAGGGTATGGATCTCGTCGATGAACAAGATCACGTCGCCGCGGGTGCGGATCTCCTTGAGCACCTTTTTCAGCCGCTCCTCGAAGTCGCCGCGATAGCGCGAACCGGCCACCAGGGCGCCGAGGTCGAGGGTGTAGATGTGCTTGTCCCGCAGCGTCTCGGGTACGTCCCCGCGCACGATGGCCTGGGACAGCCCCTCCACGACCGCGGTCTTTCCGACGCCGGGCTCGCCGATCAGCACCGGATTGTTCTTGGTCCGGCGAGAAAGAACGGTCATCACCCGCTCGATCTCGGTTTCGCGGCCGATCACCGGGTCGAGTTTGTTCTCCCGAGCCGCCTGGGTGAGATTGCGGCCGAATTGATCGAGCACCATCGACGACGAGGGTGCATTGCCCTGCTCCGGCGCGCCGGAGGTCGCCGATTCCTTGCCCTGGAATCCGCTGAGCAGCTGCAGCACCTGATTGCGCACCCGATTCAGGTCCGCACCAAGCTTGACCAGCACCTGAGCGGCGACGCCCTCACCCTCGCGAATCAGACCGAGCAGGATGTGCTCGGTGCCGATGTAGGAGTGATTGATCTGCAGCGCCTCGCGCAGGCTGAGTTCCAGCACCTTCTTGGCCCGCGGGGTGAACGGGATGTGCCCGCTCGGGCTCTGCTGGCCGTGACCGATGATCTCCTCCACCTTTTGGCGGACAGCTTCCAGCGAAATGCCCAGCGACTCCAGGGCCTTCGCGGCAACGCCCTCGCCCTCGTGGATGAGGCCGAGGAGAATGTGTTCGGTGCCGATGTAGTTGTGGTTCAGCATCCGGGCCTCTTCCTGGGCCAAGACGACCACTCGGCGGGCTCGGTCGGTAAACCGTTCGAACATGTGATTGCTCCTCGCTGGCGGCATCCGGCTGGCGCCTGAGCTGGCGCCGTCCGATGCCGCTGGGTTTCACTCTAGTAGCCGTCACGCCCTCGATCGGAGGCCAGAGGGCTCCGAATGCAGGACGCAACATCGCTGCAACAGAACAAGCGCCCTGGACGAACGTGGTGTTCGCCCAGGGCGCAAATCTCCCCGCTCCGCGGGTGCCGTTCGATCAGGCGTGCGCAGCCTCGTACGCCTCGCGGATGTCGCTGGACACCCGACCCCGGCTGCTCACCTCGTAGCCCTGCTCCTGCGCCCAGGCCCGGATGTCGCTGGTCGAGGAGGCGCCGCCGTTGCTCACGGCGGCCTGCTTGGATCCGGCCCGGCGGCGACGGCCACCGACCCGGCGGGCATGTGCCACCCAGGGGGCGAGCGCAGTACCCAGGTTCTCGTAATTGTCGGTCGATAGATCGATTTCGTACTCGACGCCGTCGAAAGCAAAGGAGTATGTCCCCGATGCCTCCGACCCGTCGAGATCGTCCTCGAGAATGACCTGTACACGCTGAGCCATTAATCCTCCGATCGAAATTAGGCGCTGGAGCGGATCGACTCTGCGGAAAACTCTACCGCACACGATTGAGTTTCAGTCGAAGAAGTCCAGCGCGAAATCGAGAATTGGCGCCGAATGCGTGATCGCCCCGATCGCGACGAAATGCACCCCGGTCGCGGCAACGGTCGCAGCCGTGTCCAGAGTGAGTCCCCCGCTGGCCTCGAAGGTAGCCAGTTCGCCGAGTTCGGCCATGACTGCGGCCATTTCCGCGGACGCCATGTTGTCCAACAACACATCGACGGCACCGGCAGCGACAACCTCGTGTGCTTGGCGGGCCGACGTGACCTCGACCTGAACGGGGATATCGGGAAATTCTCGACGGACCGCGAGAAATGCCGGAACCACTCCGCCGGCCGCAATCACGTGATTGTCCTTGATCAAGGCGGCGTCGGCCAGCGACATCCGGTGATTGACCCCGCCGCCGGCCCGGACGGCGTACTTCTGCAGCATCCGCAGGCCCGGAACGGTCTTGCGCGAGTCCCGGACCCGGGTCCGGCTGCCCTCCAGCGCCGCGACCCAGGCTGCGGTCGCGGTCGCCACACCGGAGGTCAGGGTCAGCAGGTTCAGCGCGATCCGCTCGGCCCGGAGCAGTTCCCGGGTGTTCGCCCGCACCCGGAGCACGACGTCACCACGGACGACGTCGGTGCCGTCGTCGGCCAGCAGGTCGACCTCGACCGGCCCGGCCTCGGCGCAGACCAGCAGGAGGACGTACGCGGCCACGGGCAGTCCGGCCATCCGGCCGGAAGCGCGCGCGATGATCTCGGCGGTCGCAGTCGCGTCGGCCGGGATCGTGGCCACCGAGGTCACGTCGACCCCGTGACCGGCACCCGCCGGCAGCACGCCGTGTCCGCCGAGATCCTCCGACAGCGCCGCGACCACCACCGGCTCGACACCGGCCAGGTCCAGGCCGTGTGCCCGCAGCAGGTGGACCGCCTCGGCGACGGACGAGAGCCGGGTCATCGGACGGCCGCCTCGACGCTCTGCTGTCCCTGCCGGCCGCTGGGGTCGGCCGAACCACCGACCGGGACGAACCGGCGCCGCAGCAGCGGCTCGCCTTCGGCGGTCGGGACCAGCTCGAGCAGCAGGTGGCCGAGCCACTCGTCGCGTCGGCCCTCGACATCGTCGCGCCAGTGCGCGCCGCGCGACTCCTCCCTGGTCCGGGCGGCCACCACCACCGCCGTAGCCACGGTGAGCAGGTTGGTCGCCTCCCAGGTGGCGACGCCGGGCCGGGTGCTGCCGTTGGCGGTGAGCCGGGTCAGGTCGGCCGCACACCGATCCAGCCCGGCGGCGTCGCGGAGGCCGCCGGCATTGCGGCTCATCGACTTCTGCATGGCCGGCACGACCACGCGGTCGATCAGACCCGGCCGGCGGGTGTCGGCGGCGACCGGGCGGAACGGCGGTTGTTCGGCCTCCAGCCGGGCGGCGATCCGGCGGGCGAACACCAGACCCTCCAGCAACGAGTTGGAGGCCAGCCGGTTGGCGCCGTGCACGCCGGATGAGGCCACCTCGCCGCACGCGTACAACCCGCCGAGGGAGGTCGCGCCGTCGAGATCGGTCTCGATCCCGCCGCAGAAGTAGTGGCACGCCGGTGAGACCGGGATGAGGTCGACGACCGGATCGATGCCGGCCCGCCGGCAGCTGTGCAGGATGGTCGGGAACCGGACCCGCCAGGTCTCCTCACCGAGCATCCGGCCGTCGACGTACACGTGGTCGGTGTTCTCGGCCGCCATCTCGCGCATGATCGCCTTCGCCACCACGTCGCGCGGCGCCAGCTCGGCCAGCTCGTGCTGGCCGACCATGAACCGCTCGCCCTTGCCGTTGAGCAGATGACCGCCCTCGCCCCGGACGGCCTCGCTGACCAGCGGCAGCTGCCCCCGGGCGCCGGGACCGAGATAGAGCACCGTCGGGTGGAACTGGATGAACTCGATGTCGCGGAGCCGGGCGCCGGCCCGGAACGCCGCCGCGACCCCGTCGCCGGTGGAGACCGGCGGGTTGGTGGTGGCGGCGTAGATCTGCCCGATCCCGCCGGTCGCCAGAATCACGGCCCGGGCGTGCACGGCGCCGACGCCCTCCCGGGTGCCCGCCCCGAGCACGTGCAGGGTGACCCCGGCGACGGCCGGCGGCTCTTCCGGCGCCACGTCGGCCGGGATCAGGTCCAGCACCAGGGCCTGCTCCACGATCTCGATCCCGGGATCGGCCCGGACCGCGGCGATCAGCGCGCGCTCGATCTCGGCGCCGGTGGCGTCGCCGCCGGCGTGGGCGATCCGGTTGCGGTGATGGCCACCCTCCCTGGTCAGTTCCAGCTCGCCGGCGGCGTCGCGGTCGAACTCCGCGCCTCGGGCGATCAGCTTGGCGACCTCGTCCGGACCCTCCGAAACGAGCACCCGGACGGCCTGCTCGATGCACAGACCGGCGCCGGCGACCAGGGTGTCGGTGACGTGCTGCTCGACCGTGTCACCCTCGGCCTGGACCGAGGCGATGCCGCCCTGCGCCCAGTTGGTGGAGCCCGAGGCGATCACGTCCTTGGTGACGATCAGCACGCTGCCGAGCCCGCGGCACTCCAGCGCCGCGGTCAGCCCGGCGATGCCCGAGCCGACCACCACCACGTCGAAGCGGTTGACCCAGCCCGGCTCCTCGGCGGCCAGCCGGCCCGGCAGTTCGGGAAGCGGAGGAAGATCCGGCAGCGCCGGACCGGAACTGGCGTCGTCGTCGAGGACCATAGGGGCCATGCTGTCCCACCGGACGGCCCGCTCGGACCGAGGGTCAGATGGCGAACCTGCGCTGACCAGCGACGCCGATCGGTCGGCCGGCGTCAGCCGAGCCGGCGGTCCTCCTCGTAGTTGGGCATGGCGATCGCCGCGTCGGCCGCGAGATAGGCCGCGTTGCGCCGCTCGGCCCCGTCGTCACCGAGCGCCTGCTCGACCGGAACGTCGGTCGTGGCGTGGGTGCCGACGGCCCGGCTGGGCAGCCGGTGGATCTCGGCGTCCGGAGCGGACGTGATGTCCGCTTCCGCCTCGCCACGCCTCGTCGCGGCGTCCTGCGCGCAGTCCGTCGCGGCGTCCTCCGCAGCGGCGAGCAGGGCGGCAAGCTCCGACTCACGCTCGGCGATGGTCTCGCGGAGCTCCGCGATGGCGGCGTTGCGGAAGTTGAGGTCCCGGGTCAGCCGGCCGTTCGCACCCCGCAGCCCGTTGACGTCGCCGTTCAGCCGGGCGATCTCGTGCCGCAACTGGTGGATGGTCGCTCCGCGCGACACGGCCAGCGTGTTCGACGCCTCCAACCGGCCGCTCATCGCGGTCAACACGGCCGTGTTGTGCCGGCGCTCCTCGCTCAGCTGGGCACCGTGTCGCCGGGACGCCGACAGCATCGCCGCCGCGTGCGCCCGGCGCTCCAGGCCGATCTCGCGCCAGGCCAGCCAGCACGACACGAATGCCGCGCCGAGCGCGGGCACCAGACCCAGCCGGGCCAGCCACACCGGCCCGAGGACGCAGGCCAGCGAACAGACGGTGCCGACGATCAGCACGACCCTGGTCCAGCGCCGGAGTCCGGAGATCTCAGCTCGATGCCGCGCCGCCCTCTGGGCAGGCGTCTCTGCGGCGGGGGAAGTCACCACCCGCCTCACCCTAGGGTCCCGCCGTCACTCGAGCGGGGATCTTCGTCGAGGTGTCTCCCCCGCCGCCGGCCGACAGCGGCCCTGAACGTGGTCGCGACAGCCATCTCGGAGCAGCGGCCACCGGTCACTCCGCACCGCATACTGCGACTCCGCACCCCGCGCGCAGGGTGCGGAGTCACCATCCGGGGTGCGGAGTCGGCCCGGGCCGGCCGGGCGGGGTGCGGAGTCGGCCCGGCTGGTCGGGCACGACTAACGCGACACTAGGATTCCGGGTCGCTCTCGTCCTCGTCGTCGCCGCGGGGGACCTTGCAGGCGCGCTCCAGCAGCAGGCCGGCCACACACAAGGCGATGCCGGCCAGCACCGCGACGGCGGAACGGATCACCCGCTCACGCGGGGCGTCGGCGCTCATCCTGGTGACGAACATGAGGCCGTACGTCAGGTAGCCGCCGGCGACCAACGCTCCCGCCAGCGCGGACGCCTTGCCGAGCACCAGGAAGGTGACCGCCCGTTGCGGGTCGACCCGCTCGTGCCGGACCTGGATCCGCTGGTGGGTGGTGAAGGCGAGCGCGCCGACCAGGGCCGCGGACAGCAGCAGGGCGATCGGCGCCGTCCAGGGCACCCGCGGCGGCACGAAGCCGAACGAGTTCGCGATCACGACGATCAGCCAGCCGCAGCCGGCACCCGTCAACGCCGCCGTGGCCAGAGCCAGCGGCGGCGTCGTGGTGATCGTGCCGGGGGGCGGAGCCGGCTTCTGCGGAGGCGCCAACTGGGTCAGTCGCGGTCGATCGCCAGATCGTCGCGACGGACCACCCCGTCGCGACCGACGGCGGCCGCCAGGTCGGCGACCTGCCCCTGGCCGGGCAGCTCACCCTTCGGATCGACCTCGGCCCACGGGACCAGCACGAAGCCACGCTGGTGCGCGAGCGGATGCGGCAGGGTGAGGTCTTCCTTCTCGGCGACGGTGTTGCCCACCATGATCAGGTCGACGTCCAGCGTGCGCGGCTCCCAGCGCTCGTTGCCGGTGCGCTCCCGGCCGAAAGCGTCCTCGATCGCCTGGGCCCGCTCGAGCAGCGTGCGCGGCTCCAGCGTGGTCTCGGCGACGATGACCAGGTTGAGGAACGCACCGCTGTTTTCGCCCATGCCGACCGGATCGGTCTCGTAGACCGAGGACACGTCCACCACGATCACGTCGGGGGTGTCGCTGATCGCGTCGACCGCGCCCTGGAGGTTGCCGAGGCGGTCGCCGAGATTCGAGCCGACCGAGTAGACGACCTTGCGGAGCGGTTTCATCCCGCTCAGGGTGTCGGCGTCGATGGCATATGGATTCGGGCTGCTCATGCGGTCTCTCCATCTCGTGAGCTGTCGTCGGAGGGTTCGCCCGATCGGGTACGGACGAGCGTGACGGCGACATCGGCAACGCTGACCGGCATCGGTGCCTGCGGTTTGTGCACGGTCACTGAGGCGGTCGTCACGCGCTCGAGGCGCAGACATGTGTCGGCAATCCTGGCGGCCAGGGCCTCGATCAGGTTGAGCGGCTCAGCCTCGATGTCGGCCGCGACTGCCGCGGCGAGACCACCGTAGTCGACCGTGTCGGCCAGGTCATCACTGACCGCCGCGGTAGCCAGGTCCAAGTCCAGCACGACGTCGACGACGAAGTCCTGCCCCTCGACCCGTTCGTGTTCGAATACGCCGTGATAACCGCGCGCCGTGATTCCCGACACCGCGATCCGCCCGCCGACCGTCCTGGTCGCCCGGGCGTCGGCCGGCGCAGACGAGACCACCGTCGCCCCTCCTCGGGGCTGGGCCGGCAGATTCGTCATCGAACCTCTCACCTCGCAGTCCAGGCCCGATCCGTCGCGACCGCGACGACTCCCCCAGCGGGCAAGCCGACCCTATCCGACCCAGCCAAAGTGCTACTGAGCGTTTCCCGTGCGTGAACTGTGAGCAGAATCACCCGGCGACGGATCCTGCGGGCGACCCCGCTCACGGCCGGCGGACGAACCTCGCCACCACGTCCGCCGCATCCCGGCTGTCCCGGACCGCGTGCACGCGAACCCCCCAGACGCCGCGCTCGGCGAGCAGCGCGGTCAGCGCCACCGACGCCGCGTCACGCTCCCGGGCGGTCCGTGGCGCGCCGTCCGGTCCGGCCAGCAGTGTGCCGAGAAATCGCTTCCTCGACGCCCCGATCAGCAGCGGTACGCCGAGCACGTCCAGCTCGTCCAGCCGCTGCAGCAGCTCCCAGTTGTGCTCGCCGGTCTTGGCGAACCCGAGACCCGGGTCGACGATCAGCCGGTCCGGGGTGATGCCCGCCGCAACGCACGCCTCGAGCTGAACGCTGACCTCGGCGATCACGTCCGCCACGACGTCGACGTAGTCGGCCTTGCTCTCCATGTCCACCGAGTGCCCGCGCCAGTGCATGCAGATGTACGGCAGCTCCGCCTCGGCGACCAGGCGCAGCAGGTCGGGCTCGGCCCGGCCGCCGGAGACGTCGTTCACCAATCGCGCGCCCGCCTCGATCGCCGCCGCGGCGACCACCGGCCGCATCGTGTCGATGCTCACCACCGCCCCGGCCTCGGCGAGCGCCGAGACCACCGGCAGCACCCGGCGCAGCTCGACCTCGGTCGTCGGACGTACCGCGCCGGGACGGGTGGACTCGCCGCCGACATCGATTACGTCGGCGCCCTCGGCCATCAGCTCAAGGCCGTGCCGGATCGCCGCGTCCGGATCGAGGAACTCGCCGCCGTCGGAGAAGGAGTCCGGGGTGACGTTCACCACCCCGACGATCACGGTCCGGCCGGGCGCGGGAAGGCCCGTCACCCGCGACAGGGGCTGCATCCGCTCACCCTATTTCAGTGCCGCCTCGCCCTCACTAGGCGTCTCCACCTACTCGGCCGTCAGGTCTCACCTTCCGGCCACGGCGGGATTCTCGGGGCGGATCGGGCCCGGAAGACCCTCACTTTCCGGCCATGGCGGGATTCTGGGGGCGGATCGGGCCCGGAGGACCCTCACTTTCCGACCACGGCGGGGATCTTCGGGGCCGACCCGGCCGGGAGGACCCCCGCTTTCCGGCCACGGTTGCAATGTGGCCTGCAGCACCGAGCTCGCCGCATTTTCCGGCCATGGCGGGATTCTCGGGGCCGACTCGGGCTGAAAGACCCCCACTTTCCGGCCGCGGCCGGATTCTCGGGCGCCACCGGGGCGAGAACACCCGCACTTCCCGCCCGCGGCGGGATTCTCGGGGGGCCGGAGGGGCCCTGACGATCCAGCCGCGGTCGCGTTCGGGGCGCTCGGCCGCCACGACGCCCGCCTCCCGGCCGCGGCGGTGAGAGGGGCCGCGGCTCAGCCGCGGACGATGAGGCTCATCGCCTCGGCCCGGGTGGCGGCATTGCGCAACTGGCCGCGTACGGCGCTGGTCACGGTCTTGGAACCGGGCTTGCGGACCCCGCGCATGGTCATGCACAGGTGCTCGCACTCGAACACCACGATCACTCCGCGCGGCTCCAGGATGTCCATCAGCGCGTCGGCGACCTGGGTGGTCAGCCGCTCCTGCACCTGCGGGCGCTTCGCATACAGGTCGACCAGCCGCGCCAGCTTGCTCAGGCCGGTGATCCGGCCATCGGCGTTCGGGATGTAGCCGACGTGCGCCACCCCGGTGAACGGCACCAGATGGTGCTCGCAACAGCTCCAGACCTCGATGTCTCGGACCAGGACGAACTCGTCATGGCCCAGGTCGAACGTGGTGGAGAGCACGTCCTGCGGGTCCTGGCGGAGCCCCGCGAACATCTCCGCGTACGCCCGCGCGACCCGGTCCGGGGTGTCCAGCAGCCCGTCGCGGTCGGGGTCCTCACCGATGCCGATCAGGATCTCCCGGACGGCTGCGGCGACCCGGTCGTGGTCGAAGGGTCCTGCCTGCTTCGGCAGGACCACTCGATCGAGCGTCATCGAAAGTCGGGTCCCTTCGGCGGCGCCGGCGGCGGCCACGTCTCCGGCCGCTCCGGATCCAGCGGCCCGGCCTGCGGGCCCGGTCCCGGCGGCATCGGCTGACCGCCCGGCACCGGCGCGCCGCCCGGAGCGGGCGCCTGACCGGTCGGCGGCTCGGCCGGCACCGGGTAGTGCCCGGGCGGTACGGGCGCGCCACCGGGAGGCAAGGTCCCGCCCGGATGGTGACCGTTGCCCGATCCGTTGCTGCCGTTGCTGCCGTTCGCGATCGCATGATGGCCGTTGGTCACCGGCACCAGAGGCGGCGGCGGGGTGACCGGCGGCAGCTTGGACGGCACCCGTCGGTCCGATCCGGTCCAGGCCGGCCGCTTCGGCCAGTGCTTCAGCGGCGCGAAGACCTCCGCGACCTCCTCGCGGTCCAGCGTCTCCCGCTCGAACAGGGCCCTGACCAGGTCGTCGAGCACGTCGCGGTTCTCGGTCAGGATGTCGAACGCCTCCTGATGGGCGTTGCTGATCAGCTTGGAGACTTCCTCGTCGACGATCGCGGCGATGTCCTCGGAGTAGTCCCGCTGGTGGCCGAAGTCGCGTCCGAGGAACGGCTCCGCCTCACCCGAGCCCAGCTTGATCGCGCCCAGCCGCTCGGTCATGCCGTATTGCGTCACCATCGCCCGGGCCACGTTGGTGGCCTTCTCGATGTCGTTGCTGGCGCCGGTAGTGGGGTCGTGGAAGACCAGTTCCTCGGCGGCCCGGCCGCCCATCATGTACGCGAGCTGGTCCAGCAGCTCCGAGCGGGTGTTGGAGTACTTGTCCTGCTCGGGCAGCACCATCGTGTAGCCCAGTGCCCGACCGCGCGGCAGGATCGTCACCTTCTGCACCGGGTCGGTGCCGGGCAGCGCGGCGGCGACCAGGGCATGACCGCCCTCGTGGTAGGCGGTGACCAGCTTCTCCTTTTCGTTCATCAGCCGGCTGCGCTTCTGCGGACCGGCGACGACACGGTCGATCGCCTCGTCCAGGTATTCGTCGGTGATCTGCCGCGCGTTCTGCCGAGCGGTCAGCAGCGCGGCCTCGTTCAGCACGTTGGCCAGGTCGGCGCCGGTGAAGCCGGGGGTTCGGCGGGCGATGCTCTCCAGGTCCACGTCGGGGGCCATCGGCTTGCCCTCCGAATGCACCTTGAGGATCTGGAGCCGGCCCTTGAGGTCGGGCGTGTCGACGGCGATCTGCCGGTCGAACCGTCCGGGGCGCAGCAGCGCCGGGTCGAGCACGTCGGGTCGGTTGGTGGCCGCGATCAGGATCACACCGCCACGGACGTCGAAGCCGTCCATCTCGACCAGCAGCTGGTTCAACGTCTGCTCGCGCTCATCGTGGCCGCCGCCCATGCCGGCGCCGCGGTGCCGGCCGACTGCGTCGATCTCGTCGATGAAGACAATCGCCGGCGCGTTCTCCTTGGCCTGCTCGAACAGGTCGCGCACCCGGGAGGCGCCGACACCGACGAACATCTCCACGAAGTCGGAGCCGGAGATGGAGAAGAACGGCACCCCGGCCTCGCCGGCCACCGCCCGGGCCAGCAGGGTCTTGCCGGTGCCCGGCTGGCCGTACAACAAGACGCCCTTGGGAATCTTGGCCCCGACCGCCTGGAACTTGGCCGGCTCGGCCAGGAACTCCTTGATCTCCTCCAGCTCCTCGATCGCCTCGTCGCAGCCGGCGACGTCGTGGAAGGTGGTCTTGGGCGTGTCCTTGTTGGCGACCTTCGCCTTGGACTTGCCGAACTGCATCACCCGGCTGCCGCCGCCCTGGACGGAGTTGAGCAGGAAGAAGAAGAGGACGCCGATGATGATGAACGGGATCAGGGTGCCGAGCAAGGAGGAGACGAAGCCGGGAGTCTTGTTCTCCCCGACCCAGCTGTCCAGGGTCTTGTCCGCGACCCGCTGGTTCAGCCGGTCGATGATCTGCTCGCTCTGGTTGCCGACCCAGGTGGCCTCGAACTTCTCCTGCGGATCGCCCTTGGTGGTGACCTGGATCGACTGCTCCTGATCGATCATCCGCACCTCGGCCAGCGGCTGGGTGCCGTTGATGAGCGTCACGACCTGGGAGGTGGGAACCTGCTTGTACCCGCCCGCCAGGCTGCCGCTGAGGTCGATCAGCAGGCCGATCGCGATCACGGCGAGGATGATCCACACCAGTGGTCCGCGGAAAATCTTCTTGAGGTTCATGACCTGCCTAGGAGTAACCAATACGCACTGTCGAGGCTTCAGGGTCGCCTCAGGGCATACCCGTTCGGACTAAGGCTAGCGTCGAGAGCCAAGTCAGCCCTAGTCACGACCGCCCGGCGAGCGCGGTTCGACGGACCACCTCCGTGCCCTCGCCCACCCCACCCGCCCGGCACCCCGCCCGGAAAGTGGGCAGAAGCTGCAGATTGAGTCGTTTCAGACTTGTCGTACGCGCACAGTTTCCGCGACCGGACGGCATCCGACCAGCGCCGGGCGCGCGCCGACGGGAGCGGGAGCGGAGCGGAAGCGGCGCGGGAGCGCGGAGCGGGAAGGTCAGCTGTAGACGTGCGGGGCGAGGGTGCCGACCGAGGTCAGGTTGCGGTAGTGGCCGTCGTAGTCCAGGCCGTAGCCGACGACGAACTCGTTCGGGATGTCGAAGCCGACGTAGCTCACCTCGACCGCCATCTGTTGCGCCTCCGGCTTGCGGAAGGCCGTCATGATCTTCAGGCTGGCCGGGTTACGGCTCTTCAGGTTGCTGATCAGGTAGGACAGGGTCAGACCGGTGTCGATGATGTCCTCGACCACCAGCACGTGCATGCCGGAGATGTCGGTGTTCAGGTCCTTCAGGATCCGGACGACGCCGGACGACTGGGTGCCCGAGCCGTACGACGAGATGGCCATCCAGTCCATCCGGACCCGGCTGCGCAGGGCGCGGGACAGGTCGGCCATCACCATCACCGCGCCGTTGAGCACGCCGACGAGCAGTAGGTCCCGGCCCTCGTAGTCGCGGTCGATCTCGGCGGCCAGCTCGGCCATCCGCGTCTCGAGCTGCTCCTTGCTGATCAGCACCCGGGTGAGGTCCCCCGCGATCTGCGTGTCGTCCACGCTGGTGAGTGTATGGCTGCGCCGCCCCGTCGGCCGGGTCGCCCTGGTTTCTGCACGCCAGTGCCGCACGGGGGCCCGATTTGGACGGCGGAGCGGCAAATAGAGGGACAGAATCAGGGCACTCGCAACCGGCCGTCGCGGCGGACCACCGCCAGACCTGGGACATCCACGGCCCCCTGTCCGTGCCAGTCCACCACCAGCGCCTCGACGGCCTCGATATGGGCCTGGCCCAGGTCGCGAGCGCCACACTCGGCCAGCCAGCCGAGCAGCACCCGCCGGCGCAGCGGCCCGGGGAGCCGTTCGAGCCCGGCGCAGTCCAGCCCGTCGCCGGGCACGAGCCGTCCGGCCGCCTCTCTCGCCAGCGCGTCCAGCAGATCGGCGTCCGCACGGGCCTGGGCCGCGGTCCGCGCCAGCGCTTCGGCCATCCCGGGTCCGAGCTCGGCCTCCAGCACCGGCAGCACCCGATGCCGGACCCGGCTGCGGACGTACGTCGGGTCGATGTTGTGCGGGTCCTGCCACGGCTCGACGCCACCTTCGGCGCAGGCGGCGACGGTCACCGAGCGCGGTATCCCGAGGAACGGCCGGAGGAATCGACCCGAACGCACCGCCATCCCCGACAGGGAGCGGGTGCCCGACCCGCGAGCGAGCCCGAGCAGCACCGTCTCCGCCTGGTCGTCCCGCGTGTGCCCGAGCAACACGGTTGCGCCGACGGCGTCCGCGGCCGCCAGCAGCGCGGTCCGGCGAGCCGAGCGGGCCGCCGCCTCCGGCCCGGAGCCGGCATCGACGACGTCGACCCGGACCACGCCGATGTCGGCGACCCCGAGCCCGCCCAGCAGATCGGCCGCGCGGTCGGCGACGGCCGCCGACCCCGGCTGCAGACCGTGGTCCACCACTACGGCGGACACCGGCAGCTCGCGCCGGCGCCCCACGACCACCGCCGCGTCGGCCAGCGCGAGCGAGTCGGCCCCGCCCGAGCAGGCGACCAGCAGCGCGCGGTCGCCGGCGACCAGGCAGCGGCGCAAGGCGTTCACCAGCCGCAGGCGGGCCGGGCCCAGGTCGCGCCGCGCCACGCGCCGACGTCGCTTCGCGGCAGTGTCAGCCGGCGGCGGCCGGCTGCGGGTGGATCCGCGCCAGCCACAGCTGCGGATCGGCGATCTCGGCCCTGGTCGGCAGCGTCTCCGGCGAGGTCCAGACCTTGTTCAGTCCGTCCATCCCGACCGCGTCGAGCACGGCCCGGCAGAACGCCGAGCCGTCGCGATACTGGCGCATCTTCGCCTCCAGACCCAGCAGCTTGCGCAGGATCGCGTCGAAGCCCTGGGCCTTGCGCCGCACGGTGAACTTGGCCCGGATCTGCTCGACCGAGGGGATCACCTCGGGACCCACACCGTCCATCACCAGCTCGGCATGGCCCTCCAGCAGCGACATCACGGCGGTGATCCGGTCGACGATCTCGCGCTGGGCCGGCGTCTGGACCAGGTCGATGATCGACACCTCGGTCTCGCCGCGCAGCGACTCGCTCACCCGCTTGATCCCGTCGCGGACCATCTGGGCGATCGCCGCGGTGTCCAGGTCGGCCGTCGCGACCACCTCCGCGATCTCACCGTTGAGATAGTCCCGTAGCCACGGAACCGCGGTGAACTGCACCCGATGGGTCTCCTCGTGCAGGCAGACCCAGAGCCGGAAGTCGGTCGGGTCGACGGCCAGCTCCCGCTCGACCGCGACGACGTTCGGGGCGACCAGCAGCAGCCGCCCGCCGGGATTCTCGCTCTCGCCGGGCTGGCCGGGGAAGAACGGATCGAACTGGCCGAGCACCTTCGGTGCCAGATAGCTGAGCAGGGCGCCCACCTCGACCCCGGTGATCCGACCGCCGAGCCCGCCGAGGGCGGAGTTCTGCATCCGCTCGGCGACCCTGTCGTTCAGCGGCGTCAGGATGGTCCGGAACGCGTCGATGTTGGCCTGGATCCAGCCGGGACGATCGACCACCAGAACCGGTGCGGTGGCGCTCGGCGTGACCAGACCGGTGTAGTCGGTGACGTACGCCTCCGCCCGAGCCGCCGCGTCCCGAAGCTCCGCGACCGCGGCAGCCGCGCCCTCGCGCGAGATCTCCGGCCCTGGCTTGACCAGCCGCTGCGCCGTGGTGAACGCTAGCGTCCAGTCGACCATGCTCGAACTCATGCGCTGAACAATACGTGCTTGTCCCGCGCGCACCTGGCGCTGCGAGCCCCGCCTACCCCCTGCATCCGCAGCGGACCAGAGAGGCGGTGACCCGGTCCAGCCAGACGATCGAGTTCCACTCGTTCTTCGGGTTGTTCACGATGAAGGCGTACGCCAGCATCGAGCCGTCCGGTGCCCGGACGACGCCGGCCAGGCTGTGCACCTTGCTCAGCGTCCCGGTCTTGGCCCGGACCAGGCCGCGGCCGGCGCTCGCCTTCGGGTCGAAGAACCGGATGCGCAGGCTGCCCTCGACGCCGGCTACCGGCAATCCGGTGATCACCCCGCGGAGTTCGGGATGGTTCTCCTCCGACGCGACCCGCAACGCCTTGGCCATCGAGTCGGCCGGCACCCGGGTGTTCCGGCTGAGCCCGCTGCCGTCCACGATCCGCACGCTCGAGTCGAGGATGCCGAGCTTGACCAGCCGGTCGTGCACGGCCTTCCGGCCACCGTCGAACGAGGCCGGCTGCTTCGCCGCGATCGCGGCCTGCCGGAACATCACCTCGGCCGCGTCGTTGTCGCTGGCCATCAGCAGCAGCTCCACGATCCGCTCGGCGGGCAGCGAGTCGACCGACGCGACCAGCGCCGCCCCGGACGGCGCCTTGGTCTTCGAGGTCTTGGTCACCGCGATGCCCTGCTTCTTCAGCGCGGCGGCGAACGCCTTGGCGGCGGCCGCCGGCGGATCGGGCACCCGCGGACCGGGCGAGAACCCGGTCACCCGGCCCTCGTCGACCGACAGCGCCGAGACCTTGCTGACCTGATCGGCATAGAACGACGGCCAGGTCGGGTTCCAGGCCGGACCGGTGAACAGGCTCGCGTCGTAGCCGAGCGAGACCGTGCGTACGCCCTTCTTCTTCAGCGCCGCGGCCGTACGCTTGGCCAGGGCCGGGACCGACGCCTTGCCGTTGCCGGACTTGCTCGCGAAATACGGATCGCCGCCGCCGACCAGCACGATCGAGCCCGACGTCGGGGCAACGACCTTGGTCGTGAACCGGTGGTCGGGACCGATCAGGGACAGCGCGGCGGTGGTCGTGAGCAGCTTCATGGTCGAGGCGGGGATGAATCCCGTGGTCGCCTTGTGCTGGTACAGCACCGCGCCGGTGCCGACGTCGATCACGGTCCCGCTGAATGCGTCGCCGACCCCTTTGCGATCAACCCCGTTGATGAGTTTCGTCACTGCCGCCGCCGACGGTTTGGCCGCCGGCGTCGCGGCCGCGAGCACCGGCTTCAAGATCGGGGCCGCGGGCGCCGAAGGTCCGGCACCGCTCGGCGTCGGGCTGACCGTCGACGCCGAGGCGGATGCACCCAAACCGCCCGGGACCAGGGACGATGCCCCTCCGTCGGAATACAGGCCGGTGGCCTCGAGCCCGCTGCGCGCCCAGCCGCCGAAGGTGCCGGTGACCACCCCGACGGCGATGCCGGCCAGCACGACCAGACTCACCAGGGCGATCAGCACCCGCTTCAGACGCAACTACGTGCCTTCCATTTATCCCGTTATGCTGCAAATCGACTCACCGCCCGATCCGATGGCGCCGGGCCCATCCTAAGGAGAGCTGCCCAGAATGACCGCTCCCAACGCAGAGCCGAGCCGTCCGCTGAGCGGACTGACCTTCGACGTCACCGTCGAGATCCCCAAGGGACAGAAGAACAAGTACGAGGTCGATCACGAGTCCGGTCGGATCCGGCTCGACCGTACGCTGTTCACCTCGACCCAGTATCCGGCGGACTACGGCTACATCGAAGGCACCCTCGGCCAGGACGGCGACCCGCTCGACGCGCTCGTGCTCGTCTCGGAGCCGACGTTCCCCGGCTGCCTGATCAAGTGCCGGGCGATCGCGATGTTCCGGATGACCGACGAGGCCGGCGGCGACGACAAGGTCGTCTGCGTGCCGGCGTCGGACCATCGCCGCGACCACCTGCGCGACCTGGCCGACATCCGGTACTACCTGGTCACCGAGATCGAGCACTTCTTCACCGTCTACAAGGACCTCGAGCCCGGCAAGTCGGTCGAGGGTGCCACCTGGACGGGTGTCGAAGAGGCCGAAGACGAGGTCCGGGCCAGCTTCAAGCGGGCCGAGGACGCCGGCTACTACACGCCGGCCGCGACCATCGTCGCGCCTCACTGAGCTTCTCGCTCGCACCCGGCGCTGTGAGTCCGATCTTCCGCGACCACCGATCGGCAGGCCTGGCTCGACTCGCGGTCGGCTGACTGCGCCTCGGAATCGCCTTCCGCTCGGCGGGCACGGAAGACCGGACGCGCCTACCCGATGCTCGCGAGGGAGTGGGCTCCCTGCGTTGGTCGGGTCTGCCGGCCCACGTGCCCTGAGCCTGTCGAAGGGCCGTCCCGCTCACATCCCCACGTGCCCTGAGCCTGTCGAAGGGCCGTCCCGCTCACATCCCCATGTGCCCTGAGCCTGTCGAAGGGCCGTCCCGCTCACATCGAGGAAGGACCGACCAGATGCCGGCGATTTCTCCTAGTATTCCGACATGACCACCAGGGAATTGGTGCCGGACGCCATCGTCATCGGGGCGCCGAAGGCGGGGACGAGTGCGCTGCACGCCGCGCTCGCCCGGCACCGGCAGGTATTCGCCTCGCCGGTCAAGGAGCCGAAGTTCTATCTGTGCGGCGAGGCGCCGCCGCCGGCATACCGCGGGCCGGGCGACGCGCACAGCCAGCAGGAGTGGGTCTGGCGTCGAGCCGACTACGAGCGGCTGTTCGCCGGCGCCCCCGAGAACGCGGTCCGGCTGGAGAGCACCCCCTTCTATCTGTACGACCGCGGCGCCCGCCGGCGGCTGGCCGAGGAACTGCCGGCGGCCAAGTTCGTGGCCGTGATCCGCGACCCGATCGACCGGGCGTACTCGAACTGGATGCACCTGTGGGTCGACGGCCTCGAGCCGGTCGGCGACTTCGTCGAGGCGTGCGGCCGGGAGCAGGAGCGGATCGCGGCGGGCTGGGCGCCGTTTTGGCACTACCGCCGGATGGGCCGCTACGGCGAGCAGCTGGCCGACCTGTTCTCCCGGGTCGAGCGGGACCGGGTGCTGGTGCTGCGCTATCGCGAGCTGGTCGCCGAGCCGACCGCCACGCTGGATCGGGTCTGTCGCTTCCTGGGCATCGCCGAGGGCGAGATCGGCACCGTGCCGCCGGACAACTCCCGGCCGTACGTCCAACCCGGCATCCGCACCGCCGTGCTCGGCCGGGCGATCCGGGCCGGCGCGTACGCGGGCAGCTTCGTCTCGCCCGAGATCTGGCGGCAGGCCAGCAGGCCGCTGGTCGGCGCCCTGCACCTGGGCGGGCCGGAGCAGCGGCCGAAGCTGGACCCCGAGCAGCGGCTGGCGTTGCTGCAGACCTGCACCGACGACCTCGACCGGCTGGAGGACGTCCTCGGCGAGTCGTTCGCCGACTGGCGCTCCGCCGTCGGCCGGGGTTCGTTCAAGGAGCGCGCGAGCAAGCCGGCCTGACGCTCACTCGAGCGGATACTGCTCCCAGCTCCCCTTCATCTGCGGATAGCCGAAGCTGAAGTCGTACGTCGCCCGGGCGATGCTGATCACCCACAGCTGGTCCGTGCTCGAGGCGTAGGTGATCACCGGCGTCACCGCCTCGCAGGCGAGCAGCCCGCTCCGCGTCTTCCCGGACGCGGTGGTGCTGCGATAGCTCCCCTGGCCCGGGCCCTCGGAGCAATCGCTGTACTTGTCGGCGGTGAACGTGGAGGCCACCGCGCGCTGGTAGGCGTCGGCCGAGTTGTACTGGAAGTGCGTGACCGAGGTCACCTTCGAGCCCTTGATCGGGCACTCCAGCTTGACCGCCGCCGATTGCATCTCGGTTTCCACCGATCGGCAGCTGTCCCGATAGGTCGACGGCACATGCCCGATGAGCTCGTCGGCAGACGGCGCGCCGGTCAGCTCCACCGACGGAGAGGCCGCGGCGCCGCCCGCGCTCGCCGACCCGCTGCTGCTGCGGCTCGAGTTCAGCACGACGCCGGTCACCGCCCCGCCGATGATCAGGACGACCAGGGCCACTCCGATGACGAGCACGCCGCGGCGGCGATACCAGGCCGATGTCGTGGCGCGCGTCGGCGGCTGAGACCCTCCGCCGATCCAGGCTCCACCGCCGATCCAGGCGCCGGCCTGGCCGGCACCCTCCGGCCCGTCCGCCGCGGCCTCGTTCTCCGGCCCGTGCACAGCGGCCTCGTGCTCCGGCTCGTCCCCGGCCGGCTCCGGGCTGCTCGGGTGCTCGGCGGCCCGGAGCTGCTCTCGGGCCCGCGCCAGCAGGCTGGCGGCATCCTCGAACCCGGCGTCCGCGCCGACGACCGCCTCCAGCTCGGCGATCGCAGCGGCCCAGTCCTCGGCATCCAGGGCCCGCAGTGCCCCGCGATACCGCTCGCGCAGCGCCGCACGCTCCAGCTCGTTCCTGGCACCGGTCAGCATCGCCTCCGGCACGCGCTCCGGGGCCAGCCCCTGCAGCTCGGCGCCGGCCCGGAGCACGGAGTCCCACTGCCCGGCGGCGTAGAGGCTGCGCAGCTCCGACAGCAGCGCTTCGATCTGCACCTCCCGACCGGCCCTCGCCAGCCGGGCCCGGGGCTCCGGGTCCGCCGGGCGCAGCGCGACGAGTTCCTCCAGCAGCTCGACCGCGGCCGGCCAGCTCCCATCCTGCTCGGCCCGGGCGGTCCGCTCGGTGAGCTCCAGCACCCGCAGCTCGCGCCGCGCCCGGTCCAGCCGCTCGATCACGCGGCGCTGGCCCGGATAGCGCTCCGCGACCCGTTCCAGCAGCGGTACCGCATCCGCCCAGCGCTCGCCGAACCCCGCGGCGACCGCGGCGAGATAGTCCGGGTCGCCGAACGGGTCCGCGCTCGATCCCGCACCAGACTCCGACGGCCGGGCGGCCGGCACGGGTGCCTCGCCCTCGCGACACAACAGCGCGGCACCCAGCGCGATGTCGTGCTTGGGGTGCGTGTCGATGCTGAGCGGAGCCGCGAACTCGGTCTGGAGCAACTCCCCGACCAGCGGGATCCGTGAGCTGCCGCCGACCAGCACGATCGCGGCGAGGTCCCGCGGCGCGATCCGCGCCGACGCCAACGTACGCCGGAAGGCGGCCAGCGTGTCCATCAGGGCCGGCCGCATCGTCGCCTCCAGCTCGGCCCGGGTGACCCGTACGGTGGTGTTCAGCCCGGGCAGCGCGACCGGGACGGCGACGTCGGTCTCGCTGGACAGCGCCTCCTTGGCGTCCACGCAGTCCCGGCGCAACCGGGCCAGCCCGATCGTCGTCGCCGGGTCGTCCGGGTCGGCCCCGTCCAGCCGGTCGGCCAGCGCCTGCAGAACCAGTTGCGTCATCGCCTCGTCGATGTCCGCACCGCCGAGGTGCTCGACCCCGTCCGGGGTCCCCAGCACGGCAAAGCCCCGCTCCCGCTTCTCCAGCACGCAGACGTCGAACGTGCCACCGCCGAGGTCGTAGACAGCGATCTTGTCGCCGATCTCGACCTTGGTCCGGGCGGCGTAGTTCACCGCCGCCGCCTCCGGCTCGGTGCAGTAGCGCGCCGACGGCAGGTCCGCCAGCGCCACGACCTGGTCCAGCAGCTCCCGCTTGTACGGCCCCCAGTTCGCCGGGTGGGTCAGCATCAGATCGGTCGGCGGCTCGCCCTGCTGGCTGGTCGTCGCCGCGACCACCCAACGCAGCAGCCGGGCCATCAGGCTCTCCGCCGAGTACGCCGCCCCGGCCACCAGCAGCGGCACCGGGTCGCCGAACCGGCGCTTGAACTCGCGGACGAGCCGGCCGGGATCGGTCGTGCCGCGCCGCTCGGCGGCCTCGCCGACGACGAACGACTCGTCCTCGGCGAGGAAGAGCACCGACGGCACCTGCATGGTCCGGTTGCCGAGCCCGACCATGGTCGGACCGGTCCCGTTCACGACCGCCGCGGCCGCGAAGGCCGTACCCAGATCGACAGCCAACCGATAGCCCATGGCGACCCTCTGCCCCCGTGATTGCGTCGGGCTCAGGGTAGGACCGAGCGGCACCCGCTGGCACGGTCATTTCCGGGCCACGCCCGGCCCCGGATCAACCGAGCGAGGTCATGAGATCGTGCGAGCCGTCCGCGCGGGCCGCCTCGAAGTAGAACCTCGTCCGGCCGTCCGGCAGCGCGACTGCGCTGGCATAGCGCAGCGCGCCGGTGCCCTCGGGGGAGGTCGCGACCGGCTCGCTCGAGCTGAACAACGCCCCGCCGACCGAGCGGGCCACGCCGGTGGTCTCGAACCAGTTCGAAGCGGCGTCGGGACGGCCGTCGTAGAGGAGCACCAGCGGGTCCAGGCTCACCGCCGTGGTCACCCGGGCACCGCGCGCGTCCCACTCCCCGGCCGCACCGTGCAACACCTCGCCGTGATCGGTCCAGGTCAGCCCGTCCGCGCTGGTCAGGTACGCACTCGTCATCCGGTCCTCCTGACCGCGCTCGGTCAGCGGGTGACGGCAGACCCAGGCCTGCCACTGCGACCCGCGCCGGACGATCACCGGATCCTTGACGCCGACCGTCGCACTGCCCGGAAAGACCACCTGCCGCTGCCCCGCGGCCAGCCCGTCGGGCCGATCCGCGTCGAGCGCCTCGATCCACCAGTGCTTGGAGTCCGGCGTCGCGCAGCTCAGATAGAGCCGCCAGCGCGCGTCGGGCCGGTCGGAGGTGGTGACCAGCGCCGCCCGTTCGAACGACGCCGCCCCGAAGTCGTCGCGGTGCAGCTCTGCGACCGGATCGAAGGACACGCCGTCCGCTGACCGGGCCACCACCACGCTGACCCCTCGGCCCGCGTCGATCGGCCGGCGGACCCGGTAGGCCAGCCAGAAGACACCGTCAACAAGAACGGCGCTCGGCGCTCCGGTCCAGTTCCCGGGCCCCTTGGCCGGTGCCGGGACCACCACCTCGGCGCCCTCGAATCGCGGAACGGCGAGATCGGTTGCGATGTGCACCTGCCGACAATATCCGGTTTGTCCGCCAGCGCCGGCGGATCTCGACCGGCGCCGGGTCGCCATAGACTCCCGGCGTGTACGCGATCCTCCTGGCGCCGGCCAGCAACCGGGTGTACGCGGGCGAGTCCGGTGAGCTGGTCGCCGCCGAGTTGAGCGTGCTGCTGTCCGCCGTGGATCGCGATCCGGGTCCGATCCGGCCGCTGGAACTGGCCGGGGTCGGCTATCTCGCCCTGGACCTGCCGCCGGACCCGGTCGTCGACCGGGAGCTGGGCCGTGCCTCGGCCGTGCTGGCGGCGTACGAGCAGGTCGGCGACCTGCTCCGGCCGGTGCCGATCGAGCGCCCGGACCGGTTCGACGACGACCTGGTCACCATCCCGAAATATCCCGGCAAGACCAACGAGCAGTTCACCCGGCTGCTGGTGAACGTCACCCTGGCCGCGCGCCGCGCGCCCCGACTCGGACCGGCCAGCATCCTGGATCCGATGTCGGGCCGTGGCACCACGCTGAGCACGGCCTGGATCCTCGGCCACCACGGCTACGGCGTCGAGTCCGACCCGAAGGCGGTGGAGGCGCAGGCGGCGTTCCTGCGGACGTACCTGCGGCGGAAGCGGATCAAGCACCGGCTGACCACGACACCGGTGCGCCGGGACGGCCGCAGCCTGGGCCGCCGGCTGGACGCCGAGGTGCAGCCGCCGCAGGCCGGCCCGGGCGGCGCGGACTCGACCCACGGCGGCCCCGCGCTGGAGCTCACCGTGTTCACCGGCGACACCCGCGACACCGCCTTCCTGTACGGCAAGCGCACGTTCGACGCGGTGGTGACCGACGCCCCGTACGGCATCGTGCACGGCAGCGCGCACAGGGAGAGCGGCGCATCGGCCAGGGCCGGCAAGCACGGCAAGGCCAGCCGGGACCGCTCCGCGGCCGACCTGCTGGCCGAGGCGATCCCGATCTGGGCCGGCCTCCTCCGGCCCGGGGGCGCCCTCGGCCTGTCCTGGAACACCTACGGCCTGCGCCGGGAGGATCTGGCCGACATCGCCCGGCGGGCCGGGCTGGAGCCCCAGGACGGCGATCCGTACCTCCGGTTCGGGCACCGGGTCGACGCCTCGATCCATCGCGACGTGTTCGTGGCGGTCGCACCGCTGCGCTGAACGCGCCACGCCTAGGCTGAACTTCCATGAGCCGCCACCTGATCCTGCTCCGGCACGCCGACGCCGAGGCGGCGCGCCCCGGGCGTCGCGACATCGAGCGCCAGCTCAGCCCGGCCGGACTGGACCAGGCGGCCGCCGCCGGTCGATGGCTGCAGGAGCGCCGTCGACCCGACGTCGTGCTGTGCTCCCCGGCCACCCGGACCCGGGAGACGCTGGCCGAGCTCGGGGTCGGCGCGCCGGCGGAGTTCCCCGACTGGCTCTACGACGCCGGCGGGGAGACGATCGTGGCGGGTATCCGCGAGCTCGATCCGAGCGCACGGACCGCCCTGGTCGTGGGTCACGCCCCGGGCGTGCCCGCCGCGCTGCACGAGCTGACCGATCCGGAGGCGTCCGACCCGGAGGCCGTCCGGCAGGTGGCGAGCCGCTTTCCCGCCGGCACCCTCGCCATCCTCCGCGTCGACCAGGACTGGGCCGAGGTGAGCTGGGGTGCGCTGGTCGCCGTCAGGCTGCCGGGCGACGACTGAGCAGGTCCTCGAATTCAGGATGCGAACACCAGGTCACGATTTGATTTCGGCTACCAGCCATCGAATGCCTGATTGGTAACCTGCAGGGAGTCATTCCACTCGTTCGGTGTATCTGGAGTGCGCGTCGACCCTCACCGTGGTCGTTGCGCCGCAGGGTTGCGAACGAGCGGATGGCGTGAATCCGCTGGTCAAGGGGAGACGAGCGGATGACCCGTCGGGGGGCGGCGGGTAACGGGGGGATTGTGAGCATGCCACAGGGGGAATCCCGTGGGGTCCGTTCGGACCTCACGGAACCGCGAGCGATCGCGGAGCCGGCGGGCGCCGGCGCGAGTCCGGATGCGGGCGCCGTCGCGGCGCGGCCCGGGTCGCGCGACACGGCACGCACCGCCGAGCGGCGGGACACGCTGCCGCATCCGGACAGCCCGACCGACCGCTCGTCGATCCGCGACCTGGTCAGCCCGGACACCGACGCCGCGACCGCGACCAGGGCTCCGGTCGACGCCAGCGCGACCACCGCGTCCCGCCCGGCGTCCGGCGTCACCGACGCGACCAGCACGACCGGCGGCCGGCCGCTGGCCTGGGCCCGGCGCTATGTCGCCGTCGTCGCCACCTGCGACGCGCTGGTCGGCGCGCTCGCCGTCACCGGTGCGCTGCTGTTCCGCCCGCTGGCGTTCGAGCCCTGGAAGGTGGCCGTGCTCATCGCCGGTGCCGCGGTCGCGTGGCCGCTGGCCATCGCGGCCAGCCGCGGTTACGAGCGCGGCAAGATCGGGGTCGGCGACGACGAGATGCACGCCGTCGGGCGGGCGCTCATCCTGGCCATCGCCGTCAGCGCGATCCCGTGCGCGATCACCGGCCAGTACGGCGTCGTCGCCGTCTCCGGTATCGCCGTGCCGATCGCCGCGGCCGCGTCCATCTGCGTCCGCTTCGTCGCCCGCAAGAACCTGCACCGCCGCCAGCGCGCCGGGCAGGACATCCGTCGGGTGATCGTGGTCGGCAGCGCCTTCGCCGCCGCCGACCTGGCCGGCATGCTCGGCGCCGAGCCGCACTGCGGGATGAAGGTGATCGGGGTCTGCGTACCGAAGGCCGACGTCGCCCGGGCCAAGGAGGTCGGCCTGGAGGTGCTCGGCGACCTGGACCAGGTGCCGTCGCTGATCGACACCTACGGCGCCGATGCGGTCGCGGTCACCTCCGGTGACGCGACCCGGCACAACTACCTGCGCGAGCTCTCCTGGGCGCTGGAGGGCCAGCGCGTCGAGCTGCTCGTCCACCCGGGCCTGATCGAGGTCGCCGGCCCGCGGATGCACATCCGGCCGTACGTCGGACTGCCGCTGCTGCATGTCGAGCAGCCGCACTTCACCGGCTGGCGCCGGGTGGTCAAGCGGGCGTTCGACATCGTCGCCACGTCTCTCGGTCTGATCGTCATCTCGCCGATCCTGCTGACCATCGCCCTCGCGGTGAAGCTCGGCGACCGGGGCCCGGTGATCTTCCGGCAGACCCGGGTCGGCCTGGACGGGTCGACCTTCACCATGCTCAAGTTCCGCTCCATGCACGTGGACGCCGAGCAGCGGCTGGCCGAGCTCCGGGCGGCAAACCCCGAGATCGGGACCATGTTCAAGATGGTCGACGACCCGCGGATCACCCGGGTCGGCAAGCTACTGCGCAAGTACTCCCTGGACGAGCTGCCTCAGTTGTTCAACGTGCTGGCCGGCTCGATGTCGCTGGTCGGGCCGCGTCCGCCGCTGCAGTCGGAGGTCGACGGCTACGAGGACCACGCCCGCCGCCGGCTGCTGGTCACGCCGGGACTGACCGGGCTGTGGCAGGTGTCGGGTCGCTCGCTGCTGAGCTGGGAGGAGACGGTCCGGCTCGACCTGCGCTACGTCGAGAACTGGACCCTCACCCTGGACCTGCTGATCCTGTGGAAGACGGCCTACGCCGTCGCCGCCAAGCGCGGGGCCTTCTGAGCCGTCCCCGCCAACCGGCGGGATCTTCCGAACCACCGCCGGCTCGGTCCGGGCGGGTACGCCCGCCGATGCCGCCGACCTATTGTGGTTGTGATCGTACGAACGAGAGTGACATGAGCATGAGCGACGCCGCCACCGGCGCCACCCAACCGGCCGACCGGATGCAGGTCCGGATCGCCGTCTTGACCTACAAGCGCCCGCAGGACATCGCGGCCGCGCTGCCCCGGCTGCTGACGCAGGCCGAGTCGGTCCGCACCGACACCGTGACCGCGGACATCGTCGTGGTCGACAACGACCCCGACGGCGGCGCCCGGGAGTTCGTCGAGTCGTTCGCAGCCGACCACCCGACCACCGCGGTGATCTATCAGAACGAGACCGCGGCCGGCATCGCAGCGGCCCGCAACCGCGCCCTGGACACCGCCGACGGGATCGACCTGCTGGTGTTCATCGACGACGACGAGCGACCCAGCGAGCGCTGGCTGGAGCTGCTGCTGGAGACCTACCGGACGCACCGGAGTGCGGCCGTGGTGGGCTCGGTCGTCTCCGAGTACGAGGTCGAGCCGGACGCCTGGGTCCAGTCCGGTCGGTTCTTCGACCGCCGCCGGCTGCCGACCGGCACGAAGCTCGACGTCGCGGCGACCAACAACCTGCTGCTCGACCTGCACCAGATCCGGTCGTACGGCCTCCGCTTCGACCAGCAGTTCGGGCTGACCGGCGGCAGCGACACGATGTTCACCCGCACCCTGCACAAGCTCGGCGGTGAGCTGATCTGGTGCGACGAGGCCGTGGTGGTCGACGTCGTGCCCGCCGCGCGGGTCACCCGCGACTGGGTGCTGCGCCGCGCCTTCCGCAGCGGCTCGTCCTGGAGCGCGACGTCGTTGAAACTGGCTGAGGACCCCAAGCAGCGCACCGTGTCCCGGCTCCGGCTCACCGGTCGCGGCTCGGTCCGCATCGCGGGCGGGGCGGCTCGGGTGGCGGCGGGTGCCGTCGGCCGGTCCCAGGGGCAGCGCGCCCGCGGTCAGCGCACCATCGCGCGCGGCGCCGGGATGGTGTCCGGCGCCTGGGGCTACGTCTACGCCGAGTACAAGCGGAGCTGACCCTCGTGAGCCACCTTCCCCAGCGGCCCGACGTGCGGCAACGGTCCTTCGGTCGCCGGTCCTTCCTGGCCGGCGCGCTCGGCGCGGCGGTCGGCACCGGCCTGGTCGCGGCCGGCTGCGCCGGGATCGGTGGCCCGGCGTCGTCGCGGCAGCCGCCCGCGACGGTCAGCAGCCTGCTGGCCGACTCGCCGTTCTACATCGCCCATCGCGGCGGTGGCGGCAACTGGCCGGAGATGACGGCGTACGCGTACGACCAGGCGACCCGATTGCCGGGGCTGAAGGCGGTGGAGATCTCGGTCTGCCTGACCGCGGACGGCATCCTGGTCTGCAGCCACGACGCGACCACCAAGCGGATGACCGGGATCGACTACCAGATCGGCAGGGAGCAGTGGTCCACCCTCGCTCCGCTGATGGTGACGTCGGTCTACACCACCGATCCGACCCAGCCGGCGCGCCCGTTCAGCCGGTTCGACGAGGTGATCGAGGCGCACATCGACCACACAGTCGTCTTCGTCGAGCCCAAGACGCCGGAGGCGCTCGAGCCGCTGATGGCCAAGATGGCCGCGCTCGGCCAGCCCGAGCGCGTGGTCTGGAAGCAGCCGATCAACCAGGAGAACTTCGCCCGGGCGAAGTCACACGGCTTTGCCACCTGGGGGTACGTCCTGGACGAGCCGGGGCATACCTTCGCCCCACGGCTGGCCGGCTTCGCCGCCTCGAAGGACATCGACATGCTGGGCGCCCAGCGGATCCAGCCGGACGACTTCGTCAGCACCGTGGCCAAGGCAGCCTCGGCCAACGGCAAGAAGACGATCATGTGGGACATCCGCAGCGCCGAGGACCGCGCCCGAGCCCTGTCGCTTGGCTGCGTCGGGATGATGACCTCCAACATCGCCGAGGTCCCGCAGATCCCGCTCTGAGCCCACCGCCGGAAGCCACGGTGGGGCTGGCAAGCTGTACCGCGCCATGATCCTGTTCGTCTGTGAGGGCAACGTCTGCCGCTCGCCGCTCGCCGCCGCGCTGCTCAGCCGGGCGTTCGGCGAGGCCGGGATCGGGCTGGCGGTGGGGAGCGCCGGCACCCGGGCACTGGTCGGCCGGCCGGTCGACGAGTCGACCGCTGCGCTGGCCGAGCGGGCCGGGCTCGACCTGTCGGAGCATCGCGCCCGCCGGCTCGACCGCGACCTGGCCGGCTCGGCCCAATTGCTGCTGGCCGCAACCCGCCGGGTCCGCAGCCAGGCCGTCGCGATCCACCCACCCGCCGTGCAGTACGCGTTCACCATCCGTCAGCTCGGCCGGCTGCTGGCCGGGGCCGACGGCCCGGTGACCGAGGCGTCGGACCCGGCCGAGCGGGTGCTGGACGTGCGGACGTACGCCGTCCGGCACCGCGGTCTGCGCGTGCTGGAGGATCCGAGCGTGGACGACATCGTGGACCCGTACGGACGCTCGATGGAGATCCATACCGAGGCGGCCGGGCAGCTCGCGCCGGCCGTCGGCGAGCTGTCCCGGGCGCTCGGCGGACCCGGCATCGACTGGCCGCGCTGACCGCCGCGCCGGCGGGGACCGCCGCAGACCGCCGCCGGCCCGGGTGCTGACAAGCAGGTGAACTGTTGGCATACTTCGCGGAGAACTGGGGGAATCGGCCACCTGGCAGCGTCGCGGCGTTGCCGACAGGAGTGTGAGATGCCCCCGAACCCACCTGCCGCCCTGCCCTTCGCGACGTTCCGCGGAGCAGCTGCCCTGCGCGCGCTCCGCACGATTCTGGTCGCGCTGGTTGCGCTGGCGACGGCCGTCGTGCTGGTCGCGCCGGCCGATGCGGCGACCCGCCGGCTCACCGCGCGGGACGGCCACACCAGCACCCGGGCGATCGGCACCATCGGCAACGGTACGGCCAGAGCGGCCTTCGTCGTCCCGGGCAAGCGCGCGTCGACGGTGACGCTGGGGCTGGAGCTGCGCCGCAAAGGCGATGGCGATCGCTACCGCGTGCGCGCCACGGTCGCCCGGTCCGGTGCGGTCCGGGTGGCGGTGATCCGCTATCGCGGCAGCACGCCCACCGTGCTGAGCCAGCGCAAGCTCGGGCTCAAGGTCAAGGCGGGCCAGACGGTCTGGGTCGAGGGTGCCGTCAGCGGATCCAAGCCCGTGACCGTCCGGGTGCGCGCGTGGCGATCCGGCCAGCACACGCCGGGCTGGCAGCGCGCCGTGCGCGACTCGTCGGCACACCGGGTCACCGGCAGCGGCCGCGTCCGCGTGGTGGTCCGGCTCTCGGCCGCGCCGGGCGCGAAGAAGGTGACGGTGCGCTATCGCGACGCCCGGATCAGCCCGGCGAAGAAGCCGGCGAAGAAGCCGGCGACCCAGAAGGGGCCGAAGCCGTCCGCATCGACCACCGGCGTGCCCCGCGGCACGAAGTTGAAGGTGCACAACGGCAACATCGTGGTGACCAGGGCCGGGACGCGGCTGGACCGGCTCGACATCCGCGGCTTCGTCGTGGTCAAGGCTCCGAACGTCACGATCAGCCGGTCCATCGTCCGCGGCGGTTCGGGCGCGAAGACCGCCCAGGGACTGGTCACCAGCTACGGCCCGAAGAACCTGCTGATCACCGATACCGAGCTCCGACCGGCCCACCCCTCGGTCTACGTCGACGGCATCAAGGGCTGGAACTTCACCGCGCGCCGGGTGCACGTGACCGGCAACGTCGACTCGGTCAAGATCCAGGGCGACAACGTCACCGTCGCGGACTCGCTGCTGGAGAACACCACCTGGTATGCCCATGATCCCTACCAGGGTGGCGGTCCGACGCACAACGACAACATCCAGATCCTCAAGGGCAAGAACCTGACGATCACGGCCAACACCATCCGCGGCGCACAGAACTTCGCCGTGCTCGGTGCGGCCAACCAGGGCAACGTGCCCAATCTGGTGGTCAACCGCAACTGGCTGGACGGCGGCCACTGCACCGTGAAGCTGCAGTTCCACGGCTCGTACAAGATCAAGGCGACGGTGACCGACAACAAGTTCGGACCGCACCGGGCCGTCGCGCACTGCCCGATCCAGGCGCTGCCCGGTGTGACCCTGATCGCCCGCAACAACGTCAGCGAGCAGACCGGCCGGCCCGTCCAGATCTGGCGCAAGCCCTAGCCGCCCGGCCTGCGCCTTCCGGACCCGCACCCCGTACCCCGCACCCCGCACGACATGCGACTCCGCACCCTGCGGGCAGGGTGCGGAGTCGCTCGGCGCGGTGCGGAGTGCGCCGGAGGGGCTACGCCTGCGCCGCGACGAAGTCGTCGAAGCGGAAGACCCAGGGCCCGTTGGTCGCCGAGCTCGAGACGTAGGTATGGATACCGACCGAGCCGGCCGCCTGCAGGGCGGCGGTGGAGTCGGTCGCGCTGACCTGCCAGGTCGACGGCTCCGCCGCGGTGGACAGCCACACCTTGCCCCGGATCGTGGTCGGCGCGGTGCCGGTCACCTGCAGCCGGGTGTTCAGCCGCGCGCCGGGAGTGTAGGTCAGCCCCGGCACGATCAGCGTGGACAGCGCGGTCTCACCGCCCGACGTCCGGATCGCATACAGCGTCACCGCGCCGGCCGAGTCCACCTTCGCCTTGAGCCGGTAGTCGTTGCTGCCGACCCGGCGACCGATCGTGCCGGCATAGACCGCACCGGCGTTCGGCCGCTTGTCGAGCACCATCCCGGCGGTCAGGTCGACCGAGCTGGACGACACCCCGGCCAGCTGGGCCCAGGGCCCCTGCCCGGCAGTGGAGACCGTGACGAGGCCCTGCGAGCCGTTCACCGAGAACGCCGAGCCGTTGGTCGACCAGGCACCACCAGTGGGCGCGCTGCCGAAACCCGAGGCCACCGTCCGGCTGAAGGTGTCGTTCGCCACCCCGGCCGGCGCCGTTCCGATCGTCACAGTGCGTGTCGTGCTGTTCGTCGCGCCGCCGTTGTCGGTGACGGTCAGCCCGATCGTGTACGTCCCGTCCGCCGCGTAGGTATGCGAGGCGGTCGAGCCGGTTCCGGACTGTCCGTCACCCCAGCTCCACGCGTACGAGGTGACCGTGCCGTTCGGGTCCGAGGACCCCGTCCCGTTCGCGCTCACCGTGCGCCCGTTCACCGAGGTGGTGAAGCTGGCGACCGGCGGGGTGTTGCCGCCGCCTCCTCCGGCCACCGTGATCGATACCGTCGGTGAGGTCTGCGAGTTCCCGAACGGATCGACCACCCGCACCCGGTAGCTATGGGTGCCGCCCGTCAGGCCGCTGTCGGTGAATGTCATCGACGGCCGGGACCACCAGGTCGACGCCTGGGTGATCGTGCCCACCGGCGAAGCCAGGTTGTCCCGCAGCACGGTGTAGGTGAGGTTGGAGTTGTCGTAGTCGTAGTTCGCCGTCCAGCTCAGCTTGGCCTGACCCGCGCCCGGCGACGTCACGGTCGGGGTGAAGTTCGTGCCGCTGAGCTTGGGCCCCTGCTTGTTCGGCGCGATGTCGGAGGTCGCGAACCGGACCATGCCCTGCTGGCCGGTGCCGTTCACCTGCTTGAACTCACCGGCGTAGACGACGTACTTCCCGGAGCCCGAGACCGACCACGCGGCCTGGCTCTGCCCCGATGCGGTACCGGTCGTCATCTGCGGGAAGAAGTTCTGCAGCGACGGCGCCGGTTGCCCCGTGAAGCTCGGATAGCCGCGGGTGTCCTTGGTCAGCGTGCCGGTGGCCGCCTTGCTGAAGGCGATGGCACGCTGCGGCGGCGAGGTCTCGTTGTAGCCGCCGAGGTTCAGGCAGTAGTGCGGGTGACCGGCGACGTACACCGCGGTCGAGGAGGCGTAGACGCCGTAGCTGTCGCCGTGGCAGTCCTCGACCCACTTGATCCTCGCGTCGGACCAGTTCGCCGAGAAAGAGCCCTCCAGGTTTCCCCCGGTGCCGTAGATGTAGCCGGTGCCGTAGAAGTTGGTGCCGTCGGAGGACAGCGAGAGGATCGCGCTGTCCTTGCCGGCGTTGCGGACCACGTCGTTGGCCTGGATCGCCAGCGAGGTCCCGGTGCTCGCGTTCAGCATGCCGAGGCCGTAACCGGGACGGTTGGATCCGTTCAGCGTGACGAAGTTGCCGCCGACCACCAGCCTGTCCCCGGTCGGGGAGAGCTGCAACGCGTTGACCTTGGGATTGGCATCCGCCGTCCCGGTCATCGTCGGGGCGAAGCTCAGCAGAGCGCCGTCGCTAGCCCGCACGGCCGCAAGCCGCTGCCGCGAGACACCGTTGACTGCTGTGAAGGTCCCGCCCAGGTAGACCGTCGTGTCCGTCGCCGCCACCGCGCGAACCGTGCCGGCCGCGTTGACGTTGAAGCTGGTGATGATCGCGCCGGTGGTCGGGTTCAGCGCCACGATCCGGTTCTTGGTTGTGCTGCCGACCTTGGTGAACTCACCACCGACGTAGATCCGTGATCCGTCCGGCGCTGCCGTGATCCCGTAGGCCTGACCGTTCAGGTTCGCGTCGAAGGACTTCAACGCACCCGTGGTGAGGTCGTAGGCGAGGATGTTGTTGCGGACGACCTCGTTCTGTCCGGCCGCGGAACCGGACGGCCGAGCCCGGGTGAAGTTCCCGACGACGTACACCGTGTTGCCGAGCACCAGCTGGTTCCACGCGACGCCGTTGTGCTGCACCGTCGGGAGCACGTCGATCGCCACCGTCGGCGGCGTCTTCGGATCGTTCGGGTTGGCCGGCGCCGAGTCCGCACTCGCGGTCGGCAGGCCGACGGACAGCAGGCTCGCGGCGAACGTCGCCGCTACCGCGGTGACGGTCGCGACCGCGCGGCGCACGCGCGGAGCGCGACGGCGCGACGAAGCAGCCTCAGAACTGGTGATGATCATTCGCTACGTTCCCCTTGTACGCATCGGCGAAGCACCCCGTCTGCTTCAGAGCGCCGCGCGAACTACCCCCAGTCTTGAGAGATCCGAGGGCGGTTGCGGCCGATCTGTGACCTCTTTATGGATTCGTTACGACACGTCGAAATTCACGTGAAGCCTCCACGAAACGCGACGGGCCGTCCCCTCCGAGGAGAGGACGGCCCGTGCCGATCATGACCTGCTAGCTGGACTTCGTTACTTCACTGTGACCGCGGTCAGGTCGTCGACCTTCAGCACGATCGGCATCCCGGTGGCGGAGCCGCTCAGATAACCGACCACACCCACGCCACCACCGGCCTGCAGTTCGGCCGTGCTGTCGGTGGTGGTTAGCTGCCAGCTGGCCGGCTCGGTCTGGGTGCTCTTCCAGACCTTGGCCTGCACGGTGGTCGGCGAGGTACCGGTGGCCTGCACCTTCACGTTGAGCGTGCCGCCCGCGGTGTAGTTGAAGGCCGAACCCAGGTTGGTCGAGACGAGGGTGGTCTCGGCATTGTTGACCACCTTCACCAGATACAGGGTCAGCGCACCGTTGGTGCCCAGCTTCACCTTGGCCCGGTAGTCGTTGGTGCCGATGGTGCGGGCACCGACCGAGACGAAGGAGCCGCCGCCTCCGGCGATCTTGTCCAGGCTGACCTTCACCGCCACCTCGGTGCTGGTCGAGGACACCGACTCGAGCGCGATCCGCGGACCGGAACCCGCGGTCGTGAGCCGGATCTGCCCCGCGCCGTCGGCCACCGAGAACAGGCTTGCGGTGCCGTACCGGGTCCAGGCTCCGCCGGTCTCGGCGTTGCCCCAGCCGTTGCTGGCGGTGCGGCCGAAGGTGTCGGTCGCGAGCGGGCCGGTCGGGGCCACCGTCGTCACCGTCTTGGTCACGCTGTCGGTGGCGCCCTCGTTGTCGGTCACCGTCAGCTTCACCGACTGATCACCGGCCGCCGCGAACGTGTGGCTCGGGGTGGCCGAGGTGCTGGTGCCGCCGTCGCCGAAGTCCCAGGCGTACGAGGCGATCGAGCCGTCGCTGTCCGCCGAACCGGTGCCGTCGAAGGAGACGGCCAGGCCGGTCACGGTGGAGCTGAACGCGGCCGTCGGCTTGGCGTTCGCGACCGTGGTCACCGTCTTGGTCACGCTGTCGGTCGCACCCTCGTCGTCGGTCACCGTCAGCTTCACCGTCTGATCACCGGCCGCCGCGAAGGTATGGCTCGGCTTCGCCTCGGTGCTGGTCCCACCGTCACCGAAGTCCCAGGCGTAGGAGGCGATCGTGCCGTCGGCGTCCGTCGAACCGGTCCCGTCGAAGCTCACCTTCAGCTTGTTCACCGAGGAGGTGAACGCCGCCGTCGGCTTGGCGTTGTCGGTGGTGGTCACCGTCTTGGTCACGCTGTCGGTCGCACCGTCGTCGTCGGTCACCGTCAGCTTCACCGTCTGATCACCGGCCGCAGCGAAGGTATGGCTCGGCTTCGCCTCGGTGCTGGTCGCACCGTCGCCGAAGTCCCACGCGTAGGAGGCGATCGTGCCGTCGGAGTCGCTCGACTTCGTGCCGTCGAAGCTCACCTTCAGCTTGGTCACGTCGGCGCTGAAGTCGGCGGTCGGCTTCACGTTGGGCAGCTGGCCGCCACCCTTGCCGAAGTGGTCCGCGATCTGAGCAGAGCTCAGGGTCTTGGAGTAGATCGCGACGTCGTCGATCTTGCCGGCGAAGTAGTTGCTGCTGTTGCCACCCCAGGTGTTGTCACCGCCGACCCGCCAGTAGCCGGTGTAGGCCTGCGCCGCGGTCTGCGGGTTGGTGCCGACGAGCTGGTTGTCCACCCACAGCTGCATGCCGTTGCTGCCCTGCTGGGCCACCAGGTGGTGCCACTTGCCGTCGTTGTAGGACGCACTGGAGTGGATCACGTTGGTCTGACCGGTCCAGGTGCCGAACCGAAGCCGGCCGTCGTCGAACATGTAGACGTGGCGGTCGTAGCCACCGGACAGGCCGAACTGCGACGAACCGAATCCGATCAGCTTGCCGCCGCGGGTGGTGGTCGTGTTGAACCACAGCTCCTCGGCGTACGTCGTCGGGTTGTCGAAGGTGGAGTTGCTGGCGATCGCGCCGTTCACCCCGTCCAACGTCACCGACGTGTCGCCGCTGACACCGACACCGCTCGGCTGACCCAGGGTCACGCCGCCGTTGTAGCTGCCGGTGAGCTGGTTCGGGGTCGCATCGGCGGCGGTGGTGCCGCTGGTCTCGCCGAGCCGCCAGTACAGATCAGGTTCGTCGGTGTAGACGGCCTTGCCGTACCCGTCCGCCGGAGCGGTCGAGCCCGCCAGCGTCCGGCCGCTGTTGGTGTAGTGCGCCCGGACCTGAGCAGAGGTGAGGACCGTCGGGTAGATGGCCACGTCGTCGATGCTGCCGTTGAAGTAGTTGCTCGAGGGCTGGTTCGGCCAGCCGCCGATGTTGTCGCCGCCGACCCGCCAGTAGCCGGTGTAGGCCTGACCGGTGGTGATGTCGGTGCGACTGCCGATCTTCTGGCCGTCGACGTACAGCGCCATCCCGCCGGAGCCGAGCGATGCCACCACGTGGTGCCACTGACCGTCGTTGTAGGCCTTGGACCCGCTCACGGTCTGCACGCTGTTCGGGTAGACGCCGAAGATCAGCTGGCCGGAGTTGGTCATGTAGACGTGCCGGTCGTAGCTGCTGCTGTCACCGGACGCGGCCGAGCCGAAGCCCAAGATCTTGCCGCCGCTGGTGCTGGTGGTCTTGATCCAGGCCTCTGCGGTGAACGTGTTCGAGCCCACCTGGGACGCGGAGGGAACCATCAGGCCGTTACCGGTGCCGTTGAACGAGGCAGCGGTGTTGCTGTCGCCGTTGATCGCACCCGCGGTGCCGAACGCGACGCCGCTGCCCGCGGTCCCGTTGTTGAAGCCCGCCCAGTCATTCACCGTCGGGCCGGCGTTCTCACCGAACCGCCAGTAGTCGGCCGGGTTGTCGTCCAGCACGCCCTTGGCATACGAGGAGATCTCGCCGTCGGCCGACGCGACGATCGACACGGTGTCGGACCGCACCTCGTTGCCGAGCGGATCCTTGACGAAGATGCGGTAGCGGTAGGACTGCCCGGGCGTCAGGTTCGTGTCCAGGAAGCCCATCGGCGGCCGCGACCACTCCGACGACTTCTGCGTGGTGGTGTAGATCGGAGTCGCGGTGTTGCCGTCGCGGATCACCGAGTAGGTGAGCTGCTCGTTGTCGCGGTCCCAGTTGGCCGTCCAGCTGATCTTGACGGTGCCCTTGGCGAACGAGGTCAGCGTCGGGTTGATCTTGGAGCCGGTGAACTCGGGACCGACCTTGTTCGGCGCGATGCTCTTCACTGCGTAGCGGACCAGACCCTGCTGGGTCGCGCCGCCCGCGGTCGGGAACTCGCCGCCGTAGACGATGTAGTTGCTGTTGCCGGTGACGCTCCAGCCCGCCTGACCCTGGCCCGTGTAGGTGCCGCTGGTCATCTTCGGCAGCCACTTCAGCAGGTTCGGCGACGGCGTGCCGGCCCAGTTGAAGTAGCCGTACGGGTCGGCGGTCAGCGTGCCGGCGACGGCCTTGCTGAACGCGGTCCCCCAGTGGAAGGTCCACGGATCGGTCTGCGGGAAGCCGTCGGGCAGGTTGCCGCAGTAGTGCGCGTGGCTGACCGCGTACACGACGTCGCCGACCGGGAAGCTCTGATAGGTATCGCCGTGGCAGTCCTCGACCCAGGTCGTGGTGCCGCCGTTCCAGCTCATCCGGGCGGTGCCCTCGAGGTTGCCGCCGGCGCCGAACACGTAACCGGTGGCGTAGACGTTGTCCGCGCCGTCGCTAGTGAGGCTGGTGATGGCGGCCTGGCTGCCGCCGTTGCGGATCAGGCCGTTGGCCGCCCAGGGCAGCGAGGCCCCCGTGGTCGGGCTGACCGACGCCAGGCCGTAGCCGGGGTTGCTGGAGCCGTTGACCGAGGTGAACGCGCCGCCAAGCAGCAGCTGGCTGCCGTCGGGCGACATCACCATGGCGCGCACCACGCCGCCCTGCACGTTCGGCGACCAGGACAGCAGACCGCCGGTGAGGTTGACCGCGGCCGCGCGCGGCCGGGCCACACCGCCGACGTTGCTGAACAGGCCGGCCATGTAGACGGTGTCAGAGGTCGGCACGATCGCGCGCACGGTCGCGTCGGGGCTCGCCGAGAAGGTCGTGATCAAGGCTCCGGTGGTCGGGTTCAGCGCCGCGATGCGGTTCTTGGTGACCCCGTTGACCTGGGTGAAGCTGCCGCCGACGTAGATCCGGCTCTTGTCCGGCGAGACCGCCAGCGCGAGCACGTCACCGTTGGTGGTCGGTGCCCAGCTGCTGATCAGATTGCCGGTGGTCAGGTCGTAGGCCAGCAGGTTGGTCCGGGCCACCTCATTGGTGCCTGCGGCGGCGCCGGCCGGCCGTGCCTTGGTGAAGTTGCCACCGACGTACACGGTGTTGCCGACGATCAGCTGGGTCCAGGCGACGCCGTTGATCTGAGTCGTGGGCAGCGGATCGGCCGCGACCGTGGCCGGGGTGGTCGGATCGGTCGGATCAGGCGGCTGGGTGTCCGCCAGGGCCACGGTCGGCAGCTGCGCGACCGAGATGGCCACGGCAGCCGCAACCACGGCCCCTAACGTCTTGCCAAGCCTGACGGCATGGTGCTTCATGAGGTCCCCCACTGGTGACGACGGCTCGCTCCCCGCGAGCCGGTGACGAGATTGGCGCGGTAGCCAGACCAGTCGCATTGCAGACCGGGCATGGTCGTCACCGAGAAGACGAAAGCAGCGTCGAAACCGCACCGATCCGACGCAACGCACAGTGAACCCGACAAGGTTCGAATCCCCCCGAATAACAAGTCGCCGGACAGGGTCCCCACCCGCTTGCGGCCCGAAGCCGCCCCGGCTGGTGGAAATCCTACGCGATCGGTATGGAGTCGGTGACCAAAGGCCGCCAGCCCGGCTAAGCGTTACCAAGCCGTTATTGCTTCGACGTGACGGCCCTCACCTGCTGGCCGTTCTGGTCCCTCCTCCTGGTCCGAGTCACGTACGATTCCTGCAGCCCCCCGACGTCATATCCAGTCGTTCTGTTCAGGAGTGCCGTTCATGGCCACCACCCGCGGGTCTGCCACGACCGCCCCGGTTGGCACCGGCGAGGCGCCGCTGTCCGCGCACGCCGAGCGCCGCCGTCGAGCCGCCGCCGCTCGCGAGCGCGACATCGCGGCGATCCAGCAGCCCCGCGGCGTCCAGCAGGGCCAGGGCGGTACGTCGGTCCGCTGGAGCATGGCCGCGGTGCTGGGCCGGCAGATCTCGCAGATGGTCTGCGCTCTCGTGCTCGCCCGGCTACTCGGGCCGGAGACCTACGGCGTGATCAGTGCCGCCACGGTCTACGTCACCTTCACCACCCTGCTGCTCGACCAGGGACTCGCCGCTGCGCTGGTACAGCGGCCGGTGCTCTCGAGGTTCGCCCCTGGCGCGGTGGCGACCGCGAACCTGCTCTGCGGCCTCGCGCTGGCCCTGATCACCATCGGCGCGGCCCCCGCGGTGGCGGACTTCTTCCGCGCGCCCGACCTGACCCCGCTGCTGCAGGTGCTCGGCGTCGGCCTGTTGATCAAGGCACTGGCGATCACGCCGCGCGCGATCAACCTGCGGCTGATGCGGTTCCGGCTGATCGGCGTGGCCGACATCTCCGGTGGCGTGCTCGGCGCGATCGCCGGCATCAGCGCCGCCCTGGCCGGTGCGGGCATCTGGTCGATGGCAGTCCAGGTGATCTTCACCGACCTGGTGATCGCGGTCGTGCTGCTGGCCCGGACCCACGGCACCCGGCCCAACCACCACCTCGGTGAGCTGACCGAGATCCTGCCGTTCAGCCTGCGCCTGTTCGGGAGCAACGCGCTCGCCTTCGCCTCGCGCAACCTCGACAACATCCTGGTCGGTCGCTTCCTGGGCGTGACCGCGCTCTCGCTCTACTCGATGGCCTACCGGGTGCTGGTCATCCCGGTCCAGATGATCGGCCAGACCGTCAACCGGGTGACCTTCCCGATGTTCTCCCGGCTGGCCGGCGACCAGCCGCGGCTCGGCCGGAACCTGATCAAGGTCACCGAGCTGCTGGCCTTCGCCACCATTCCCGGCATGTTCGCCATCGCTGTCGCCTCTCCCCAGCTGATCGACATCGTGCTGGGACACGAGTGGGCGGCGACCGCCCCGGTGCTGAGCATCCTCGCCGTTGCCGGTGCCCGGGAGACGGTGTTCAGCGTCACCCAGTCCTTGATGCGGGCGAAGGGAGTCGGGAAACTCGTGCTGCGCTACGAGTTCCTCGCCACCGGCGTGCAGCTGACCGGCATCGTGATCGGTCTCCAGTTCGGGCTGATCGGGGTCGCGCTCGGTTTCACCATCGCCGGATTCCTCCTCAGCCCGGTGATGCTGGTGATCCAGCGCCGACTCTCCAGTGCACCGATCAGGACGCTGCTGGGCCGCATGCTGCGCCCGACCCATGCCTCGCTGTGGGGTGTCGCCGGCTATCTGGGCATCCGGCTGATCGGCTGGAACGAGCTGGTGACCCTGCTGGTCGGGGGCGTGGTGTACGTCGTCCTGCTCGGCGCGGTCCTGCTACTCGTGCACCGCGCTGCGCTGCGCCGCGCGATCGCCGCCGCGGTGGAGATCTTCGTCCCCGGCCGGAGCCGGACCGGGGCCGTTCCGCGCCGCGCGGCTGAGTAGCCTGTCGGATTTCGGCGGAAGGAAACGTTCATGCCAGCGACCCCGGTCGACCGGGCCAGGGCCAGCTATCGATGGCTCCGCAAGCGCGCCAAGCGCGCCCAGAGTCACGTCTGGCTCGCCGCCTTGAAGCGAACCAACGCGCGGTCGGCCACGTCGGTGCTCGGCGACGCCGACGTGGTCGTGTCGCTGACCACTTTCGGGCCGCGGTTGGAGTCGGTGGCCTACACCATCGAGTCGATCGCCGCCGGCACCGCGAGACCGCGCCGGATGGTGCTCTGGCTGGACGACGCCGATGCCTACGCCCACCGCCCGGACACGCTGCGGCGGTTGGAGGCGCGCGGTCTGGAGGTCGGCCTGACCGAGAACTACGGCCCGCACACCAAGTACTTCCCGACCCTCGACGGCGCGATCGAGGCCGGGCTGCCGGTGGTCACCGCCGACGACGACATCCTCTACCCGCGATCATGGCTGGCTGGGTTGTTGACCGCCGCTCGCGAGCATCCCGGAGTGATCAACTGCTACCGCGCCAGCGTGGTCGCCCTGGAGGACGGCCGGCTGGCCTCGTACGGCCGCTGGCCACGCTGTACCGACACCCGGACCAGCGTGGCCCGCTTCGGCACCGGCGTCTCCGGCGTGCACTACCCGCTGACTATGCTGCGCGAGCTGGCGAGCCGCGGCACGGCGTTCGTGGACAGCTGCCTGAAGGCCGACGACATCTGGCTGCACTGGGTCGCGCTACGGGCCGGCATCCCGGTGCGTCAGATCGCGGCGAAGCCCCGGCACTTCCCGCTGCTGCCGGGCACCCAGGAGCAGTCGTTGATGGCCGACAACGTGATGCTCGGCCGCAACGACGCCTATATCGCTGAGCTCTACGAGCCGGAGGACGTCGCGGCGCTGACCGCCGCCGGAGCGCCGACGTTGGGCTGATCCGTGTCCGCCGGCTGGGCGCCGGACGGATGCGCGTCCGTCGGCCGGAGGTGTCGCCGTGGCCGCTGGCTGGTGGCGAGGGGAACCGGCGGCTGGTTCGACAGCGGCAGTGACCAGGCAACCACCACGAGCGCAAGGCACGCCCAGATCAGGGTTCCGCTCTGGTTGGCGAAGGCCACCGCACTGAAGCTGTGCTGCATCAGCACACCGATGCCGGCGGCCAATGTCACCCCGCGGACGGATAGCTGGGCCAGACCGTAGCGGGCCACGATCACCACCTGGGTGCCGAAGTACAGCGTGGCCAGCAGGAAGCCGGTGTCGATCGCATACATCAGGAACGAGTTCTCGAGACTCGTCTCGAGTCCGGCGTTCCGGGCGATCGTGTAGCTCGAGATCAGCCCCTGCCCGGTGAGCAGGAACTCGGTCCAGTGATCGGCCACGAACCGGAATGCGAGGACGCGAGCGTTGGTGGATCCGGTGTCGTTGGCGAACCGCCCGGCGACGCCGGCCACCAGGGTCGACCCGAGCAGATAGAAGGCGATTCCGGCAACGGCGATGCTGGCCAGCGCTCGGCTCCACAGCGCCATCCGCGAGCGGATGATCGCATAGACCACGACCAGCCCGATCACGATCACACCGGTGCGCGACTGGGTGATCACCGCGGCGGATGCGTACAGTCCGACCAGGGTGAAGCGCCACACCGGCAGCCGGACGCTGAGGGCCAGGGCCGCCGCGACACAGGCGGCCATGGACAGCACCAGCGGACTGTCGGCGGTTCCCATCCAGCGCTGGTGGAACTGCTCGGGGGTGAACCAGTCCAGTTGGGCGTAGTCGTTGGCATAGAGGAGCACATCGTCGAAGGCAAGCTGCAGCAGCGCCATCACGGACTGGAAGGCAACCCCGAGCAGGACGGCGTTGCGCACTACCTTCAGCACCTCTCGGCGTCCCTCGCCGGCCGCGACCACGACGAGCCACAGCAGGAACGGCGCGACGATCTGGTCCATCAGCAAACGGGTACCGCCGCTGGCGGTGAACCGGCTGGTGATGAAGGCGCCGGCGATGAAGACGAGAACGCTCAGCACTACCAGGTAGTGCCGGCCGAGCACCCTGGCGATAGCCAGCGGATTGGTGACCAGCTGAACCACAAAGGTCAGCAGCACCAGCCAGGTCGCGGGGTGGAAAGCGATCCCGCTGCCCGACAGTCCGGTCAGGTGGTGCCCGCCCAGCGCCGGAACCGCCGCCCACACCACGATCGCCACCGCGATTGCGTAGGCCACTCGGTTGCGAAGCAACCAGGCGATCGCCAGGCAGAGCACCAGCCAGGCGGCCAGCTGGACCATGATCAGCCGGCCTCGGCGGTCCGGACCGGATCCTCGTAGTAGGTCGGCAGCCGGTCACCGCGGCCGGCGGGCACCATGGACAGAACCGTGCCGAGCACGCGAGCGTCCACCGACGCCAGCGAGTCCAGCGCGTCGCCGACCTGCTCGCGGCGAGTCTTGCCGTGCCGCACGACGAGAATCACGCCGTCGGCGACGGCGGAGGTGACGGCCGCGTCCGTGACCGGCAGCAGCGGCGGGGTGTCGACGATCACCAGGTCGTACGCGGCGCGCGCGTCGGCGATGAACCGCTCCATGGTCGGACCACCCAGCAGCTCGCTCGGGTTCGGCGGGATCGGCCCGCAGGCCAGCACGTCGAGGCCGGACGGACCCCATGGCTGGACGACCTGAGCCAGCTGGCCCTCACCGATCAGGATGCTGGTCAGGCCGGCCGACCCCTCGAGATCGAGATAGCGCTCGAGCTTCGGCTTGCGCAGGTCGGCGTCGACCAGCAGCGTACGGCGACCGGCCTCGGCGAAGGCCTGCGCCAGGTTCGCGGCCGTGGTCGTCTTGCCCTCGGCCTCGACCGAGGAGGTGATCACCAGCACCTCGACCGCACTGGCGGCATCGAAGTAGCGCAGGTTGGTTCGGAGCTGGCGGATCGCCTCGGCACGGCGGGTCCGAGTCTCGGTGGGCAGGATGATCGGTGCCCGCTTGGCCGCACTCTCGAAGCTGACCGAGCCGAGGATCGGCAGGCCGGTGCCGTCGACCAGCTGCTCACGACCGCGATAGGTGGAGTCGAACTGCTGCCGGAGCAGGGCCTGGGCGACGCCCACACCGAGACCGATCAACAGCCCCAACGCCAGGTTCAGCTTCCACCGCGGCTCGACCGGCCCCGGGTTCAGGGTCGGTCCGGAGATCACCCGGAGCTGAACAGCGTTCTGGTTGCCACGGTTGTCCAGCTCGCCGATCAAGTTGTCCAGGTTCTTCGCGATCGACTGCGAAATGATCATCGACCGCTCGGGCGACACGTCGCGGACCGAGACCGTCATCAGCACGGTGTCCGGATCGACCGACGCCGAGATCATCGCGTTCACTTCGGTGGTGCTGAGCGGCAGACCGGTGTCGTCGATGACGACCTTGGCCAGCCGCTCGCTGTTGATCACACCGACGTAGGAGTTGATCCGGCGCTGCGCGAACTCGTCGGCCTGCAACGGTGAACTGCTCTGACTGGTGGTGCTGGCGACGAAGAACGTGGTGCGCGTCTCGTACTTCGGCTGGATCAGCAGCGAGATCCCGATCGCGATCAGCAACCCGAGCAGGGTGCAGGCGACGACGCTCTTCCAGAAGCGGCGGAGCGCATGCACGTGCGTCCGCAGGTCGAGGGCCGACCGATTCGACTCAACGGGCGTGTTCGGCGATGTCCGGCCACGGGCCGGCTGCGAGGTGACGCTCATGGCTTGCCGCTGAAGATCACGGTCGGCGCGTCGGTGGTGTAGCTGAACTCCACCGTCAGCGGATCGCGCTGATCCGACGGGACGCTGAACACGTACGTACCGGAGGCGGACTTGCCGGCCGGGATCGGCGCGGACAACGGCGAGAGGCCGGGGCCGCTCAGCGTCGACGCCGGGGTCTTCTTCTTGCCGTAGTACACGTTCACTAGTGCCAGATCCATGGGCACCTCCTTGTCGGTTCCATTGGTCACCTCGACGGTGACCCGCACCGCAGGTCCGGCGATCTCGCCCGGCCCCTGCGCCTCACCCTTCACACTCTCGATCTTGCTGACCTTCACCGAGACGCCGTTGCCGAGGGACGCCTTCTGGTCCAACGGTGCAGTCGTGGCCGACGTCGGCTTGGTCGGCACCACGGTCGGTGTGCCGGTAGCGGTCGGAGCCGGGATCGAAGCGCTCGGCACCGGCGTGGTGACGGCCGCGCTCGGTTGCCCGGACGCCGCCGACGACGCCCCGGCCGAGGCGCTCGGTGTCTGGTCTGTTCCTGGTCCTGCTCCCGGGCTGTTACCGCCTCGCGTGAGCAGTACGACGACGATCGCGGCGATCAGAGCTGCAGTCCCCACTGCAATCCAGATCACGGTCTTTCGTCGCGGCGCGTCCGTTTCGGGCACGTCACTAGTCATCTTCAACTCTCTCGAACCTGCTGATCGGAGTCCCCCGCTCCGATGCTCGCACAAGCGTATAGCCCGTTTTCACTTCGCGAGGAGTTTTCGAGACGCCGAGAACAAATCGTGACCGTAACCGGGCCGTGACCAAACTCACGTCTGCCCTGATCAGCGCCGACTTGCGCGATCCGGCACGCGGGAGGAATCATAACAAACGGATAACGAAGGGATTGACCGGGGGGGCCGGCATCCGCCGACCGACACCGCAGTCGGACGAAGCACGACAACGCGAAGTACTTCCGACGGAGGAGACCCACCCGTGATTGGGCAACGACTTGCCTTGCGTTCGCGCACGCCGCGAACCCCCGAACCGGCCGATCGCCGGCCACGCCACATCGGCCGCATCCTGGCCATCCTCACCGCTCTGGCCACCGCGGTCGCGGCGCTGATCGCCACCCCGCTGTCCGCCTCGGCGGCCACCAGCGGCACGCTCTCGATCGCGCCGGGCAAGTCTGCCTCGGCCAACGTCACCGGCAGCAGCCTCGGCGACGTCGTCGGCTCTGCGACGTTCACCGTGCCGGCCCAGCGGACGGCGTACGTCGCGGTCCAGTTCCGCGCTCCCTCGGCGAGCACCGGATACCGCACCAAGGCCCGCGTCCTCAGCGACGGCACCGTCTCGGTCAGCGTCTCGCGGGTGTCCGGCGGCGCGGAGAGCATCCTGGTCAGCGCCACCAACGGGCTCAAGGTCAGCACCGGCCAGAAGCTGAACGTGGAGGGTCAGGTCACCGGCACCAGCCCCGTGCAGATCTCCGTCCGTGCGTGGGTCGACGGAACCACCAAGCCGGGCTGGCAGCAGACCTACAGTGACAACTCCGGCAGCAAGATCACCGCGGCCGGTGCGGTCCAGCTCTGGGGCTACCTCGACAGCGCCGCCGGCTCGACGGCGAACATCGCGTTCGCCAGCGCGACGGCGGCGGCCACCGGCGGCAGCGGCAGCACGACCGGCGGCACCGCCGCGACGACCGGTGGGAAGCCGTCCGACGCGACCACGGGCGTTCCGTCCGGCACCAGCCTGAAGCGCTACGACGGCGACCTCACCATCACCACGGCCGGTACCGTGATCGACGGCATGGACATCCACGGATTCGTCACCGTCAAAGCGGCGAACGTGACGATCAAGAACTCGATCGTGCGTGGCGGCAAGTCGAAGGGCTACGCGGTCGGCCTGATCACCAACTACGGCTACGACAACCTGGTCATCGACCACGTCGACGTGGTCGCGGAGTACCCCTCGGTCTACTTCGACGGCATCAAGGGCTGGGACTTCACCGCCAAGTACGTCCACGTGGTCGGCAACGTCGACTCGGTGAAGATCCACGGCGACAACGTGTCGATCCAGAACTCACTGCTGGAGAACACCACTTACTACTCCAGCGATCCGGCGCAGAGCGGCGGACCGACCCACAACGACAACGTCCAGATCCTGAAGGGATCGAACCTCAGCATCACCGGCAACACAATCCGCGGAGCCACCAACTTCGCGATCCTGGGCGGTGCGGAGCAGGCGAACGTCAACCTGAAGGTGAACGGTAACTGGCTGGACGGTGGCCACTGCACCGTGAAGCTGCAGGTCAAGAACGGCTGGTCGGAGACCGCCACGGTGACGAACAACAAGTTCGGTCCGAACCGGGCCGTGTCTTCCTGCCCGTTCACCGCCTTCCCTGCGGTCAAGCTCACCCAGAGCGGCAACACGATGGAGCTGACCGGCGCGGTGGTGAACCCGCTGATCGTGGTTTCCTGACCGCCGGATCTCCAACCAGGGCAAGAATCTGGTACGAACGAACGGACCGGGGTCGGCGTCAGCCGACCCCGGTCCTCGTGCGTCTACTCCGGTCTCGTCGGAGATGGAAGGGTGTCTGCCCGAGCCCTGAGCTCAGGGGGGACCTCACTCAGGGCTCGGGCAGACGGGGGGACACCGCGATGGGGACCGCGGTGCGCTCGGAACCCGCGCGCCGTCAGCCGGCGGTCGCAGGGCGGGCGTCAGCATGCATGGGATCATGCCGGTTGCCCGAGGTAGTCGGTGCGGCGACGTCGTTGCGTGGCCGCGCGCCGATCATGGCCGTGGTGACGTCGGGGCCGCCGATCCGCCCGCGGCGGCGCAGGCCGCCCGCCGTCGCGGCGACGCGCGGTCGACCGAACGACCGGTCACCGGCCGTGCCCCAGGAAACGGGCGCCCGATCGGCCCTGTGCGAAAGCATTGATTCCCCCGAATCTCGGCGCCACCCCCGCGACGCCGCCATGATCATATCTGTTGGACGTCCTGCCCGCGGGCAGAACGGTGAACTCAGTGCTGGAGCTCGAGCTCCCGCAGCGGCTCACGCTCGGGCACGCCGGTGCGCCGTCCGGACGGCCGGCGCGCCGGCGTCCGTCCCTCGGCGAGCCGCACGCAGAGTCGTTCGTAGGCCGCCGCGACGTCGTCCCAGTTGTAGCGGGCGATCGCGCGCTGGAGCGCCTCACCACCCCGGTGTGCCCGGTCCGGATCAGCCTCGACGTCCTCCAGCTGGCCGGCGAGCTCGCTCGGCGTACGCCAGAACTCGCCCTGCTCGCCGATCACCTCGCGGTTGAAGGAGACATCGAAGGCCAGCGTGTACGCGCCCGCCCCGGCCGCCCGGAGCAGCGACGGGTTCGTGCCGCCGACCGAGTGGCCGTGCAGGTAGGTCAGCGCGTGGGCGTACAACTGGTCCAGCTGCTCTTGATCCCACACCCCGCCCAGCAACCGCACCCGGCTGTCCGCCGCTGCGGCGACCGCCGCGGTGTACTCGTCGGCGTAGGGTGCCGAGCCGACCACGACCAACGGCAGCTCTGCCCGGCTGGCGACGTAGCCCTGGACCGCTTCCAGCACATGGTTCTCGGGCTCGAACCGGGCCACCACCAGGTGGTACTTCCCCGGCGCCAGATCCAGCTCGGCGACCCGGACGGCGTCGGCCGGCCTGCTGATCGGCGCGCCGTAGGCGATCAGTTCGGTCTCCGCCTCGAACTCACGCGCGTAGTAGTCGGCGATTCCCTCGGCGTCGGCGATCAAGGCGTCGGACCAGCGAACCGCCAGCGACTCGGCCGTGCGGTAGTAGCGCTGGCCGGTCGGACCCCACTTGCCCCGCTTCCACTCCAGCCCGTCGACGTGCGTGGCGACCGGGATCCCGCGGGCCCGGATGACCGGGAGCAGCGGCGCATTGGCGGAGTTGAACACGATCGCGGCGTCGACGCCGCGCAGCGAGCGGTGCAGCACCGACAGGCCGGTGTGGGCCAGTGTCTCCAACGACCGCTTGCGGACGATCGGGAGGTGCACCAGCCGCATCCCCTTGTAGGTCTCGAGCTGCTCGGCGCCGTCGCCGGTCGGACGGCAGTAGACGATCACCTCGTGACCTGCCGCGGCCAGCCGCGAGCCGACCTCCTCGATGCAGGTCTCGAAGCCGCCGTAACGAGCCGGCACTCCGCGAGTGCCGATCAGTGCGATCCGCATCAGTGTTGCCCCTTCATCGTGGTCGAACCCGAGGCAACACTGCCGAACCGGTCACTGCTCCGCCGACGGCCCGCCAAGCGAGCGTTTCCGGAACATTCCTTCTTGATCAACTCTTCCCCCCCGGAGAGTTTCGGTCTTTCCTGCAGCCGGCTATCGCTCGGCCAACATCGCTCGCAACTGCGTACTCGATGTGTGCGCGGTGTACGGGAAGTAGCAGACCCGGACGCCGACGGTGGCCATGTCGGCCTCGAGCTTGTCGCCCTTCGCCGTGCCACGCCAGTCGTCGCCCTTGAACAAGACGTCGAAACCCACCCGCCGCCAGACGTCGAGCTTGTTGCTGGAGTAGTCGACGACCACGTCGTCGACCATCTCGAACTGGCTCACGACCTCCATCCGCTCGGCCAGCGGGACGATCGGATACTTGCCTTTCGCCGCGAACAGCGCATCGTCGGTCACGACGCCGGCGATCAACCGGTCGCACTGCTCACGCGAGCGCAGCAAGATGTTCAGATGGCCGATGTGGAACATGTCCCAGGCACCCGGCACGTAGCCGACCAGCGGTCGCGCCATCACGCACCCGCCTTCGCCGACGCGTCCAGCGCTGCGACGTCGCCGTACCACTTGCGCAAGATCAGCACCAGGTAGCCGGCCGAGCCGAGCGCCAGCAGAGAATAGACGCCGAGGAAGATCATCGGCGCGCCGAGCAGCAGGAACGCCAGGCAGAGCACGCCGTAGTCGGTCGGGATCTTGGCCAGCGTCTTCAGCCGCGACGCACCCTCCTTCGGAGGGGTCGGCAGACCCAGCTTGGCCCGGTTCTCGCGAGCCAGCTGCTCGACCAGGATCATCCCGAAGAAGTGCACGGTCGAGACCACGGCGAAGATCATCGGGACCAGCAGCAGCAGACTGCTCGGCAGTTCCACCCGGCGGGCGAGCATGATCAGCACCGCCAGGTGCAGGCACACGATCTTGGCGGAGTCGATCATGTGGTCGAGCCACTCGCCGGTGCTGCTGCCGCCACCGCGCAACCTGGCCAGCTGGCCGTCGGCGGAATCCAGCGCATAGCCGACCACGAGCAGCACGCCGACCACGATGCCGAGCCACCAGGCGATCGGTGCCAGGGCAAGCACCGCGATACCGGCGAAGGTGAAGCCGGCGCTGATGAAGGTCACCTGGTTCGGCGTCAGGCCGATCTGATAAGCAGCCGCGGCGAAGATCCGGCCCAGCGGACGGTTCACGTACAACGAATAGGCCGGTGCCCCCTTCGAGCTCTTCTGCGCGCCGCGCAGACGCTCGAGCGCGGCGGCGAACCCCTGCCCTTCGGCCTGGTCGGCGACGGTCGAGGCGGTCATCACGCCACCGCCTCCCCGAGCGGCTGCAACGCGTGACGCAAGACAGCGCTCTCGCTCTCCCGCGGCGCCTCCAGCCGGACCACCGGCTGCGGGTCGCGCGCCTCGTCCCCGGGCTCGCGAGCCCGCTCGACGAAGATCACGACATCCGGCCCGGACGGCGCGGCGTCGGTCCCGTGCACGATCGCCTCGTCGACGCCACGGACATGGCTGACCAGGGCGAGGCGCTCCACCAATGGGATGACCGGCTGGCGGCCGGTCGAGGCCAGCACGAACTCATCGGAATAGACCCCGACGACCAGCCGCGAGCAGTGCTGCCGCGCCTGGGCGATCAGGTCCAGATCGTGGACGTTGATCAGATCGAAAGAGTGCGCCAGATAGCCGACGCACGACACAGTTCCCCGCAACTTGATATCCCCCCAGATATCCGCCGGCTCCCCCAGCCCGACGACTCCTGCTCACTTTAGCGTAAGTATTTGACCCCCACGTCGAAACCTCCACGCAATGCGCCAAGGATCACATGGTTTCGGGGCTCAGGAGCGCTTCGCAACCAGATTGATACAGAGCGCCCTCCGGCGGCTGACCGACACGCATCGGCCGCGGCGGCCGGGAGGCCATCGCTCACGGCCGGATCGCCCGGGCGGCCCGGGCGACGGCCGCCAGTGAGAACGAACCGGCCGGTCGACCGAGCCGGTCGAACAGCGCGTCGCGCAAGGCGGCCTGGCGTCGTGGCGGCAGGGACGCGCAGTACGCACCGGCCGGCCCGACGCCGGCCAGAAAGCCGTTCCACAGCTCCTCGAAGTCGCCGTAGCGCGATCCGACCGTGAGCGTGGTCTCGGTCACCTGCGTCAGCGTCTGACTCGCGAACAGCGCGGACAGCTCGCCCTCGCGCCCCAAGCGCAAGGTCCGTGCCTCGTCCGGAGCATCGGGGTCGATGCTCAGAGCGGCATCCCAGAACGTCCGCAGCATCTCCATCCCCTCGGCAAAGTCCCAGACGCACGCGGCCAGCACGCCTCCGGGCCGCAGCACCCGGCTCATCTCGCCGACCGCAGCCTCGGGGTCGCTGACGAAGTGGAAGACCAGCTGGGCGGCGGCGCAGTCGAACGAGGCATCGTCGAACGGGAGCCGCTCGGCCGCCGCGCTCCGGACGTCGACGCCGGGATGTCGTCGACGGCACAACTCGACGAAACTCGGCGTCGGGTCGACGGCGGCGACCCGGGCCGCGCCGGCCCGCCCGACGGCGACGGCGGTGAACGCACCCGGACCGCAGCCGACGTCGAGCACGCGGGTGCCGGGGCCGACTCCGGCGAAGTCGGCGAACGGACCCGCCAGCTCGGCAGAGTAGCGGCCCATGAAGCCGTCGTAGCCGGAGCCGGCGGCCCGGAAGGTTCGCGTGCCCTCGACCTCGGCCATACCTAGACCCCTCTCCGGCGCCGGCCGGCGACCGCTTTCGGTCAGTCTGGCGCGGCCCACGCTGACCCGACAAGCAGCGGGCTCTCGCGGTCAGCAGTCAGGCGGTCAGGCAGTCAGGCGGTCAGGGACCCGACCAGCTCGGCTACCTCGGCCCGGTAGCGCTCGATGCTGAACCGGTCGACAGCGCTCCGCCGGCCGGCCTCGGCGAGCCGGCCGGCCAGCTCGCCGTCGTCGGCCAGCCTGGCGATCGCATCGGCCATCGCGCTGACGTCCTCGGCGGGCACCAACAGCCCGGTCTCGCCGTCGGCGATGCTCTCGGTGTGGCCGAGGGCGGCGGTCGCGACCACGGGTCGACGAGCCAGCTGCGCCTCCACCACCGCATTGCCGAACGGCTCGCGCAGCGAGGGCGCCACGGCCAGGTCCGCGCCGGCCAGCACCGGCCAGATCGGCGAGGCGTAGCCCAGGAACGTCACCGCCCCGTCGAGATCGGGCCGGGTGGCACGCTGCTCGAGCTCCTCGACGTACCATTCGTAGCCCTCGAACGCCGTGCCGACGATCTCCAGCTCGATCCGATAGCCCTTGGCGCGGAGCGCACCAACCGCTTCGAGTGCGAGATGTGGGGCCTTGCGCGGTGAGAGCCGGCCCACCACCACCGCCCGCAACGGCTCCCCGCGCGGCGCCGGCGCCGGCTCCTCCGGCGGTTGCGGCACCCCGTTGTAGATCAGCCGGGCTCGCTCGCGCAGCGCCGGCACGATCTCCGCCATCGCGTCCAGCGTCGAGCGGCTGATCACGATCACCGCATGGGCCAACCGGAGCGGCGCCAGCAGACCCTTCAGCACCAGCCGGTTGTCGCCGGTCTCGGCCTCGTGCAGGTGGCAGATCGTCGGCCGGCCCACGAGCCGGCTAGCCAGCAACCACCAGGGCAGGGTGACGGTGTTCACGTACACCGCGGCCGGGGCAAAGCTGCGGATCACCCGGACCAGCCGCGGCAGGGCGAGCACCGTTTGGCCGATCATGGTGGCGAAGCCGCGAGCGGACGTGTTGGCCCGGCGCAGCACCGGGAACCCGACGAAGCCGACCTCGGCGCCGCGATCCTGGAGCCGGGCGACCAGCGGCCCGTCGCCGGGCACCGCGACCACCACCCGCCAGCCGCGCTCGGTCATCGCCGACACGCTCTCCAGCAGCTGCAGGTCGGCTCCGTAGACGTCAGCCGACGGGTGCGCGATCAACAGGGTCGGCGCGCCGGATCCCGTCCGGGGTCCATCAGCAGTCACGATCGTCCAGCCTTCCGGTTCGAGTGCGGGCGGCCTGCCCGGACCCGGACAATCATGCACATTTGTGCCTCGCCTTGTGCCGGGCCGGTCAATTCATCCAAACTCCACCAAATCGCCAGGCGTCGTGGGTAGCGTTGTGCGTAAGCAAGCGGGCATATCGGGGGATGTGCCGCGTCGGATCTGTCGCGGGGGACCTCCACCATGCCAAGCACTGGCGCACGCCTCGGCGCGCCCGCAGTCGATGACGTCGAAAAGTTCGAAGAGCCGCCCGCCGCCCTCGGCGGGCCCAACCGCCCCGTCCCACCGGCGGGTCGGGCCCCGACCCTGAATCGCCTGCTCCGAGACCGGTTCTGGCTGCTCGTGCCGCTGCTGGCGCTGCTCGCCACCGCCATCGCCGCGGTGCACGTGCGGCGCGTGTCGCTGTGGGTGGACGAGGCCTACACGGTCTCGGTCGCGACGCGCTCGCTGACCGACATCTGGCGGATGGTGCACACCATCGATGTCGTGCACGCGCTGTTCAACACCGCGTTGCACCCGTGGTTCGCGGTCGCCGGGGTGTCGGAGATCACGGTCCGGTTGCCCAGCCTGCTGGCCGTCGGGATCGCGACCGCCGGGGTGATGGTGCTGGCCCGGCGGTTGTTCGGTTCCTCGATCGCGGTCGCGGCCGGTCTGATCTTCGCGGTGCTGCCACGGGTCACCTGGATGGGGATCGAGGGGCGCTCGTATGCGACCACGGTCGCCGTCGCCGTCTGGTGGACCGTCTTGTTCGTCGGTGTGTTGCGCCGGCCCCGCTGGTACGGCTACCTGGGCTATGCGGTCGTCACCGCGGTGGCCGGTTCGCTCAACATCTTCCTGGTGCTGCTCGTCGGCGCGCACGGCCTCACGCTGTTGCTGGACCGCCGGCTGCGCTGGCGTCGGACGTTCTGGACCTGGCTGGCGGCGGCCGCGATCGGCGTGCTCGGCGCCGCGCCGGTCCTGCTCACCGCGGCCGGGCAGTCCGCTCAGATCGGCCCGACCAGGTACGGCCCGCTCGGCTACCTGCGCAGCGTCGTGGTGAACCAGTGGTTTCTCGGCGACACGCCGACCGTCTATCTGGCCGGCGGTCGCGTTCTCGACGGTGGCGGGTCCGGGGTCTGGAAACTCGCCGCGGTCGGGCTCGCCCTGCTCTGCTGGGCGCTGATCGCGTACGGGCTGCTCGCTGCTGGGTCGGTGACGGCACGCCCGGCCGCGCGGGACGTGCCGGAGCCGCGCGTGCTCCTGGTCGCCTGGCTGGTGGTGCCCACCGTGATCCTGGTCGGTTACGCCATGCTCGGATCGACTCCGATCTACAACCCGCGCTATCTGAGCTACGGCGCACCCGCGGTGGCGATCCTGACCGCGCTCGGCCTGCACACGCTGATCACCCGTCCCGCGGCGGTGTCGCGGCGCCGGACGGTCGGCGCTATCGCTGCCCTTGCCGTGATCGCCCTGGCCGTCCCGGTCTACGCCTCGCAACGGACCCCGACGGCCAAGAGCGGTGCCGACTGGGCGGGCGCGGCCGCCTTCGTCGCCGCTCAGCGCACGCTCGGCTCCGAGGGTGTCTACTTCGCGCCTCGGTCGGCCACCGCTACGGACTCCACCTCGGGCACCACGTCGCGAACCCTTGCCACGATCTATCCGGACGCGGTCGCGGGGATGCGGGACGTCACCCTGGTCAGCACCCCGGCGGCGGACGCGAACCTCACCGGCCGCTCGCTCTCACTGGCCGCCGCCCGGCCGCGGCTGCAGGGACTGGACGACGTCTTCGTGGTCCGGCGGGCCGACTATCCGAGCGACCAGCGGACGACCGACGAACGGGTGCTCGCTGGAGCGGGTCTGACCCGGCGGGCGCAGTGGACCGGCCCCCTGAACACGGTTGAGGTGTATCGCCGGGGGTAACCTCGCCGGGTGCGAAACGAGCAGGTCGTCCTCCTCGACCGGGACGGCTCGGTGATCGGGCAGAGCCCGAAGGCCGACGTCCATCACGCCCGCACGCCCCTGCACCTGGCCTTCTCGGTGCACATCTTCGACCCCTCCGGACGGGTGCTGCTGACCCGCCGGGCGCTGGCCAAGAAGACCTGGCCCGGCGTGTGGACGAACAGCTGCTGCGGGCATCCCGGGGTCGGCGAGCCGATGGGCGATGCGATCACCCGCCGGGTCCGGCACGAGCTCGGCCTGGAGCTCACCGGGCTGCGGAGTGTGCTGCCCGACTTCGCCTACACCGCGACCGACGCCAGCGGCGTCGTGGAGAACGAGATCTGTCCGGTCTTCGCGGCCGAGGCGGTGCATCCAAAGGCGATCCTGGGCACGAACCCCGAAGAAGTCATGGACTACGCGTGGGTGGACTGGAGCGAGGCGGTGGCGGCCATGGCGGCCACTCCGTTCGCCTTCAGCCCCTGGTCGGTCGAGCAGGTCGCCCTGATCGGCGCGCGCAGGCCCTGACCGATCCGGCCCACCCCCAACCGGCGCCGGCAAACAGCACAGGGAGGTCGGCGTGAGCGCTTCGGGCAGTCTCGATCCGGACGGCAGCGATCCGGGCGAGCTCGATCCGGGCGAGCTGGACGCGGTCGCGTCCGACACGGCATCGCGGACGACCTCCCGAGCGCTGATCGTGCCGTTCCCGGCCGAACGGCCCGCCGACATCCGGGCCCACCTGCGCCGGGTGGACGCCCTGTTCGACGAGGCGCTCGACGACCTGAGCGGCCTGTGGCGCGACCAGCTGCGGGCGGCCCGCCTGACCAGCCGGGAAGACGCCGATCCCGGCACCGACATCCTGAACCGGGACTTCCCGGACCGGGACATCCTGGACCGGGACCTGCCGGAGCTGCTCGCCGAGCTCGGCGCCGCCGGGGGCAAACAGCTGCGCCCGGTGATGTCCTACCTGGGCTGGGTCGCCGCCGGCGGCCGGCGGCGTGGCATCGGCCAGGCCGAGGTGGTCCGGGTCGGCGCGGCGTTGGAGCTGCTGCACCTGTTCGCGCTGATCCACGACGACGTGATGGACGAGTCCGAATCGCGTCGCGGCCGGCCGACGGTGCACGTCCGCGCCCGCGACCTGCATGCCGCCGCGGGTGCGCAGGGCTGCTCGCGGCGGTTCGGTGACAGCATCGCCATCCTGCTCGGCGACCTGGCCCATGCGGAGGCCGACCACCTGGCCGGTGGGCTGCCTCCGGAGATGCGCCGGATCTGGCGGGAGCTGGTGGTCGAGCTGGTCTGCGGCCAGCGGCACGACCTGACCGGCAGCGCGGGCAGCCGGGTCGACCTGCGCCAGGCGCGCTACGTGGCGCGGTCCAAGTCCGGCGGCTACACGGTGCAACGGCCGCTCCAGCTCGGCGTCGCCGCGGCCGCACCGGCGGACTTCACCACCGGGCTGTCGACGTACGGCCGCGAGCTCGGTGAGGCGTTCGCCCTGCGCGACGACCTGCTCGGCGTCTGGGGCGACCCGGCCCGGACCGGCAAGCCGGCCGGTGACGACCTGCTGTCGGGCAAGCCGACCGTGGTGATGGCCCTCGCCCAGGATCGGCTGAGCGGGCCCGCAGCGGCCCGGCTCCGCCGTTTGACCAGGGGCGACGGCGATCGAGACGACGTCGAGGCGGTCATCGCCGACCTCGATCGGGCCGGCCTGAGGGACGAGGTGGAGGACCTGATCGACCGGCACGTGCGCGCCGCCTGCCGGGCGCTGGACGACCGGGTGCTCGACCCGGCCGGGATCGCCGGACTGCGCCGGATGGCGGTCGAGATCGCCTGGCGCGATCGGTGAGCCGCCGATGAACCGGGTCGTGGTGATCGGCGCCGGGCTGGCGGGTCTGGCGAGCGCCTGCCACCTGCTGGCCGCCGGACACGACGTGACGGTGGTCGAGCGGGAGCCGATCGTCGGCGGCCGCTGTGGCCGGCTCGAGCAGGACGGCTTCGGCTTCGACACCGGGCCGACGGTGATGACCATGCCGGGACTGGTCGCCGAGGCACTCGCGGCGGTCGACGTCGAGCTGGACCAGGTGCTGCCGATGCGCCGGCTCGATCCCGCCTATCGGGCCCGGTTCGCCGACGGCAGCCGGATCGACGTGGTCTCCGGCCGGGTCGGGATGCGCTCAGAGATCCGGCGCGCCAGCGGCGAGGCTGACGCGGCCGCCTTCGACGGGTTCGTCGACTGGCTGACCGAGCTGTACGAGGTCGAGCTGCCGGCCTTCATCGACCACAACTACGACTCACCGCTGGGCCTGCTGTCCGATCCGGGCGCGGCGCTGCGGCTGCTCCGGCTCGGTGCGTTCGGCCGGCTCGGCCGGGCGGTGGGCCGCCGGTTCTCCGACGAGCGGCTCCGCCGGTTGTTCAGCTTCCAGGCGATGTACGCGGGGCTGGCGCCCGCCGACGCGCTCGCGTTGTATGCGGTGATCACCTACATGGACTCGATCTCCGGCGTCTGGTTTCCCGAGGGCGGCATGCACGCGGTGCCGCTGGCGATGGCGGCCGCGGTGGAGAAGGCTGGCGGCACGATCGTGCTGGGCGAGCAGGTGACCGGTCTGCTGCGCCGGCGCGACGGCGTCCTCGCCGGCGTCCGGCTGGCCGGCGGCGACGCGCTGGTGGCGGATGCGGTGGTCTGCACGCTCGACCTGCCGACGGCGTACGACCGGCTGCTGCCCGAGCTGCGTCCGCCCCGCGCACTGCGGCGACCGACGTACTCCCCCTCGGCGGTGGTCTGGCACCTCGGCGTACGCGGACTGCCGGACGCGGACGTGGCCCACCACAACATCCACTTCGGCCACGCCTGGGACTCCGCGTTCACCGCCTTGCTGGAGCGGGGCGAGCTGATGCCGGACCCGTCCCGGCTGGTCACGGTGCCCTCGCTGGACGACCCGACCGCCGCGCCGGCGGGCTGCTCCACCCTCTACGTCCTCGAGCCGGTGCCCAACCTCGTCGCGGGCCGGGTCGACTGGACCCGCGAGCGGGAGCCGATGCAGGAACGGTTGCTGACCTTCCTGGACCGCTCGGGGTACCCGGTCGAGATCGTCACCGAACGGCTCGTGACACCCTTGGAGTGGCGGGCGCAGGGTCTGGCGGGCGGCACGCCGTTCGCGCTGGCCCATACGTTCGCCCAGACCGGGCCGTTCCGACCGCCCAACGTCGAGCGGCGGGTGCCCGGACTGTGCTTCGCCGGCTCGGGCACGGTGCCCGGCGTGGGCGTGCCGATGGTGCTGATCTCGGGGAAGCTGGCCGCGCAACGCGTGGCGCGGTATCTGGGAGGTGTCGCGACGTGAGTCCGTCCGGTGACGAGCTCCGGCTGCGCGAGGGCTATCGGCGCTGCGCGAGCCTGACCCGGCGCTACGGGACGACGTACTTCTGGGGTGCGGCGATGCTGCCGAGGCCGCAGCGCAAGCACGTCTACGCCGTGTACGCGCTGTGCCGGCTCGCCGACGACATCGTGGACGACCCGCAGACCGGCACCGTGGCCGACCCGGTGGCGGCCGGCGCCCGGCTGCACGACTTCGTGGAGCGGTTCGGGCGGGACCTGGCCGCCGGCGGGAGCGAGGACCCGGTGCTGTCGGCGGTCGTGCACACCGCCCGCACCGCCGAGATCGACCCGGAGTGCTTCGACCGGTTCTTCGCCGCGATGGCGATGGACCTGACCCAGAGCACGTACCCGACCTGGGGCGACCTGCTGGGCTATATGGAGGGCTCGGCCGCGGTGATCGGGGAGATGATGCTGCCGGTGCTGCAGCCGCTCGACCCGGCCGCGAAGGCGCCCGCCCGCTCGCTCGGGCTCGCGTTCCAGCTGACCAACTTCCTCCGCGACATCCGGGAGGACCTCGACCGCGGGCGGACGTACGTCCCGCAGGAGGATCTGGACGCCTTCGGCGTCGACCTGCGCGTCCGCCGGCCGACCCCGGAGTTCAAGGCGCTGATGGCCCACGAGATCGAGCGCAACCGCGCGCTGTATGCGTTCGCCGACACCGGGATCGCGATGCTGCCGGCCCGCTCGGCCCGCTGCGTCGGCGCCGCCAGGGTGCTGTACGCGCGCATCCTGGATCGGATCGAGGCCGCGGAGATGAACATCTGGACCCGGCGGGCCCGGGTTCCGACGGTGCGCAAGGCCGCCACCGCCGCGGCGATCATGATCGCCGGACCGGGCCGCCAGCTCGCCAAGGCCACCCGACCCAGGCAGGGGGAACCGCAGAGTGTCACTTCGGACTCGCACTGACGCCACCCCGGACGTACCGGCCGGGCGCCGCCGGGCCGCGGCGCGGATCCCGATCGCTCGGGTGCCACAGCCGCGCGAGGACCGGATGACGTCGACCTGGAAACTGGCCCGACCGGGCCGGATCGCGGCCGCGCTGGCCGAGTCGCAGGCCCAGAACTCCGGCGGCTGGTTCGTCGCCGGGGTCAGCGCGGACGTGGGCCGCTCGGCCTCGGTCGCCCGGACCGTCGCCGGCCGCGAGGTGACATTCTGGCGGACGTCCGACGGCACCCTGGTCGCCGGGCCGGGCGCCTGCCCGCACCTCGGCGCGCTGCTCGACGACTGCCCGGTGCTCGGCGGCACGATGTACTGCCGCTGGCACGGGCTCGCCTTCACTCCGGACGGGGACGCGACCTGGTCGCCGTACCGGGCCTATGACGACGGCGTGCTGATCTGGGTCGGGCTGCCGACCGAGGGCGAGACCGCGACCGACCGGCCGGCACTGCCGCCACGGCCACCGCTGTCCGCGTCGGTGATCGCGGTGATCCACGAGACCGGCATCTGCGAGCCGCAGGACGTGATCGCCAACCGACTCGACCCCTGGCACGGCTCCTGGTTCCACCCGTACGCCTTCTCCCACCTGGTGGTCGACGACGCCGCGAGCGACGAGCGACGGCTCGTGGTGGACGTCACGTTCCGGTTGAACCGGACCTGGGGGGTGCCGGTCCGAGCGGAGTTCAGCTGCCCCGACACCCGGACGATCGTGATGCGGATCGTCGACGGCGAGGGCGCCGGCAGCGTGGTCGAGACGCACGCGACGCCGACCGGGCTGGACTCCCGCGGGCGGCCGCTGACGATCATGACCGAGGCGACCATCGCGTACTCCGACCGGACCGGCTTCGCCGCCGCCCGCTGGCTCGCGCCGCTGCTGCGCCCCTCGATCCGGCGGACCGCCCGGAAGCTGTGGGTCGACGACCTCGCCTACGCCGAGCGCCGCTACGACCTCCGCGCCCGCGGCGAGTTTCCCGGCTGAGCCTCATCGCCGCGTGGCTCGGGCTCTCCTTGGGTGCTCGCCTCGCGCGCCGCGCACGGACCCTCTCGCTCGAACCCGCCTCGCACGGCGCCCGCGTCGCTCGAACCCGCCTCGCGCGACGCCCACCTCGCGCGGCGCCCACCTCGCACGGCGCCCGCCTCGCTTCGTCCATCTTCGCTCGGGTTGGACCTACTTCGCTCGTGAAGCTCGACGCGCGAAGTGGGTGGAAACAGCGCGAAGTGGAGCCGGGGCGGCTGGAGTCGGTGGAACCCGCGCGAAGTCGGGCCCGCCAAAGCGCCGGATCCCGCGCGAACCCGGGTGAGGCGAACGGGCCGGGTCGAACGGGACGGGACGGCTGGGGCGGGTCGATGTCGACTGGGGGGCGGGTCGACTGGAGGGCGGGTCAAGACGACCCAACTTCGCTCGGGTTCGATCCACTTCGCTCGTGCAGCTCGACGCTCGAAGTGGGTGAAAACCGCGCGAAGTCGGGCGGGGGCGGCCGGAGCGGGTCGAAGCGCGCGAAAGAGCGCCTGGTGGAGCGCCGGGGCGCCGGGTAGGGCGAGGCGAACACGGCCCCGTCGAGACGGATCCAACTTCGCTCGGGTTGGACCTACTTCGCGCTCGTGAAGCGCGACGCGCGAAGTGGGTGGAAACCGCGCGAAGTGGAGCGGGGGCGGGACGAAATGGGTGGAAACCGCGCGAAGTGGGGCGAGCCGAGTGGGTGGCAGCTGCGCGAAGTGAGCGGGGGCGGGGCGGGGCGAGCCGAGTGGGCGGGAACCGCGCGAAGTGAGCGGGGGCGGGGCGGGGCGAGCCGAGTGGGCGGGAACCGCGCGAAGTGAGGCGGGGCGAGCCGAGTGGGTGGAAACCGCGCGAAGTGGCGCGGGGGCGGGGCGAGCCGAGTGGGTGGGAACGCGAAGTGGAGCGGGAGCGATCGAAGGTCAGGAGTCCCAGGGCGCAGTGTCGCCGAGCTTCGCGTAGTACTTCGCCAGGTGGCTCTTCACCCGGTCGATGTCCTTGGCGGGCAGGTCGACGCCGCCGCGCGAGCCCTGCATCACCGCGGCGGCCGCCATCACGCCGCGCGGGACGGCCACGAGGCTGCCGTCGACGACATCGGCGATCAGCAGCTTGTAGGCGGTGAAGTTGTCCTTGTTGTCCGCGTCGTACCAGACGTGTGCGTCGCGGTACTTCTCGTTGGGCTCGTCGTCCGCGTCGGCCCAGCGCCGGACCCGCTTCTCCGCGGCGTCGCCGTCCCAGCTGCGGTCGCGATCGGCCAGCGTCAAGTCCTGGAATGCGGTCACGGCCATCGGTCTCTCTCCTCGCCGTCGAGTTCGGTCGCCCGTTCCCTACCCGATTCGGGACCGACCACTCCGCGGCCCGAGCAACCCGCGCATGGGCACGGTCCACAGGTCGTGACCCGCCCGCCCCCAGCCCGCCAGCAGCGCGTTCGCCGCCTCGAACCCGGTCGTCGCGGCGCGCTCCATCAGCGCAACCGGCAGGTCGCAGCGCACGTGGTCGCCGGCCAGCAGCACCCGCGGCTCCGGCGTCCGGACGCCGGGGCGGAGCCGCCACGGCGACGTGTCGACCAACGGGCAGTCGGCCTGCACCAGCCACTCCTGATCCAGCACCGTCGCGGCCGCGACCTCCGGATAGACCCGGTGCAACGCGTCGTCGAGGCGGGCCCGCACCAGCGGGCGGCCGTCGGCGCCCGGTGCGAGGTCGGCGCCCGAGACGGCGTACGCATGGACCTCGACCACCGACCCGTGGTGGCGCTGCGCCCAGGTCGCCGCGCCCCGCTCGAACCGCTCGAGCACCGACACGTTGTCCAGCGGCCCGAAGCCGCTCGTGCCGAGGAACGCCGGCCGGTCAGCCCGCACCGGGCGGTCCAGCCACAACCGCCAGACCGCGAACGGCGGCGCGTTTCGGGTGCCGGCGACGCGCTCCCGCCAGCTCTCGGGTCCGAGCGCCGAGTCGGCGATCAGCGACCGGGTGGCGGCCGGGTCGGCCGCGATCACCACGGCGTCGGCGACCACGACCCCCGCCGACGTCTCCACCATCACCTCGTCGGCGGTGGGCGCGATGCCGACCACCGACGTACCGGTGCGGATCTCGACACCCAGCCCGTGCAGGTAGCGGCCGAGCGGAGCCCACAGCGTGGCGTCGTAGTCGTCGTCGGGTACGTCGAACAGCAGTCCCTCGGACGAGCCGAGGAAGTAGCTGTGGAACATGGCGACCAGCTCCGCCGCAGCGAAGTCCTCCGCCGGGGCGAAGAAGCTGCGGGCGAACACCTCCAGCGCCAGGTGCCGGGCGGCGGCGGGGAACCGCAGCCGGTCGAGGAATTCCGCCGCGCTCTCGCCGTCGTACGCGCTGAAGGAGTCGGGATACCGCACCCGCAGCAGCTCGAGCGCGGCGCCCACATCCACCCCGATCAGGTCGCGCGCCCGGAAACTCGGGCTCCGCGCGACGAAGCCGAGGATGTTGAACGGGGGCATCGAGGGCACCCGGTCGAACGCGTCCCGTCCACCGTCGGCGCTGATCAGCGGGTAGTCCGCGATCGGGACCAGCCGCTCCAGCGCCGGGTCGACCCGGCGCAGCAGTGCCCGGAGGTTGTAGTACTGCCGGAAGAAGGCGTGGAAGCCGCGGCTCATCGTCCGGCCGCCGGGTAGAGGCCACGCCGCGACCCGGCCGCCGAGCCGGGGCGACTGCTCCAACATGACGACCCCGATGTCGCGTTCGGCCAGCGCGGTGGCGGCAGCCAGGCCGGCGATCCCGGCACCGACGACGACCACCCGGGGCCTCGGCCCGCTCGCCCGTTCCCGGCCGGCCGGCGCGGCGTGCCGGACGGCATGCCGGTCCCGCCCGGGCCGCCATCGACCGGCGCCGATCAGCACGGCACGCGGGCGCGGAAGGTATGCAGGATGCCGTGCTGCCACCCGCGCACCGTGCGGACCTCGACATCGACGAAGCCCGCCCGCCACAAGCGATCGGCGAACCGCTCGACGGAGTCGAAGGAGAGCACGCTGTGCCACAGGTAGTCGTACAGCGCGACATCGGTCCGGGTCAGCCGGCTGAGCGGCATCACCACCGCCCGGCAGACCGCCGTCCACCGGACCCGCGCCGAGCGGGAGCCGTCCAGCGAGTACTCCTGGGTGACGAACACGCCGCCCGGACGCAGCAGGTCCCGCACGGCCTGGAGTACGTCGTCGCGGACCGAGTGCCCGGCGGCCCCGGCGCCCGGCAGGTTGCGGAAGAGGTACGCCGCGAATGCCCCGTCGAGCGGCGCGCGGATGCCCCAATCGCCGTGCCGGCTCGGCAGGTCCTGGGCCAGCCCCTGCCGGAAGCGGACGTCGCCCGGCCAGTCCTTGTCGCGCGCCCGGGCCAGCATGCCGGCCGAGGCGTCGACGGCCACGATCGACGGTGCGAGGACACGCCCCTCCGCGGCGAGCAGAGCCCTGGTCGAGGCGCCGGAGCCGCAGCCGAGGTCGAGCAGGCTGGGTGCCCCGCGATCTGAAACACCGCGATCCGGACTGCCGCGATCCGGACTGCCGCGATCCGGACTGGGGAGCCGGTCCATCAGCGCCGTCGCGGCGGAGCGCAGATGGCGGTGGTAGCCCGGGTTGAGCGCGACCATCAGGTCATAACGGGCCGCGGCCCGGTCGAAGTCGGCCAGCAGCCGTGGTCGGTCGCTCGCTGCGCCCGCGGTCGGGCCGAGCTCGCGCTCGGTCGCGATCTCGGTGTCGGTCACGTCGCCTCCGTCCGGCTCGCATCGGTCGGGCCTCCCTCGGCCGAGTCCGCTTCGGTTGGGCCCGGGTGTGACTTCTCACCCGGCGCTCGATTGGATGCAGTCCGGCCGGATGCGGCGATCGCCCGGCGCCACAGCATGACGGTCAGGGTGACCATGGCGAACCCGAAGCCGAAGTCCTCGATCGGGATGTCCCAGGGGGCGCGTACGCCGAGCATGGTGTCCGGGTCGTAGATCACGATCGGGTCGGACAGCTTGGTGAGCCAGCCGTCGACCAGGATCTGGAAGGCGACCACGATCGCCATCGTCAACCAGTACTGCAGCGACGCAAAGATCCCCGTCCGTAGCCAGGCCAGCTCGATCACGACCACAGCGACCACGGCAATCACCGTCAGTGTGGTGTAGTCAGGCATCAGGTCGCCCCTCTGCTCGGGCCCGCCCGCGGACGCCGGTGCGGCCCAGGATGATCCCCACGGCCTCGTACGTCAGCAGGCCGCAGATGGGCACCACCACGAAGAAGACGAGCTCCTCCAGCGGCATGCCGAGCACCAGGTGGACGCCGGTGACGAAGGAGTGGTTGTAGCTCCAGTGCCCGGCCAGGATCCCGACAACGTCCCAGACCGAGAACACCACCACCACCGGAGCCACGGCCCGCAGCAGCAATTGCGGCCGCCGATAGACCCTGGCGCCGATCACCAGCTCGAGCGGCAACGTCACCAGCAGGCAGCCCGCCATCAGCAGCAGGTACTGATAGTGATCGATGATGTCCCCGCCTCCGGGTCGCCGGGCTGTGAGCTCCAGGTTATGCGGCCCGATCGAGTTACGCGGGTCGATTCGGTGCGGGCCCGATTGAGTAGCGGGCGGATCGAGTGGTGAGCCGATCGTGCGACGGGCCGGTGGCAGCACTGGTCTGAGACCACGGCAGCAGGTGGATCGGAGATTACTTCACGAGTCTGTTCACAGGTCCGCGAAATTTCGCCGTTCAGATCTTTGAAACGACAACAAACGGCTACCATCGACCCCATGCCAACATCGCGACACCCAAGTTTTGGCGTGCGCGGCAGCGGCGGCTCGGGGGATTTGAGGCAAGGAAACCTGACCAGCATCTTGCGCTATGTGCGTGACAACGGCTCGAGCAGTCGTCACGACATCGCACAGGGCTGCGGGTTGGGTATATCGACGATGACTGACTTGATCTCGGAGTTGAGATCACGCCGGCTCGTCAAGGAACTCGACCCGATCCGGCGCCCCGCGGCAGGCCGACCCACCCGTCCGATCGCACTCGATGGTGAGCCATGGTGTGCACTCGGGATCCACATCGACGTCGATCAGGTCCGCTTCAGTGCGGTCACTGTCGGCGGCCGAGAGGTGTGGAGCGCTTCAATACCGGTGGACCTTCGCAGCTCTGCTGCTGAAGGGCCGGGCATCATCCGCGACATCTTGGTCCGAGAAATGGCGCAATTGCCACCGGACAAAGAACTCCTCGCGGTCGAGGTCGGCGTCACCGGATACGTCACCCGCGACACCGGGACAGTGAGTTGGTCGGCCCGTTTGGGCTGGCAGGACTATTCCCTGATATCGCTGGTCAACGACGTTCTGGCGGAACTGGACATCCGGCGTATTCACGTCGGTATCGCCAACGACTGCCACCTCGCCGGACTTCATGCGGCCCGGGTCGAGCTGCCGTCGACGCCTCACACGGTGGCGGCCTACCTCGGCGGGATGCGTGGACTCGGCAGCAGCGTCGTGATCGCCGGTGAGATCTATCGCGGCGCGCACGGCGGGGCCGGTGACTTCGGCCACGCCAACGTCGATCCCAGCGGCCCGGCCTGCTGGTGCGGGCGGCACGGCTGCCTGGAGTCCTACGTCGGGCTGCCGCGGCTGCTTGCCGACGGTGGCCTGATGTCGCTGGCCGACGCCGAGCAGCAGGTCGATGCCGATCCGGACCGGGCCGTCCAGCTGCTGGCCGACGCGGCAGCCGGCGGCGACGCGGACGTACTCCGCGTGCTCGACCGGTCGGCCGAGATCCTCGGCCGGGTCCTGGACGACGTGATCGGCCTGGTGAACCCGCACGAGGTGATCCTCGGTGGCTATCTGGGCGTGCTCAGTCCGTATCTGCTGGCGGGTATCCGGCAACGCACCGAGGTACGGACGGCGGTGGCCGTCTTTTCCGAGACCGAGATCGTCGGGCTGACCGAGGTCGTTCCTCGGGTCGTCCGCGGCGCCGCGCTGGCGGCCCGCGATGCCTGCCTGAACGACCCGCTCGGTCTCACCCGGCCGCTCGGCTGAGCCGGTCGACCACCCTGGGGTCTCCGGCTCGCTCCGGAGACCCCTCTGTCCCCCATCCTCCGACCCCTCCCGTCCCCCGGGTGAGGGCAGGACGAGAATGGGTGAGATGAAGAAGATGCTGGTGGTCGCCGGGCTCGGCGCAGCCGTGGGATACCTGTTCGGCACCGAGCAGGGACGGGCCAAGCTGGCGCGCTTCACGGACCGGGCCAAGCGGATGGCGGGCGATCCGGAGGTGCAGCAGAAGGTGTCCGACATGGCCGGCCAGGTGAAGTCGAACGCCGACAAGCTGCCCGATCCGGTCTCTGGCGTGGTCAAGACCGCTGCGGATCAGGTCCAGAGCAAGCTGGACCACCCCGAGTTGCGGTGATGGAGCGCCGCCTGCCCTGATTTTGTCCCCCGATTCGTCGCTGAGGGCCCCGTTCCGGCGGGTGCGACGTCACTGCCGGGACGAAATCAGGGAAGGTGTGCCCGGATGGTCGCGATGAACACCTCCGGGTGCTCGACCATCATCCGGTAGGTGAAACGAATGACCCGCCAGCCGGCGCCGACCAGCGCGTTCTGCCGCCACCGGTCGGACTCGAACACCGCCGGGTCGGTCGCGTGCACCCGTCCGTCGATCTCGATCGCCAGGCGCAACCGGCGAAACGCGATGTCGATGTAGTAGAGCTCACCTCCCGGCGCCAGAAAGCAGGCGTTCGCCGTCCACCCCGTGATTCCTTCCGATCGCAGCAGCCGGTGACCCAGCCGCTCGGGATAGGACCACGGGTCGGCGCGGGAGTCCAGGAACACCGCCCAACGCGCCGCGTTCCCGGCCCGGCACGGGGTCAGCCGGAGCGCCTCGCGCAGCGTGTCGAGTGTCACGACCCGCTTCCGCAGCGCCACGTCCAGTGCCTCGGTGTGGTCCAGGTCGGACAGATCGAGGGCGGTCAGCGACGGTGTGGTGACTCGGAGACCGTTCCTCGCGGTGACCAGTTCGGGCGGGACAATGCGCCGCTGCCAGCGGAGGATCCTCGACCCGACCCGCCGGTGCTCCGCGGTCGCCGTCACGATCTGCAAGGGCGCCTCCGGCCAGTAGGACAGGCGGGCCGCTGCCGCGCCGGTGAACACCGAGCCCGGCCACGCTCGGGCGACGGCGGCGATCACCGCGCGAGGATCTCCGGCGGCGACCGGGGTGGTGTACGCGCCGGGCAGCACCGCCGTCAGGTCACCGGTGCGCACGAGCCAGTCCAGCGCCGTGGAGAGTTCCGGGTGCTCGCGTCGGACGACCACGGCCTCGGCGGCGAGCAGACCGGCGATGCGATCGCGAGCTGTCATGTCGAGACACTCCCGATCGCGGCGCGATCGTGCCGCCCGCGCGGAAATCTGTGGACGATCATCCGAGCGGCGCCGGACCTGTGGACGGCCGCGGCCTGATTCTCTCCCTCCAGCGCCCGCCGATGCCCGGATTCGGGGCCCTGCGAGCGCACTGGCGGGACGGAATCAGGGCCGGCGCCGGAGGACCCTGTTTCGAGCCCGCCGCTGCGTCGACCGACACCGTTAGGCTGACCCGAGGAGGAGGCGAGCCATGCGGCGGGTGCGGACCGGAACGCTGGCGCTGGTCTTCGCCCTGCTCACCGGGCTCGTTGCCGTCGTCGCTGCCGCGGCCGGCGGACCCTGGACGATCTCGGATCGGAGCGGCCTGTGGAGTCCGGGATCCCTCCCGGAGGTCCGCCCGCCGCAGGAGAACCCTGCCCCGCTGGGCGGCCGGTCCGCGGAGCCGGTGATGTCCGGCGAGCCGCCGCACTGGCTCACCTGGGCCATGCTGATCGGTATCGCGCTGCTGACGGCCCTGCTCCTGGTCTGGCTGTGGCGGCGGCTGGCCGAACGGTTCCGGGGCAGGCACGAGCTGGAGATCGAGGCCGACACCCTCCCCGGTGAGGTACGTCCGGACGCGCCGGTGATCCGAGCCGGACTGATCTCCGCGCTGGACGAGCTCAGCGTGACCGGGAACCCCACCGACGCGGTGCTCCGAGCCTGGGTGGCGCTCGAGCACGCCGCCGCCCGCTCGGGAGTGGGCCGCAAGCCGTCGGACACCCCGACCGAGTTCACCGCCCGGGTGCTGGCCACCACGAAGGCGGACCGGGAGTCGATCGACGCGCTGCTCCGGCTGTATCACCAGGCGCGGTTCTCCTGGCACGGGCTCAGCGCCGCCGACCGGGAGCATGCCCGAGCATGCCTGCAAGGACTCGCGGCGAGCTGGTCGGCCTTCGAGACTCCCGACTCCACCACCGACGCCGGCAGCGGCCGATGACCCGGACGGCGGGCACGACCGGCCGGGCCCGCGGCTCGACCCGCCCGATCCGCGGCGCGATCGGCCTGTCGCCAGGCGCGATGGCCGGCCGGCTTCTGGTCGTCGCCGCGATCACCGGGCTGGGCTGGCTGATCGGCCTCGATCTGGCCAACGCCTCGGCGATCGGCCTGGTCGTCGTCGCGATCTATTCCCTGCGGGCGCTGGTCGGCGGTGAGCCGGAGGGCTGGCCCGCCGAGCCCGAGTCCGCCCGTAACGAGGGCACCCGGCGCGAGGTGGCTCGGCTGTCGTGGGGAATGCAGGGCAGCGACGACCGGGTGGACCGGTGGTCGGCGCAGCGACTGCACGGCCTGGCCGCGCGGCGGATGGCCGAGCACGGGCTGGATCTCGACTCCTCCGACGACGCCGCCGAGTGCCGCCGGCTGCTCGGTGCGACCACCTTCGACGCCTTGTCCCTGGATCCGAACCGCCTGCCGCGCTACGCCCAGTTCGTCGCCGCCCTCGATGTCGTCGAGCGCCTCACCCCGGAGGAGACCCCCCGATGAGTTCAGCCGAGCTGCGGGCGGAGCCCGACACCGCCGGCCGGCCGCTGCCGATCCGCGAGGTGGCCCATCTCGGCCGCCAGGTGCTGGACTCGGTGCAGACCGTCGTGGTCGGGATGGACACCGCGCTGCGCACCGCGCTGGCCGCAATCCTGGCCGGCGGCCACGTGCTGTTCGAGGACGTACCCGGGCTGGGCAAGACCCTGGCCGCGCGGTCGCTGGCCCAGGCGCTCGGGCTGGAGTTCCGCCGGCTGCAGTGCACCCCGGACCTGCTGCCGGCCGACATCACCGGCTCCTATGTGTACGACCCCGCGGAGGCCCGCTTCGTGTTCCGGCCCGGGCCGGTGTTCACCGGGCTGCTGCTCGCCGACGAGATCAACCGAACCGCACCGAAGACCCAGTCCGCGCTGCTGGAGGCGATGGCGGAGCGCCAGGTCAGCGTCGAGGGCCGCAGCTTCGGGCTGGAGCTGCCGTTCCACGTGATGGCGACCTCCAACCCGGTGGAGTACGAGGGCACCTACCCCTTGCCGGAGGCGCAGCTGGACCGGTTCATGGTCCGGCTGGCGGTCGGCTACCCGAGCGCGGCGGGCGAGGCGGACGTGCTGTCCCGCCGGCTGGCCCGGCGGACCGAGGCCACCTCGGTCGAACGGATCGTCGACGCCGCCACCGTGCTCCGGATGCAGGCCGGCGTGGAGACCGTGGACGTGAATCCGGACATCCTCGACTACTGCGTCGCGCTGGCCGCCGGCACCCGGGCGCACCCCGCGGTCGAGGTCGGCGCGTCACCGCGCGGCTCGCTTGCCCTGCTGCTGGTCGCCCGGGCGCTCGCGGTGCTGGACGGGCGCGACTACGTCACTCCCGAGGACGTCAAGGACATCGCCGTCGCCGCGCTGGCGCACCGGATCACGCTGAACCCGCAGACCTGGGCCAGCGGTACCACCGCCGCCGAGGTGGTCCGGATCGTGCTCGGCCAGGTCGCCGGGCCGGCCGCCACCGCCCGAGTGCGCTGAGCCGCTCGTGAGCGTGCCGGCCCCACGAGCCTCGACCCCGCAGGCACCGGATCCGCCGGGACGGCAGCCCGGCGTCGGGCCGGACCCCTCCCCGTGGCTGCTTGCCGGCCCGTATCCCGCCTGCCTGGTGGTCGGCATCGTCGTGCTGGCGATGGGCGTGCTCGCGCGGCGGCCGGACGTCGGCGTGCTCGGCGTGCCGCTGCTGCTGATGGTCGCCTGGACCTGGTTCCGCCGGCCCACCGGCCGGCCGGAGGTACAGATCGCACACGGTGAGCAGACTCCGGGCTCGGGCCGGCTGACCGCCGAGATCAGGGTCGGTGACCAGGCAGCCGAACGACCACGGAACCTGGTCGGATTCCGGGTCGGCGCACCCGGCCACCGGCCGGTCGAGTGCCTGGTGCCGGACCGGCCGGGGACGTACCCGGTCAGCATGCGGACCGTCCGCACCGGACGGCGCGAGGTGTTCTGGCTGGAGCAGCGGGCCGCCTCGCCCGACCGGCTCTGGGTGATCCCGCCCGCCGAACGCGAGTCGCTCGAGCTGACCGTGCTGCCGACCAGCCATCCGCTCGCGCTGGCACCGTTGCCGTTTCGGCTGGCCGGGCTCACCGGGCAGCACGGGTCCCGCCGGGCCGGCGACGGCGGCGACCTGCACGACGTCGCGCCGTTCGCACCGGGCGACCGGCTCCGCCGGATCGACTGGCGGGTGACCGCACGGCTGAACACCGGCGGCCCACCCATCGCCGACCGGGCCGCGCCCCCGATCACCACGCTGTACGTCCGCCGCACCTTCGCGACCGCCGACGCCACCGTGATGCTGGTCGTCGACTCCCGCGACGAGGTCGGGCCGCGGGTGGTCACCTGGAACGACAGCGCGGCGCTGGGCGAGCGGGAGGCCAGCTCGCTGGACATCGCCCGGGTCGCCGCGGCCTCGGTCGCCCGGCACTATCTGAACGCCGGGGACCGGGTCGGGCTGGAGGATCTCGGCCGGCTGCGCCGTCCGGTCCCGCCGGCCGCCGGCCGCCGTCAGCTCGACCGCCTGGTCCGCCGGCTCGCGCTGGCCCAGCCCGCGGGCGAGCCGACCGAGCGCAAGCGCGTCCCCCGGTTGCCGTCGGGTGCGTTGATCATCGTGTTCTCCACCCTGCTCGACGACGATCCGGCGCGGCTGGCCAGCCACTGGCGCCGGGCCGGCAACCGGGTGATCGTCGTCGACGTGCTGCCGCCGCTGTCGACCGTGGACCTGAACTCGCGGCGGCTGACGGCGTACCGGATCGTCGCGCTCGAACGGCGCGACCGGATCCGCCGGCTGGCCGGCAACGACGTCGAGCTGGTCAGTTGGCCCTCGACCGCCGATCCGGTCGTCCCGCGCTCGGCGCTGACCGTGCTCGCCCGCCAGCGCCGGCTGCCGCTCGGGGCGTCGCGATGAGCCGGGGCGGCCCGATGAGCCGGCGCGGCCCGCTCGACCGGCTGCCAGGCCGGCTCGGCGATTGGGTGCGAGAGGCGTATCGCTCGATGCTGACCCTACTGCCGAGCGCGGCCCGGCAGCCGGCCGTGGGGGTCGAGCTGCACGGCTGGCTGCCCTGCTGGGCGTTTCGGCTGCTGGCCGTCGGGCTGGCCCTCGGATCGGCGGCTCTGGTTGTGCAGACCCCGTTCGGCTGGCTGGTCGTGGGCGTGCTCGCCGCGCTGATCCTGATCCGGCCGGGCTCGCCCGCAGCGCCGATCCTGGTTGCGGTCCTCGGTTTCTCGATGGTGCAGCACCCCGATCAGGACTGGGCCGGCCGCGGCCCGCTGCTGCTGCTCGGCCTGCACGCCTGTGTCACCCTGGCGGTGCTGCTCGGCGCCACCGGCTGGGCCGCGCGGGTCCAGCTGCGAGTCCTCGCCTCCCCCGCCCTACGGTTCGCGGTGATCCAGCTGGTGGCACAGGTGTTCGGCCTGCTCGGGGCACTCCTGGCGGGGTACGACCTCAGCTGGCCCTGGCTGCCGGTGGTGGCCGCGCTGCTCGCCCTGGTCCTGGTGCTGCTCTGGGCGCCACGGCTCGCCCGCCGGGAGGCTCCGCCGCCGAGCCGGGTCGAACAGGTCGTCGACGCCACCGCCCGCCGCTGGGGCGACGAGTAGCGAGCCTCGGGTCCTCCGCCCGTACCGAGCACCACCCGTCCGACTCCGCACCCCGCCCAGCACCGCCCGTACGCCGCCGCGGCCGCCGCTTCCGAGTAGCGAGCCTCGGGTTCTCCGCCCGTACCGAGCACCACCCGTCCGACTCCGCACCCCGCCCAGCACCGCCCGTACGCCGCGGCCGCCGAGTAGCGAGCCCCAGGTCCTCCGCCTATACCGAGTACTACCCGTCCGACTCCGCACCCCGCCCAGCACCGCCCGTCCGACTCCGCACCCC